>CACMNE010000007.1:0-75188 GCA_902614945.1 uncultured Alphaproteobacteria bacterium
CTAAGATATAAATATATGAAAATGCATACTGCTTTACATTTATTGTCTGTAGTTATTCCCCTCCCAGTTACTGGTGGGCAAATAGGTGCTGATAAAAGTCGTTTGGATTTTGATATGCCTGAAGCTGTTGAAGATAAATTAATTATTGAAAATAAAATTAATGAATTAATTAAAAGTGATTTAATAGTTGATCAAACATGGATCAGCGAGGAGGAATTAGACAAAAAACCTGAATTAGTCAAAACAATGTCAGTTTTCCCACCTAAAAGAAGTGGAGAAATAAGATTAATTAGCATCAAATCAAAAAAAGGTCAGGTTGATTTGCAACCTTGCGGTGGAACTCATGTCAGTAGAACATCTGAAATAGGTAAAATTGAAATAGGTAAAATCGAGAAGAAAGGTAAAAATAATAGGCGTGTAAATATTCATTTGGCTATTTAAATTTGTTTACTAGACAATATAAATTTATTTTTTTAATAATAGAATATCCTTAAAGGAGAGGTGGCCGAGTGGTCGAAGGCGCACGCCTGGAAAGTGTGTAGGCGGGAGACCGTCTCCAGGGTTCGAATCCCTGTCTCTCCGCCAGATGTTAAATTGTATCCTTCTTCTATCTTTTGAAAGAAAAAATGTTTTTATATATTTTCCCAATGATTTGCGCTTGTATTATTGTGGCAACTAGTTTTGGTAGCAGGCAAATTCTACCTTTAACTATAGACGGAATCACAAATGATAGGGCACTTGACTATATAACTCTGAGTTTTGCATTTGCTGTAGGTCAAGTTATTTGGGGTTTTGCAAACTATATAGGTGGTATGGTTGCTGATAAATTTGGTGATGAAAAGGCTCTATTTTTAGGTATTATATTATCAGCCCTCGGTTGTTATCTAATACAATATTGTGACAGTACCATCGAGATAGTAATTGCTATAGGTCTCCTTTCAGCAGGTGGTGCAGGTATTGCTGGTTTGGCTGTAGCAATGTCAGCTGTAAATAAAAAGGTACCTGAAAAAAAAGCAGGATTAGCTTTTGGTGTATTAAACGCTGGAGGATCTTTAGGACAAACTTTCTTAGCGCCCATTGGGGTAATAATAATCATTAATTATGGTTGGATTTTTGCACTAAATTGTTTGTCTTTTTTATTGTTACTTACATTACCTCTAACTTACTTTTTGCGAGATCATAGGTTTATAAATAAATCATTACTTGATTATAAAAAAATTAATATTTTAGGTATGATAAAATTAGCATTCCAAACTCCTAGCTATAATTTTCTTGCACTAGGATTTTTCACCTGTGGATTTCATGTAGCTTTTATTTCAACCCATATGCCTGGTGTGATAGCTTATTGTGGTTTACCTACTTCTTTATCAGGGTGGTCTTTAGCTTTTATAGGTCTCTTCAATATTATAGGTAGTTTATTTGCGGGTTGGTATATTTCCAAAAGGAGTATGAAACTTTTTTTATCCTCAATTTATTTAAGTAGAGCATTAATTGTTCTTGTTTTTCTAATTTCCCCAAAAACCGAAGTCACTTTTCTTATTTTTTCAGCTCTTTTGGGAGTTACATATTTATCAACAGTTCCACCAACAGCTGCTCTAGTATCAAAAATGTTTGGACCAAGTTGTATGGGTACTTTATTTGGCCTTGCTTTATTTTCACATCAAATTGGCGCTTTTTTTGGTGCTTATTTAGGAGGTTACTTTTTTACTATTACAGGTGAGTATACTTTTGTCTGGTTAATTGATATAATTTTAGCTATCTTTGCTGCACTAATACACTTGCCAATAAAAGAAAAGTTAGTAACAAAAAGTACTGTCTGATTTGATCTTATGAATTATATTTTTTAAGGTATGCCGAGGTAAAAAATGCTTTCCAAAGAATTAAGATCAGCAAGCCAAATAGTTGCACTTGTTGGACTATTTTTTTCAACATTAATGTTTATACCTTGGCTTGCATCTGTTGCAGTTGGTTGGAAAGGTGGTGATTCTTTTCTGTGGTCTGGGTTAACAGCTGGTTTTGGTTGTATTTTGATTTTGTTGGCCACTAGGGGGGAAACGCCCAAGATATCAGCAAGGTTTGGAATATTAGTTGTTAATTTCTTATGGTGGGTAGTACCTTTGATATGTGCATTTCCATTTATTTTAGCTTTGCCAGAATTAACAATAGTAGATGCAATTTTTGAATCAACGTCTGGTTTAACCACAACTGGTGCAACAGTATTGTCAGATTTAATTAATCAACCTCGACCAATTTTACTTTGGAGGTCTTTAATGCAATGGGTTGGGGGACTTGGGATTTTATCGTTAGGATTAATACTTTTGCCCTTTCTTAGGGTCGGGGGTATGCAATTATTTAGAATGGAAAGTTCAGATAGGGCAGACAAGCCACTTCCAAGACTAATTGAGATATCAAAGTCTATAATTTTAATTTATCTAGTACTATCTGGATTATGTGCTTTTTCATATATAGCTGTAGGTGTAGCCCCTTTTGACTCTATTGCCCATGCTATGACTACAGTTGCTACAGGTGGTTTTTCAACTCATGATGAGTCAATTGGATATTACCAAAGCTCAAAGGTTTTATGGGTATCAATTATATTTATGATATTAGGAGGTTTACCATTTAGTTTTTTTATTGCCATTTTCTTCACGCGAAATATACCAAAATCAGACCCGCAAATAATCTTTTTTTTAAGCTTAATTTTTCTTGCTAGTATTACTGTGATTTTAGTTGATGTAACATTAATCGATATATCTTTTTTTAAAATCACACAATATATTTTTAATATTGTAGCAATTATTACGACAACTGGGTACGCCTCTGGCGATTTCATGACATATTCAGGAATTGGTCCTGTGTTATTCTTTTTTTTAATTTTTGTTGGGGGTTGTGCTGGTTCCACTTCTGGAGGTATCAAAATTTATCGTTTTGTAATTCTAGCTCAATTAATTAAATCTTCACTTAATGAGTTAATTTATTCCAGAGGTGTTTTTCTTATGAGATATGGGAGGCAAGTTGTTGATCAAACTGTTTTTAGATCAGCAATGATAATGATAACAACATTTTTAAGCTTTTTAGCGTTATTTACTATCATTTTAGGAGCTATGGGATTAGATTTTATAACAGCATTATCAGGTGCGGCTAGCGCTTTGGCCAATGTTGGTCCTGGTATTGGAGAAATAATAGGACCTTCAGGAAATTATAGTACCCTTGAAGATTCAGAAAAATTTGTTCTAATCATAGCAATGATTTTAGGGCGATTAGAATTGTTAGTAGTAATGGCTTTATTTATGCCAATTTTATGGAGAGATTAATCTAGGTTTTACTTTTTTAATGGAGATGATTATGGAAAAAGTTTTTCAGTCTGCTGAAAAAGCAATACAAGAGTTAATTTTTGATGGAATGAAAATAGCAGCTGGTGGGTTTGGGCTATGCGGAATTCCAGAAGAGTTGATCAATGCTCTTAAACTATCTGGGGTAAAAAATCTAACTATTGCTTCTAATAATGCAGGTGTAGATAACTTCGGTATAGGTCTTTTACTACAAACTAAACAAGTGAAAAAGATGATTTCATCATATGTTGGAGAGAATTCTGAATTCATGAGACAATATTTAAGTGGAGAGTTAGAATTAGAATTTACACCACAAGGTACATTAGCAGAAAGGATGAGAGCTGGAGGAGCTGGTATCCCAGGCTTTTATACAAAAACAGGACTTGGAACAGTCATTGCTGAAGGTAAAGAGCATAAGGATTTTAATGGCCAAATTTATATCCTAGAAGAGGGCTTTTTTGCAGATCTATCTATTGTAAAAGCATGGAAAGGTGATGAAGAAGGAAATTTAGTATATCGTAAAACTGCTAGAAACTTTAACCCAGTTGCTGCAATGTGTGGGAAAGTATGTATTGCCGAAGTTGAAGAATTAGTTCCAGTGGGTTCTTTGGATCCTGATCATATTCATACACCTGGAATATTTGTAAATAAAATATTAGTAGGGAAGCACGAAAAAAGAATTGAAAATATGACTTTATCAAAGTGAGGATTTATCGATGTGGGATCGTAATGAAATGGCTGCGAGGGCGGCAAAAGAAATTAAAAATGGTATGTATGTAAATTTGGGTATAGGTATACCTACTCTTGTTTCTAATTTTATACCAAATAACATAGATATTACTCTACAATCTGAAAATGGTATGTTGGGTATGGGTCCGTTTCCAACTGAAGAAAATGTAGACCCAGATTTAATTAATGCAGGAAAACAAACCATTACTGAGTTAAAAAAGACAAGTTATTTTTCAAGTGCTGACAGCTTTGCAATGATTAGAGGTGGTCATATCGACATGGCTATTTTAGGTGCAATGGAAGTTTCAGAAAAAGGGGATTTGGCGAATTGGATGATACCTGGAAAACTCATTAAAGGAATGGGAGGAGCAATGGATTTAGTTTCAGGTGTTAAGAGGGTAATTGTCATCATGGACCATACAAATAAAAAAGGTGAAAGTAAACTTTTAAAAGAATGCTCGCTGCCACTGACGGGTAAAAGTGTTGTAAATTCTGTTATTACAAATTTGGGTATGTTTGAAATCAATAAAGGAGGTATCAGGATTCTAGAAATTGCAGAAGGTTCAACAATAGATGATATTAAAAAGTCAACAGAGGCTCATATTATTAATTAGTATTAAGAATTTCCTTAGTATTTATTGATAAATAAATCAGACCTATTGCCGATAGCGACATTACAAAAGACATCATAATAAATTGAGTATTTAAATTAATTTGGTTATCTAGCATTAATCCACTTATGAATGGGCCTAATGCAGAGGCGATTACCATAAAAGATGTTGCTATAGCTCTGACATCTCCAAGATATTTTGTTCCAAAATATTCTGGCCAGAAAGTTCCACTTAAAGAATTACTTATGCCTTGCATTATACCTAATAAGCTGAATGGAATTACAAAAAAAATTGGGTCTTTTAAAAAAATCATTGACAAAAATCCTAGTATGCCGGGGATTTGGTAATAGGGTAATACGGTCCGCACTCCAAACTTGTCTATAATATAACCAGTTAAAAAGGTGAAAATAATACTTGTAAATGTATAAAATGGAATAAGTATAGCAAATTGTGAAGCAGACCAATTATTTTCTATCCCAAGTGTAACCTGTTGAAAAAAGAAAATTGTTAAAAACATTGAATGAACAACAATTGCAAAAATCATTGGCCATGCAATCCATGAATTAAGTACATCATATTTAGTCCAATATTTATTATAAATTCCTACTTCTTTTTTTATAAGTGAAGTATTATCAACATTACTAGGAGTTCTATCGTGAGTTAAAAGTATTTTAATTATAATAGAGATTAATAATAATATTAAACAAGCTAACCCCCAGGAAGGTCTCCACCCCAAAACCCCAATTAATGTAACAAAGATAATTGGTAATAGAGCTTCTCCAAAGGTAAAACCAAGACTTGTAAAAGCAACAGTTTTCCCTCTATTCTTCGAAAACCATTTACCGCATAATACCATAGACAAATGACTAGCAAAACCTTGCCCAAAAAATCTAAGGCCAAAAATTATCAAAATTAAAAGAACGATATCTTCTGCAAAAATCATCAAAAAACAGAAAAATGCAAGTGAAATAATCACTACAATACTCAGATTAACAGATTTAAATTTCTCAGTAATTCCTCCTAATTTAAACATCAGAGCAGCTGACAAGCATGTCCCTAATGCATAAATACTTCCCCAAGTTGTGTGGCTTACGTCAAAATCATATCGAATATATCCGGCAAAAATGGCAATAAAAAAAGTTTGCCCAAAGGATGACCCAAAGTAAAGTAGAGTAGTTATTACTAACCATCTCAAATTAGTATAATAAAAATTATTTTTCATTTGTATTTAACTACTTCTATTGAATTAAGTATTATTAACCCTTCATGCAATCAAAACATTTTTTTACTGCAGGGTTTGATTTAATGCGTTGAAATTCTATATCCTCTCCACAATCTATACAAACTCCAAAGTCTTCATTTTCTAGATTTTTCAAAGCCTCTTCCAATTGATTAAGACGCAGCTTTTGTCTTTCTAGTTTAGCAACAGACATTTCTTTATCTATAATACTATCCATTCTTGACAGTCGTCCAATAAGTTGTTGGTCTAAATCAACTATTTTGTTTTTGGTTTCAATCATCTTAATGGCATTGAAAGTTATTCTTAACTCATTTTTAATAATAAGTTCAATGTCTTTAAAATTTTTTTTCACTTAATTAATAGTTTCTAAAAAAAAATTAAATCTATTATAAATAATATAAATATTATATTTATAAAAAATTATTGAATTCATTTAAATTAATTAGAAAGAGTTATATGTCTAACAGTGTTATTGAATATAAGGTTTTAGATGGAGTAGCAAATATTTGTTTATCTAGGCCAAAACAATATAATTCATTGAATGGAGAATTAAGACAAAATTTTATACAAATTTTAGACAAAATTGAAAAAGATATTTCAATTAGAGTTGTTGTAATTAGTGGAGCAGGACCTGGCTTTTGTGCTGGGGCTGATTTAATTGAAACAACAGCAGAGGATATACCCATACAATTAGAAAATGAATATAAGCCAATTTTTGAGAAAATTGTAAATGGGAAAAAAATTTTTATTGCTGCAGTACACGGATCTGCTGCCGGTATAGGATCTACTTTAGCACTTGCTTGTGATTTTTTGCTTATGTGTGAAAATTCTAAGTTATCTTTTGTTTTTTCTAATATTGGGCTTATTCCAGATGGAGGGGCACATTGGTCATTATCACAAAAACTGGGCTATAATAAAGCCTTGGAATTTATTATTAATGGAGAACATGTAAGTGCTTCTGAATGCGAAAAATTAGGATTGGCAAATAAGATTTTTAAAGAAAATAATTTTATGAATGAAGTAGAGTCTTGGGCTAAAAAATTAGCCAAAAGATCTCCTTTAGTAGCAAAAGAAACAAAAGAACTTCTAAGGTATTCTAAGTATAGTGATTATTGGTCTACTTTTAATAAGGAAATTAAAATTCAAGCTAATTTAGCAAAAACAGATGATTTCAAAAATGCTGTGAAAGCTTTTTTTAATAAAGAAAAACCCAAATTTTCTGGTAAATAATTTTTTTGTAAATACCAATTAATTTTTAGGATTAACTTGAGTGCAAGTTTAAGAATTAGAAACTTTAATTATCTCAAAAGCATTTTTTTAATGCTTTTGACAGGTTTATGCTTTGTTGCAGTAATGGTCAGTGTGAAATATTTAAGTAAAGATCTGCCTTCTATACAGGCAGCTTTTTTTAGATATTTATTTGGTTTGATTCTGATTTTACCTCTTTTTAAATTTCAGTACAAAAAAAATATAAATAAATTGCCTATATTCAAATATGGCTTAAGAGGAATAATCCATGGATTTGCTGTAGTTCTATGGTTTTATTCTGTTGTTAACATTCCCATGGCAGATGTAACCGCAATAAACTATTTAACACCAATTTTTACAACTATTGGTGCAATATTAATTTTCAAAGAAGTTATTACTCTTAATAGAGTAGTTGCTCTTCTATTATCATTTATAGGTGCTATGTTAATTTTAAAGCCAGGCTTTGAAATTTTTTCTTATGGTAAAATTGCTCAACTATTTAGTACTATATTATTTGCTACTTCATATTTAATAGCGAAAAACCTAACTAAAACAGAAAGTACAAATTTAATTGTAATTTTCCTTACTTTTTTTGCTACAATTACCCTATTACCTTTTACTTTTTTTCTGTGGGTTAACCCTTCAATAGGTGATTTATTATTATTATTTGGTGTGGCAATTTTAGGAACACTTGGTCATTATTTTATGACTATGGCCTTATCATTAGCACCACTATCTGTTACTCAGCCAGTTATTTTTTTTCAGCTGATCTGGTCAACTTTAATTGGATTATTACTATTTGGTGAGTCGCTAGATATTTTTATATTAATTGGTGGTTCATTTATAGTGGTAGCTATAGTTCAATTATCATCTAATGAAAAATTAAAAAAATAAAAAACCCCCTAAAATAAATATTCTAGAGGGTTTTAAATTTAGAAATTTTTAAACTTAGCCAAACATGTCAGATGTTATACCAGCGTACCATCCAAGACTTTCTTCATAAGTAGCTTTTCTAACAGCAGCATCTTCCCCAGTTTTGGAAACAAACCCAGAAACTTTAGCAATTTTCTCATCTGTAGCTTCATAACTTGCTCCAACTTTAATACCATCATTAGTATCAACAAGGGACCAACAAGTATTTGAGAATTTAGCTGGAAATACTTTTGAATCTGTAAGTTCGCCTCTGACTGCCATTGCGCATACCTTGGCTTGAGAATTAGCAGAAAACCCTGATTTTGGCATATCACCTTGTGCAGCTGCATCTCCCAGGATATGAATATCACTATTTTTTCTACTTTGCATTGTATGTGCAATTGTTGGTGCCCAATTACCGTCTGTAACTCCTGCTAATTCAGCAATCTTACCGGCTTTCATAGCTGGTATTACGTTACATACGTCAACTTTTTCAGCTTCACCATCAACAATTACTTCCATACTGGCAGGCCTTACTTCAACCCCTTTACCACCCATTTCTGGTCCTATCATTTCAATCATACCAGAATAGTGCTTATTCCAACCTTCTTCGAATAAGCCCTGTTTAGAAAATTTTGGTTTTGGTTCGAGGATTAAAATTTTTGCACTTGGGTTTATCTTCTTAAGTTTATGAGCCACCATGGAAACTCTTTCATAAGGTCCTGGAGGACACCTATAAGGATTAGGTGGTGCTACCATGCAATAAGTCCCTCCTTGTCTCATATTCTCAATTTGGGCATTAAGAAGTTGAGTCTGAGATCCAGCTTTATAAGAATGAGGCATTTTATTTTGAGATGATAAATCCCAACCTGGCACAGAATTGTCAACGAAATCAATTCCTGGAGAAAGAATTAGCTTATCATAATTCAAAGTTCCTCCACCAGCTAATGATACGGTCTTACCACTTGAATCAACATCAACTGCCCAATCATGAACAACATTAATACCAAAATCACTGGCTAACTTTCCGTAACTATGGCCAATAGAATCAAAATCTCTAAAGCCACCTAGATATAAGTTTGAGAAAAAACAAGTATAATAGCTTCTCGTTGGTTCCACTAATGTAACATCAATAGCACCTTTTGAATCTTTGGCGATATATCTTGCTGCTGTCGCTCCTCCTGCGCCACCACCTATCACCACAACTTTTGGTCTTGATGCTCCAAAAACCATTGGTGAAGACATTGTAGCGGCTATACCTGCCGAAGCAGAAATAAAATTTCTTCGATTTAGTTTCATATTTGATCCTCCTTATAAATTAATTATTTATCGATTCAAAAAAAATTGCAAGAGAAGCAATTTCTTCATTTGATAATCTTTGCGTAATCATTTCCATTATTGGATGGTTGCGTGCTCCACTCTTATATGAATGAAGGGCCCACACAAATGATTCTATAGGCCATCCTGTAATTGAAGGAATACCTTCATCTAAACCTTGTGCATGATGGCATGTAGTGCATTCACTTGACAGATACTCTCCATAATCTATGTCACCAACAATGGCTAAAATTTCGTCAGAAACTTCAAATCCATCTTCATCATTGACTTGTTCGCTTGCCAATACATAAAAACCACAAAGATTTAAACATAGAGTTGAAATAGATAATACTGATATTAAGCTTTTCATAACCTAATTATACATATGAAATATGCTCCTGCAAGATATTAACTTATTTGAATGCTCACACTTTTAATATAAAAAGACTTAATCTGGTTAGATATTAATTCTGGATTTTCTTCATGCATAAGATGTCCATGTTCAGGATTAGATATAAATTCTGCTTTTGGAATATCCTTTGATGCTTTAAGATTATCATGATTTTCAACAATATTATCATTTTGCCCAACTATTAAACAAACTGGAATTTCAATTTGTTTCAATCTCAATATGAGTTGGTTTAAATTCCATTGCGACATCATCGCTAATGTTCCTTCAACATGTTTTTTGTCTGAAATTAATTTTTTATAATAAATTATACCTTTAGGATTAATCTTACTTCCTGTTAAACTGAGAAATTTTTCAACTTGATTTTTTGAAGAGTATAAAGAGGTAAAAAAAGGAACCGTTAGAGGACTCATTGATAAAAATTTAGCTAACAAAGGATATAATATTCCTGCAATGCCTGAAAAATTACCTAATGCTCCATTTAAACATAATATACCTTGTATTTTAATTTTTTTTGAAAGTGCTAAATTTAAAGCAACTGCTGCTCCTGCAGAATGACCTATAACTAAATTAGGATTTACATTCATTTTAATTAAAAGAAATTCTAAATCTTTAGTTATAGCCTCTAGGCTGGATCGATTTTTTTTTCCTAATCTTGAAAAACCATGCCCTGGCAAGTCTACAAGAATTACTCTAAAATTATCTTTTAATTGATCTAAAATTAATCGCCAACTATGTGTTGATGCACCAGCCCCGTGAATAAATAGAGCTATGGGCAAATTTTTTTTCTTGGTTTTAAGTTTGTTAGTATCTTGTACGTGCCAAGTATGAGTTTCGGAATCAATAAAATTACTTAATTCATGATGTGGCCAATCAAATTTTTCTTTATCCCATTGCATTAGTTTAATTTATTTAAAATCATATTTGATAATTGGTGAGCATTGGCTCTGGGTAGAAGCACATATTCCCCACCTAAATTTTTAGCTAAATCTTTTGCATTTTGAGAAATCCTTTGAGAAGTATCAATCACCATTGTTTTTAATTTATTTGATACAAATAGTTTTGAAACTTGAGAACTATCTTCTAAAGCCTTAATTCTTCCTTTTTCTCCATCTAAATCTATATTAGCTTTTCCATCTGTTAAAATAATACTCACGGGTGAAAAACCTTTTTGAGAATAATCGATAGATAATTTTAGCGCTGACATTAATCCCGAAGCTAAAGGTGTTCCACCTCCACCAGGTAAAGAACCTAAAACACGTTTAGTTTTACTCAATGATCTAGTTGGAGTTAATAAAGTTTCAGCATTATCTCCTCTAAAAGATATAAGCGCTACTAAATCCCTTGAAGAGTAAGCATTAGCAAGAAGTAATTCTATAGCACCTTTTGCTTCCGCTAATCTTCCTACTGCTAAAGATCCAGAGGCATCAACAGTAAAAATGATGACCCTATTTTTTGAATCCTTAAATTTTTTTATTTGTATATCAGATGTTCTGAATTCAATTTTAAACTTATCACTATTTGATAATGTTTTTTTTCTAATCAATTGCCAAGGTGCTGCGGATTTCAATGTACCTATAACGTCTATTTTATTTCTTCCATTAGGAATACCATTGTTAGAAGGAAGTGGGCGTCCACGCTGAAAAGAAATTTTATTTTGCCCGCTACCTGACTTATTAACCAAGGATTTATTGTTACTTTTTCCATGGATTATTTTTTCTAAAATATTTGATGGTAAATTAACTTTCACTGCATCTAACAGTAATTCAAGAGGAATATCAGTGGATTTTTTTTTATTTTCTTCTCTATTATCGTTAGTTTCATTTTTCTTTTGGTTTTGTTCTTGATTATCTTCAATAGGGGGAGGAAAATTTTTTATTTTATGTGCTAAGGTTAGTCCAATACTCTCAATTAGGTCTTTTTCTTCAACAACTTTTACTCCTCTTAGTGCTGATAAAGCACTAGCAACTTTTACAGCGAATAATACAGGTCTTATACTATTTATTCCAGTTGTGGATGTAATTTTAAATAAATCGCTATAAAAATTTTCAGGCATTTCAATTTGGTTTAAAAGAGATTTCGCATTGGAAATATCATATTTTTTTATTTTGAAATTTTTAATTTTTTTAAAAGGTATTGAATTTAAATCAATAAAAAAAGAAATTCTTTCTTTGAGACAATCAGGTATTTCTTCTTCTTCTATACCTTCATCTACTACTAATAATAAAAAATTTGGTTTTATATCCATTTTTTGGGCAAAGATAGCAGCCACTCTTGGTTCAAACCTTTCCCCCATCATCAGTTTTAAAATTTTTGGATTATCGTCAAAAAGACTTTTTCTATAAACTGGTTTTCCTAAATTAAGGGTCTCTGAAAAATCTAGCCCTCCGTGTAATTTTGAATCTGAGATTTCTGGAAATATTTTTTTTACAGGAAATTCATTTAAATTTTTTTCTATAAGACTTAGTGCTAAACTTCTAGTTTCACTATGTCGTGATTTTATTATTAATCCCCCTATATCAAAAGGGAGTAATCGTAACACAGCAATAATTTTTTCAAGTTTATTTAGTAAAAAGTTATTACAATCTTTTTCATTAAAGTTGATATCTTTTGATATTTTTTCCTCCGATATATTTCCATTTTAATAAAATCATTTTCCTATGGTTTCTTCAATTGCTCTTTCAACTCTAACATTTGATCCTACATCATCGAGAGGGTCTTTGCGAAGTCTGTGTCCCAAACAAATTGAAGCAACTTTTCTTAGATGTGAAATTTCAACAGTATCTTTATTTTCAAATGATGCTTGTGCTTTTGATGTTCTTATTAAGGTCAATTCTCCTCTTAAGCCATCTGAACCTAAAGCAAGACATAATTTTGCACAGCTTTCTAGTACTTCATTTGATACTTTAACATCAATTAGTTTTTTTCGAGCTCTAATGATTTTTCTCCTTAATTTTGAGTCCTCTTTTTCCCAAAAAAGGAAAAATTCTTTATCTTTATCATCAAATTTGGTCCTTCTTTTTATTACTTCCATTCTTTCTTTTAATTCTCTGGGAGATTTTACTTCAACTGATAGCCCAAATCGATCAAGAAGTTGAGGTCTTAATTCTCCTTCTTCTGGGTTCCCTGAACCAACAAGTACAAATTTAGAATCGTGTTTTACGGATAATCCTTCTCTTTCAATAAGGTTTTCTCCTGAAGCAGAAACATCTAGTAATAGATCCACAATATGATCTTCTAATAAATTGACCTCATCGATATATAGATATCCTCTATTAGCGTAAGCTAGAAGTCCTGGCTCAAAGCTTTTTTTGCCCTGGCTCAATGCTACTTCTAAATTTAAAGATCCAACTACTCTATCTTCTGTTGATCCAAGTGGTAAATCTATAATCGGTGTTGGTTTTTGTTCTACTTTTTTAACAGAAGTTGTAGAACAATGAGAACAATTTTTATTAAGGTTTTCACAATTGTAGGGGCAGCCTTTAATTGACTTTATTTTAGGCAACAAAGCCGTTAGAGATCGAACTATTGTTGATTTTCCTGTACCTCTTTCACCAAAAACCAATACTCCGCCTATCAATGGATCGATAGCGGTAAGAATGAGAGCTTGCTTCATGGTTTTCTGCCCAACAATAGCAGAGAATGGATAATCCAACTTCATTTTATTCCCAAATTAATTTAAATAACAGATTTACCACACCATTTTCCAATTGCTTTTTCTACTTTAAATCTTGCATATAATTCCTCAGAGAACCAGTTACCTTCTCGAACTGATTTGATTGCTTTTGCGTGGGGACCGTCTTTTCTTGCGAAATTAGACATTGATTCTGCATTTGGCCAAATAGAAAAGGTTACTTGATGAAACCATGGAATTTCTCCTAATCCCATTTTAAAAAGCACATTGTTATCATTACCTATAACTTTTGAAATTGCGGGTACTCTAGACCAAAACTTGAGCATTATTTTTGGTTTTATAGTAGCTCTAGTTAATGCAGCCAACATTTTCTCTTCTGAGATTGTTTCTTTTTTTAATGGGTCGAATGGATTAATTTTATCCCAATATCCTTTGCTTGAAATTGGAGAAAGAAAAACATTCCAATTCTCAACTGATTTTGCTCTATATTTTTTATATATTTCTTTTTCTCTTATATTCTTTTCAGCAATGTTAATATCATTCCAAACGCTCAAGATAGCATAAACACTTGTATTAGGATAAGGCGTAAATCCCTCGCCAGTTCCTGAACCAAATAATTTATAAAAAGATATTTCTTTTATATTTTTCAACTTTTTACGCGCAAAACCCATTTGACCAAATGCCCATAATTTTTGGAAGATTCCTTTGAATCTAAAAAAACTTATAACTACAATTTGTGTATCTGTTTGCAAAGTTTTTTGACCAATTTCAAATTTTTTGTTTTCCATACTTTCAAGTACAAAGAAGCATTCATTTAATATGTTGTCAAATTTTTCTGACATGATAAGTTTATAATATGTTAAAAAGATCTGACAATATTGAATTTGACTTACCTAACTCTTCTGAAAATGTATCAAAAACAGCTATAATTATTGGCGCTGGGTTTGGTGGTTTAGCAGCAGCAATGCGATTAGGAGCAAAGGGATACAAAGTCGTTGTTTTTGATAAAATGAATAGCCTTGGTGGTAGAGGTTCTTCAATAAATTTGAGAGGTTATAGATTTGACTTAGGTCCAACTATAGTAACGTTGCCAAATATGTTCAGATCTCTTTGGAATTATTGTGGTCGTGACTTTGATAAGGACGTAGAACTTAAATCACTCGATCCATTTTATAAAATTAAATTTCCAGATAATTCAGAATTTTCAGCTTCAAATGACACTTGCCAAATGAAAAAGCAAGTAAAGGAATTTTCTCCAAATGATTTAGCTGGCTACGAAAAATTTATGCGAGAATCAAAAATCCGTTATGACATAGCCTTTTCTGAAGAAAAAAGTATTGGTAGAGTATCCATGCATAAACTTTGGGATACGCTAAAAGTCCTGCCCTTGTTTGGTTTATTAAGAGCAGATAGGTCAGTTTATCAAATGGCTGCTGCAAGAGTCAAAGATTCGAGACTTAGATTTGCTCTAAGTTTTCACCCCCTATTTGTTGGTGGAGATCCATTCAATGTAACATCTATGTGGGGGTTAGTAAGCCATATTGAGAAAGTCTTTGGAGTCCACTGTGCAATTGGAGGCTTTAGTGCAATTGCAAAAGCCATGGGTAAGATAATTTTAGAGCAGGGTGGAGACATTTATTTAAATTCTGAGGTAAAAGAAATAACATATGTACATAATAAAGTCACTGGCGTTAAATTAAAGGACAATAGAAATGTTAAAGCAGACATTGTAATTTCTAATTCTGATCCAGCTTATACTTATAATGAATTACTAAAGACAAAAAATAAAAAAAGATGGACTGAAAAAAAATTAAAAAACAAAAAATGGTCCATGGGTTTATTTGTCTGGCATTTTGGTACCAAAAATACAAAAAATATGTGGTCAGATGTTGGGCATCACACAATTTTACATGGTCCAAGATATGAAGGTCATGTGAAAGATATATTTATAAATGGTATTTTGTCAGAAGATATGAGTCTTTACGTTCACCGCCCTTCTGTAACAGACCCCACATGTGCCCCTGATAATTGTGATACTTTTTATGTCTTATCATGTGTGCCTCATTTAGGTCATTCTAATTCTGTAAATTGGGAAGATGAAAAGGAAAAATATTTAAAAAAGGTAGCAAAATTTTTAGATAGCAGATTACTTCCAGGGTTTCAGAAGAAAATTGTAGAAAGCTACATAATGACACCTAATGAGTTTGGTAAAAATTATTTAAGCCCAATGGGTACTGGATTTTCAATTGAACCCAGAATGTTTCAAAGTGCATGGTTTAGGCCTCATAATATATCTGAAGAAGTTGATGGTCTCTATTTAGTTGGAGCAGGTACGCATCCAGGTCCAGGAGTTCCAGGTGTAATAGCATCCGCAGAAATCATAGCAAAAGAGATTCAGGATGAAAAATTAAATTATAATCAAAATAAAAAACTTCATGAAAAAATTGATGTAGGGTGATCTCAAATGAAAATTGATAATAGTGATTTAAAAGAATGCAAACTACTTATTAAAGAGGGGTCACATTCCTTTTATGCTGCTTCAAAATTATTACCAAAATATGTTCGTGATCCAGCCATAGTACTTTATGCATTTTGTAGAATTGCTGATGATGTAGTAGATCAGGAATCAAAGCTTAAAAACCCTATACAAGATTTAAGACACCGGTTGGATTTAGTTTATAATGCTAATCCAAGAAATTGTAGTACTGATAGAGCTTTTGCAGCATTAGTAAAAAGCTATGAACTCCCAAAAGAATTACCTTTAGCTTTAATTGAAGGGCTTGAATGGGACCAGGATGGGAGAAGGTTTAAAAATTTATCTGAATTGTATAGTTATTGTGCTAGGGTAGCTTCTTCAGTGGGAGTAATGATGTGTATTTTAATGAATGTAAGAGATGGAGATGCACTAGCAAGAGCCTGTGATTTAGGAATAGCAATGCAGCTTACAAATATTGCAAGAGATATTGGTGAAGATGCTAGAAATAATAGAATTTATATTCCAACAGACTGGATGAAACGAAATGGTATAGCTATTGATGCTTTTCTTAAAAATCCAGAAAATTTTCCTGAGGTGAGTATTTTAGTAAAAAAACTTTTGAATAAAGCTGACTATTTTTATAAACGGGCTGGTGCTGGTTATTTTTCTCTTCCTAAGGAATGTAGACCAGGTATTTTTTCAGCTGGTAAAATTTATTCTAAAATAGGTAAACATATAGCTGCTTCAAATTACGATAGTGTTAGTAGAAGGGCATATACAACTACTTTTGAAAAATTTTTAATGCTTATATCGTCCATAGGTAATTCTGCACTAACAACAGTAATGCCAATTCCATCTACTATTCATGCTGCAGCATTACCAGAAGTTAATTTTTTGGTAAATTCTGTTAAAACACCTAAAGAAAGCAAAAAGTCATTTAAACAAAGGTCAGGTAAATTTATTAATTTACTATTTGATTTAGAGCAAAAAGATAGAGCACTTGCTGGAATATAAATTGATTTATTTTTCAAGAAAATAATTTTATGGATTGGATTGCATTTACTCTCTTTTTTTTAACTTGTTGCGTAGCTGCTTCTACGGGAGCACTTTTCCCACCAAATGACTGGTATAAAAAATTAAAAAAACCTTTTTGGAATCCACCAAACTGGTTATTCCCAATAGCCTGGTCTATTCTTTATATAATAATAGCCTATGTAGGAATGAGGATTTCAGCTCTTCCAGGTTCAAAAAATTATTTAGTTGCATTATGGGCTTTACAAATTTCATTCAATACGATTTGGACACCCATTTTTTTTGGATTAAATAATATAAAATTGGCAATGCGATTTATGGTTGGGCTTTGGGTATCTGTTCTATTGATGGTTTTAACTTATTGGTTCGAAGATACACTATCAGCAATTTTAATATTACCTTATTTTATTTGGGTAAGTTTTGCTGCAGCTTTAAATTTTCGTATCATGCAACTTAACGATTAAAAATTAAAATTGTTTATCTATTAAATCTAGGTACTTTTACAGCTAGCATTGGTTTCAATATCGGGTTTGAAAATCTATTAAGATCCAAAGCTTCATGAACTCCTATACTTTTTTCTCCAAAAATTGAAGTTTCTACTCCTGATCTTGTATAAAAGGGAGTATCAAGCATATGTTTAATTTGTTTTGGTTTGAAGTCTTCATCTGATCTTGTTTCTCTCTTAACAAGCCATAAAGATCTTGATAATTTAGTTACTTTTGGGGGATTTAGGACTTTTTCTACTTTCCCATTGTTTTTAAATAATAAAGCAATATTTACATTTTTTTCTCTTCTTGGGGTAGCATCATAAAAAGTATAACTCCCTTCTTTTGTTGGAAATCTACCCCAGGTCCAATATGAGAAATCTTGTTCTAATGCACTTAAACCAAAATTTGCATCAAAATATCCGTGGCCTTCCCATTGCCATCCTGGTTTGTTTATATCTACTTGAATTTTTGATAGTGGAGCAAATGGTCGCCAAATGTGACTATTGTTTTTCAATAATTTACATTCTATATCTGAAATAAATTCAGGAAAAATTTTAACTGTTCCTTTTACGCAGTCAAAATGCGGAATAGAATATTCTTTAAAATTAATTACTAGGTGATCTTTTTCCCAATGAAAAAAACTTGGCCCAACTTTAAGTGTATCCTTGTCTCTTTGGAGTTGTTTTTCACCTCTTTCGGTCATTGTCCATCTCCAGCCCTTCCCGTACATAGCTACATTTATACAAACATGGTTTGAAGGATTTTTTCTTCCTGACCAATAATACCAAGGTGAAAATACGGAGCCAATAAAACCGATTATTGATATTGCTTTCTTACCATCATTTGAAATTCCATCTATATACCACCAGGCATATCCATTAGGTTTTACTTCTATATCAAACTTAGGTCTTTCAATATCATTTCTGCTGCATGCCTTCCTGATAGGCATGCCATTGGGAGCCCTGCTCCTGGATGCGTTCCTCCTCCCACTAGAAGTAAACCCTGTATTTTGTTTCTGTTCTTGGGTCTCATGAAAGTTGATGTTATTCCGTGAGGTGTTCTGCCATAAAGAGAGCCTTGAGAGCCAGGAAACATCAGGTTGAACTCTTCGGGTGTAGTAAGCATTTCTTCTGATGGTTTTAAATCTATTTTTAAACCCATTGATTCCAGAATAGAAAATGTTATTTCCTTGCATTTGGCATATTCCTTTTGTTTGTTATAATTTTTATTTAATGATACTGGAGATCCATTTATTATTATTTCAAAACGTCCCAAAACGTTTTCCTTAGGATAAGGGTCATTATTGTTTCCTTGTGCGCAAATATAAAGTGTTGGGTCTTTTGGAATTTCACCTTTTTTGATATCTTCAAATTCATTTTTATAATTTTTATTAAATAAAACATTATGGTGACGAAGTTTTAATCCCTTTGTTTTAGCGGCAAAACTCCAAACATATGCTGATAGAGATCTATTCTGAACATTTTTAGTTGATACGGCCTTTTTCACATCTTTTCCTACAAGTCCATCTAAGAGTGCCTTTGGATCTCCATTAAATATTACTGTATTTGAATGAATAACTCTGCTATCATTTAGTTCTATTCCTGTAATTTTATTATTTTTCACTAAGATTTTTTTAACCTTGCTTTTGTAAAAAAACTGGGTGTCAGATTTTCTTGCTACTGATTCAATTTCTTTTGCTAGATTATACATACCACCCTTTACCCTCCATACCCCTTGACATTCCACATTCCAAATTAGAGAAAGAATATTAGGAGACATAAATGGTGAACCGCCAACATAAGTAGAATATCTAGAAAATAGTTGTTTTAAACGATAATCTGAAAAATTTTCACTAAGATAATTATATAAATTTTTATTTTTTATTAACAATTCTTTTAAAAGTTTCCAATAAACAAAACTATTTAAAAATAATGGAAATATTTTAGGTTTTGGACTCATTATTATTGGATCTTTAAAGAAATCAAAAAGACTTTCAGAAAACTTATTGAATTTTTCAAATTCTAAAGCAGATTTATGGCCCGCAAATTTTTTTATTTCTTCAAAATTTTTTTCAAAAGACGAATATAAGTCCAGTGTACTCTGATCCCTCCACCAATGCCTTGCAATTATTTCTTCTTTAATGAAATCTAAATTTTCATTGATATCATGGCCACAAGAGTTAAATAAGTTTTCAAAAATGTTATACATAGTTAAAACAGTTGGGCCTGCATCAATAGGTCCTGCTTTGCTTTTAAGATACCTAATTTTTCCGCCTGGTTTTTCGTGTTGCTCATAAACTTCAACACTTACCCCTGACGTGGAGAGTTTCATGGCTGCTGTCAATCCAGCAATACCGGCCCCAATAATTATAACTTTTTTATTTCTCAAAACTAATTTGCAATCTTTAAGTAATGTCATTAAATAATTACATATTATTGTCAAAAAAAATAGACATAAATTTTTATTTATGTTATTCCTCAGATCAGGAGTGATTATGAGAAATATAAGAAATATTCACGAAAGATTAAATTTAGCACTTTCAAAAACACTTAAGGATGCTAAACAAACACCAGCTCCTCCTAAGTTAGCGGCTTCGGTTGACTATGCAGTTTTTCCGGGTGGAGCGAGAGTAAGACCTACACTTTGTTTATCAGTTGCAGAAGCCTGTGGTGAGGATGACTATGCTATTGCCGAGTCTTCTGCGGTAGCTTTGGAACTAATTCATTGTGCAAGTTTGGTTCACGATGACCTACCTTGTTTTGATAATTCTGAACTTAGGAGAGGTAAACCAACTGTTCATAGAGCTTTTGGTGAGACTGTTGCTGTTTTAGCTGGTGACTCATTGATTATTCTAGCTTTTGAAAACTTAGCTAGGGGTTGTGAAAAAAAACCAGAAAGATTAATTCAGCTAATTAAAATATTATCAAAATCTTCTGGCGTTCCTTTTGGAATATGTTCAGGTCAGGGTTGGGAAAGTGAAAATGAAATTAATTTAAGTGCTTATCATCAATTAAAAACAGGTTCTTTATTCGTAGCTGCAACTTGTATGGGAGCAGTTTCGGCAGGGGAAGATCCAGAACCATGGGTAGAACTTGGAGCTAGAATAGGTGAAGCTTTTCAAGTTGCAGATGATTTAAAAGATGTTACCAGCTCTGAAAAAAATGTTGGAAAACCAACTGGTCAAGATGCCAAAAATTCCCGGCCTAGTGCTGTTAATGAATTTGGTGTTGAAGGAGCTATTAATCGATTGCAAGACATACTTAGCGGTGCAATTGCTTCAATTCCAGCTTGTCCAGGTGAGGCACGATTATGTGATATTGTAAGAAAACAAGCTAAACAGCTAATGCCTTCTTTTGCTGCTGACAGAGTTCTTTAAAAATCCTGAGATTATTTATGGAAATATTCACCAATTGGCTGAATAATCTAGTAGCAAAACCATCTTTTCATTCGTTAATTAAGAAAATTCCTATTATTAGGAGATTGGCATTTAATGATGGAAAAATAATCTATGACCTTGTAGCTGGATTTGTATATTCACAAGTGCTTTTAGCTATAATTGAATTACGCCTAATAGATTTTTTAATTACTGGAAAGAAGAAGATAGACGATATATCAAGATTTACTGGTTTGCCACATGATAAGTGTATTTTATTATGTAATGCTGCAGCGTCGGTTGGACTATTAAAAAAAAATAAAGATTCTACTTATAGACTTACAAGAATTGGAGCTGCTATTAAAGGAGTTTCAGGGTTAGATAAAATGATATTACATCATAAAATGTTTTATCGTGATCTAATAGATCCTGTAAAACTTCTAAATAAAAATTTTAATACTGAACTTAAAAATTTCTGGACCTACGTACCATCAAACAAAAAAATTACCAAAGAGGAAGCTAAAACTTATTCTGAATTAATGGGTATTTCTCAGCATATAGTTGCAGAAGAAACCCTAAATCTAGTAAATTTAAATCCTTTTAAAAGCCTTTTAGATTTAGGTGGAGGCAATGGTACATTTATTTTAGAGGTTAGAAGACGTTATCCTAATTTAATTTTGAATGTATTCGACCTCCCTAGTGTTATAGAAACAGCTAAATCTAAAATTAGCCATTTAGGTGATAAATCTAAGATTAAATTAATTCCAGGTAATTTTATTGAGGATAAATTACCAGATGGCAATGATATAATTTTTTTAAATCGAGTACTATATGATCACAATGATACGAATGTAGAATTATTAATTAAAAAAATTTATGATGCGCTATCTCCGGGTGGGCATTTAGTAATATCAGAGCCAATGGCAGGAAATGAAAAACCCACTCGTTCAGGGGATGCTTATTTTGGTTTTTATACACTAGCAATGACCTCTGGAAAGCCAAGAAGTAAAAACCAACATTTTAAAATACTAAAAAAAAGTGGATTTATGCAATTAAAATTTCTTCATGGTGCCAATGATTTTGTTACTTCGGTCATACTAGCAAAAAAAAATAACTAATTTTCGTTTATAGTGTAAATTTTAGTTGACACTATAAACTGTCAGTATAAAATTACACTAGTTTTGCAAAATGTAACTAAACCTAACGTGAGGTATTTTTGAATTGATTACTAAAGCTGTAGTGATGTCTGAGCCAGGTAGTTTGTCTATTCAACCTGTAGATTTAAAAAGCCCTTCAAAAGAAGATATTGTTATAGATATTAATTACTCTGGTATCTCTACTGGTACTGAAAAACTATTTTACAACGGTAAGATGCCACAGTTTCCTGGCATGGGTTATCCTTTAGTTCCTGGATACGAATCAACAGGTGAAGTGGTACAGGCTCCTAAGGATTCAAATCTTAAAATCGGTGACATGGTTTTTGTACCTGGTGCTGATTGTTATTCAGGATCTGTAAAGAGTTTATTTGGAGGAGCAGCACAAATGATTATTTCTTCTCCCAATAGGCTTATAAAAATTGATCCAACTATGGGATGTAATGGTGCTTTATTCGCTCTTGCAGCTACCGCAAGACATGCAATTGCAGGTTTTGGAAATAAAATGCCAGATGTAATTGTAGGTCATGGAGTACTAGGTCGTTTGTTAGCCAGGCTCGTTATGCTTGCAGGTGAAAAGCCTCCAATAGTTTGGGAAAAAAATATTCTACGCCATTCAGGAGCAACAGATTATGAGGTTGTATTGCCTGAATATGATGAGCGTTCAGATTATGATTGTATTTTTGATGTAAGTGGCGACTCTGAAATCTTAGATAGTTTAATTGGAAGAGTTCGAAAAGGTGGAGAGGTAGTTTTGGCTGGCTTTTATCCAGATAGAATAGGGTTTGGGTTTGCCCAAGCTTTTCTTAAAGAAGTTTCACTTAGGGTCTCGGCAGAATTTACACCTGAAGATGTTGCAACAACAAAATTGCTAATAGAAGATGGTTCATTATCATTTGATGGACTAATTAGTGATGTTTATTCTGCTAAAAATGCAAACAAAGCCTACAATATCGCATTTAACAATGCTGAGTGTTTAAAAATGGTTTTAGATTGGAGAAATGCGGCATGACTATAGAAACAATAAATGTCAAGGGGAATGCCAGTAAGGCTCTTGAGGACCACCATAATAGGTTAAAAAAAGAAGCCAAGGAACCAGTAGATGGTCTACATTTGAATGAACCTAAGAAAAAATGTCAAATAATTGCAATATACGGTAAAGGGGGGATTGGAAAATCTTTCACTTTAGCAAATTTGAGTTGTATGATGGCTGAGCAAGGTAAGCGAGTTCTGTTAATAGGCTGTGACCCTAAATCAGATACTACATCACTATTGTTTGAAGGTAAGGCATGTCCCACAATTATAGAGACTTCTACCAAAAAGAAACTTTCTGGCGAAGAGGTTGCTATTGGCGATGTTTGTTTCAAGAGAAATGGTGTTTTTGCTATGGAATTAGGTGGTCCAGAAGTAGGAAGAGGATGTGGAGGACGTGGCATAATTCATGGTTTTGAATTACTTGAAAAATTAGGTTTTCATGACTGGGATTTTGATTACGTATTACTTGATTTCTTAGGAGATGTTGTTTGTGGAGGCTTTGGGTTACCAATAGCAAGGGATATGGCCCAAAAGGTAATTGTTGTTGGATCTAATGATTTACAGTCTTTATATGTTGCAAATAATGTTTGTTCGGCAGTTGAATATTTTCGAAAATTAGGTGGAAGCGTTGGAGTAGCTGGTATTGTTATCAATAGGGATGACGGAACTGGAGAGGCGAAGAAATTTGCCGAAAAAGTTGGAATCCCAGTCCTTAGTACTATACCTGCAGATGATGACATAAGAAGGAAATCAGCAATGTATCAGATAATTGGGACAAAGCAAAGCCAGTGGGGAAATCTTTTTGAAACATTGGCTACAAATGTAGCAGGTGCTCCCCCTGTAAGACCCACTACTTTAAACCAAGACGAACTTTTGGGATTATTTGATGGTGGTCAAACAGGAGCTGGTTTTACGCTGGTACCAGCAACTGATGCAGATATGCGAGGAAAGTTTTCAAAGCCGAAGAAATCGTTGGAAGTTATATATGACAAGGTTTGATACTAAAAATAGGTTAAATAAATGAGCACAGAGATCAAATATGATCAAACGAATGAGGTCAAGTTGACAGAGGCTAATCAAGATCAAATGGAGAATTCACTGAGATCCTCTGAGCTTAAGTCATCTGGATGCCATTCAAAGCTTAATAAAGAGAAATCAATAAAGTCTATAAATGGTAATAATAAGCTTTTAGATAAATTTAAAAAAGATTACCCGCTGGGGCCACATGATAAACCGCAAAGTATGTGTCCTGCTTTTGGATCTTTAAGAGTTGGTCTTAGAATGAGAAGAGTTGCTACAATTTTATCTGGCTCTGCATGTTGTGTCTATGGATTAACATTTGTTTCTCACTTTTATGGTGCTAGAAGATCTGTTGGTTATGTTCCTTTTAGCTCAGAAACACTTGTGTCTGGGAAATTATTTGAAGATATTAGAGATTCTGTACATAAAACTGCTGATCCCTCAAAATATGACGCTATTATAGTTACAAATTTATGTGTCCCTACTGCATCAGGTGTACCATTAAGATTGCTTCCAAACGAAATTAATGGTGTAAGAATTATTGGTATTGATGTTCCGGGTTTTGGAGTTCCAACTCACGCAGAGGCTAAAGATGTTCTTGCAGGTGCCATGCTTAATTATGCTAGAAAAGAAGCAGAGAAAGGCCCAGTATCAACACCGCTGTCAGGTAAATCTGATAGACCAACTGTAGCTTTGCTTGGGGAAATGTTTCCGGCCGATCCAATAGGAATAAGTGGGATATTATCCCATTTAGGACTAACTACAGGGCCTGTGGTTCCTTGTCGTGAATGGAGAGAATTATATGGTGCCTTGGACTGCTCATTGGTTTCAGCTATTCATCCGTTTTATACTGCTTC
Organism: uncultured Alphaproteobacteria bacterium; assembly: GCA_902614945.1. GTDB lineage: Bacteria > Pseudomonadota > Alphaproteobacteria > Rhodobacterales > Rhodobacteraceae > CACIIZ01. The sequence continues at coordinate 24,868 of CACMNE010000007.1, forward strand.
AATCAGAGAATTTGAAGAGGCTGGTAGACCAATTTTAGGATCAGCTCCAGTTGGCAGTGAAGGAACTGAGGATTGGATTCAATCAGTGGGTGAAATTTTTAATATTAAAAAGGGTATAATCTCAAAATGTAAAAATGAAATTCTTCCAAAGATAAAAGAGAGTTTAAAATTACATAAGATTAAAGGAACAATAACGCTTTCTGGTTATGAGGGATCTGAGCTACTTGTTGCTCGTCTCTTAATAGAAAGTGGAGCAAAAATTCCTTATGTTGGAACTGCGTGTCCAAAGACTAAATGGTCTGAAAAAGACAAAGAATGGTTAGAGTCAAAGGGAACAATGGTTAAATTCAGGGCGAGTTTGGAGGATGATTGTGCTGCTGTTAAAGCAATCAAGCCATCTCTTGCAATTGGCACTACTCCTGTAGTCCAAAAAGGTAAAGAACTTGGGATTCCATCTTTATATTTCACAAATTTAATTTCAGCTCGTCCTTTAATGGGTGTTGCTGGAGCCGGAAGCTTAGCACAAGTAGTGAATGCAGCCATGAAAAATAAAAAAAGAATGGCAGATATGAAAAGCTTTTTTTCTGGAGTTGGTAGAGAAGATACATCAGGTATCTGGGAGAAAAGCCCGAATTTAAAACCTCAATTTCGAGAGCATAATTTAAAAAAGATAGAAAAAAGAAAAAAAGCTGAAAAAGCAGCGGAGATGATTTAATGCTAATTCAAGATCATGACAGAGCTGGTGGATATTGGGGATCTGTATATGCCTTTTGTGCAATCAAAGGTCTTCAAGTTGTAATTGATGGACCTGTTGGTTGTGAGAATTTACCAGTTACATCTGTCTTGCATTATACTGATGCATTACCACCTCATGAATTACCAATAGTAGTAACTGGATTAGCAGAAGAAGAGTTAGGAAGAGAAGGTACCGAAGGTTCAATGAAGCGAGCATGGAAAACCTTAGATCCCGCGTTGCCTTCTGTAGTTGTCACTGGATCAATTGCAGAAATGATTGGTGGTGGAGTAACACCAGAGGGAACAACCATTCAAAGGTTTCTACCCCGTACCATTGACGAAGATCAATGGCAGTCTGCTGATAGAGCCATGACATGGATATTTACTAACTTTGGACAAACAAAAGGTAGAATGCCTAGGGAAGCAAAAAGAGAAGAAGGAGCAAAACCAAGAGTAAACATTTTAGGGCCTATGTATGGAACATTTAATATGCCATCTGACTTAGCAGAGATAAGAAGATTAGTTGAAGGTATAGGGGCAGAAATAAATATGGTTTTCCCCCTCGGTAGTCACTTGGCAGATGCCAATAAACTAGTTAATGCAGATGTAAATGTTGTCTTATATAGAGAGTTTGGTAGAGGTCTAGCTGAAATTCTTGATAAACCTTATCTTCAAGCCCCGATTGGAATAGACTCTACAACTAAATTTTTGCGCAAATTAGGAGAATTATTAAAGCTAGATCCTGAACCATTTATTGAACAAGAAAAACATTCTACAATAAAACCTGTTTGGGATTTATGGAGATCAGTTACTCAAGATTTTTTTGCAACTGCTAGCTTTGGAATTGTAGCTAATGAAACATATTCCCGTGGAATACGAAATTTTCTGGAAAATGATTTAGGCTTACCCTGTAGTTTTGCAATAGCAAGAATTTCAGGAAAAAAAACAAATAATGACGAAGTAAGGTCATTGATAAGGGAAAAAAGACCTTTAGTATTAATGGGTTCCATTAATGAAAAAATGTACTTAGCAGAATTAAAGAAAGGATTTGGACCTAGTCCTTCCTTTATTCCTGCAAGCTTCCCTGGAGCTGCAATTAGAAGATCAACTGGGACTCCGATGATGGGTTTTGCTGGTGCTACCTATTTGTTGCAAGAGGTTTGTAATAGTCTCTTTGACTCTCTTTTTCATATTTTACCACTTGGTTCTGATATGGACGAAGTTGCTGCAACACCAACAAATTTAAAAAGAGATTTCCCATGGGATAAAGATGCTAAGGAATTTTTAGATAAGATTGTTCAAGAACATCCAGTAATCACAAGGATTTCAGCAGCAAAGAATCTTAGAGACGAAGCGGAAAGATCAGCATTAGCTGAAGGTAATGAAAGAGTTGTCTTGGAGACAGTTAAGAAAATTAGAGATAAAAGAATTTAATAACAAGGAAAAAGGGGAGAATAAAAATGAAGCAGTCAACAGTTAAAGAGTTTTGTGTTTCAGATTACAGAAGGACAATTAAGTTGGAGTACAGAATTTATTTTGCTCTAATTTTTTTGATTTCTATACCTTTAGCTACTTTCACATGGTTAACTTATTTAATTATGAACATTTTTAATTCTAAAGCAAAAACAAATGAGGGTATTTTTAGAAGGGCATGGGGACATGCACAAGTGATAACCCCAATGATATTTACCGCATGAGAGCGGTTTACGAAATTCGGTGGCACTCTAGCTACCGGATAGTTCTGAGCCATGAGGGTTCAGAAATGTCAACCCTGCGAGCAATCGTGGGATCAGTCGAAACAATCCGGAGGATTAAACATGGCTGGAAATAACGACCTGTCATTATCAGGTTTAACAGAGGATCAAGCACAGGAACTTCATAGTGTTTATATGAGCGGTCTTTGGACATTCACACTTATGTGTGTACTGGCTCATATTGCAACATGGATTTGGCGTCCTTGGTTCTATTTCAGTTAAAGGAGAATTAAATGAGTCAATTTTACAAAATATGGCTGATTTTTGACCCACGTAGAGTGTTCGTGGCTCAAGGCGTATTTCTCTTTTTATTAGCAGCGTTAATACATTTAGTGTTGCTAAGCACAGAACACTTCAATTGGTTTGAGGCAGCAGCAACTGCTTCTAAGGCCGCTGGTGGCTAAACCAATTTAAAGTGGCCGTGGGCGGGCTCCCCCCCAAACAACCCGCCTACGGCAAATATATTAAGATTTATTGGATGTAAATAAAAAATGAAGAATTTTAATAGGAGGTCGCGAGATGGCATTACTCAGTTTTGAGAGAAAGTATCGTGTTCCCGGAGGCACCCTAATCGGAAGAGACTTATTCGATTTTTGGGTTGGGCCTTTTTATATTGGCTTTTTTGGTTTAATGACCATATTTTTTGCCTCATTAGGTACATTGCTTATCTTATGGGGAGCCGCATTACAGGGAACTTGGAATCCTTTCCTTATAAGTATAAATCCACCAGCATTGGAGTATGGTTTACAATTTGCTCCACTCAGAGATGGAGGATTATGGCAAATAATTACTATTTGTGCACATGGTGCATTTATAGCTTGGTTATTAAGAGAAGTAGAAATTTGTAGAAAGTTAGGTATTGGTTATCACGTACCTTTTGCTTTTGGTGTAGCTATTTTTGCATATACTTCATTGGTTGTAATAAGACCTGTGTTAATGGGTGCATGGGGTCATGCATTTCCTTACGGAATATTTTCACACTTAGATTGGGTATCTTATACAGGATATGCGTATATTAATTTTCATTTTAATCCAGCACATTGGGTTGCAATTACTTTTTTCTTTACAACCACTTTAGCGCTAGCATTACATGGTGGATTAGTATTATCAGCTGCAAATCCAGAGAGTGGAAAAGAATCAAAATCTCCAGATCACGAAGATACTTATTTTAGGGATTTTATTGGTTATTCAATTGGAACTATAGGTATTCACAGAATAGGATTACTTCTCGCATTAAATGCAGGATTTTGGTCTGCAGTGTGTATATTGATTTCTGGGCCAGCGTGGATATTCCCTGAGGGATCTAGTTGGGTTGAATGGTGGAATTGGTGGCCTAGATTAACCACTTTTTCTGAAGCACAATATCAAGAAACAATGACTTTTATAAACAGTCTAGAATGGACGCAGTAGGAGGTTTATGATGGCTGAATATCAAAATATTTTTACACAAGTCCAAGTGAAAGGTCCTCCCGAGATGGGAATGGACGAGACTGGAAATCTATCAAGTGAAAGAACTAAATCAACAAGAAATAATACCTGGTTAGGTTATATTGGAAATGCTCAGCTTGGCCCAATCCATTTGGGAATGTTTGGAGTAGTATCAATATATTTATTCTTTGTATGGTTTTTTCTTGTTGGATTTGCGATGCTACAACAAGTAAACTTTGATTTTGCTCTTTTCATAAGAACATTATTTTGGTTATCTCTTAATCCACCACCTGAGAAGTATGGATTATCATTTCCTCCCATTAATGATGGTGGGTTATACATGATTGCCAGTTTTTGTCTACTGTTCTCAGTTTTGAGCTGGTGGGTAAGGTCTTATTTGAGAGCTAATGAATTAGGAATGGGCAAGCATATTTGTTGGGCATTTGCAGCAGCGATATGGTTGTTTCTTGTAATTGGACTTTTTCGACCAATTGCCATGGGTTCATGGTCAGAAATGGTTCCTTATGGAATTTTTCCTCACTTGATTTGGACTAATAATTTGTCTGTAGCTTGGGGAAATCTTTTTTATAATCCGTTTCATGCTTTATGTATTGTTTTTCTTTATGGTTCAGCTCTTTTATTTGCTATGCATGGTGCCACAATATTAGCAACATCCAGACTTGGTGGAGATCGTGAATTAGAACAAATTTATGATAGAGGAACAGCTTCAGAAAGGGCTGCTCTATTTTGGAGATGGACGATGGGTTTTAATGCATCAATGGAAGGTATTCATCGGTGGGCTTGGTGGTTTGCTGTACTAGTACCTATAACAGGTGGAATAGGAATTCTACTAACAGGTACAGTAGTAGATGATTGGAGATACTGGGCTGTAGAGCATGGTTTTGCAACTGAAATAGAATATTCAGTACCAGAATCCACATTATTAGGAGAATAATTATGGAACCATTTTTTTCAAATTTTGATATTGCACAATTAAGTCTTTACCTCTTTTGGGCATTTTTCATTGGTTTAGTTATTTATCTCCAAAAAGAAAATATGAGAGAGGGATATCCTTTGGAAAATGAGCAATCTAATACTGCTTATAATCAGGGGATGTATCCCTTACCTTCCCCCAAAACTTTCAAGCTTATGCATGGGCGAGGGGAAGTGAACGTACCAAATGATAAAGGCGAAACAAGAAAACTAAAGCTAGAAATAAAGAATGTTGCAAATGGTTCTCCTCTTTATCCGACAGGTGATCCTATGGATGATGGATTGGGTGCAGCTGCTTGGGCTGAAAGAAGAGATGTTCCTGAGCTAGATGGTCATGGAAATCCTAAAATAAGGCCTATGAGTAGCTTGAAAGGGTATGAAGTTTCGGCTGGTAAAGATCCAAGAGGTATGGATGTTATTTCTGCTGACAAAGTGACAGTTGGTAAAGTCACAGATATGTGGATTGATGTACCGGAACAATTTGTCAGATATCTAGAACTTGAGTTAAAAGATGGAACAAAAAGACTACTACCAATGCCTTTGTCTAAAATCAATAGTAAGTCCGTTGATGTTCATTCATTATATGGTAAGCACTTTAAAAAAGTCCCAACTATAAAAAAATCAAAAGAAATTACTATGTTAGAGGAAGAAAAAGTAAGTGCTTATTATACAGGTGGTAAATTATATGCATCCTATGACAGGTTAGTATCACCAGTATAAATTTATAAAAATAGCAGGAGAGATCTTTTCACTCCTGCTATTTACTAAAGGGGGACAAATGTCAAAACAAGCTATATTGGATAGAGTTAATTTTCCAAGTGATCTTAGAAATTTAACTGATGACGATCTTAATCACTTGGCTAATGAATTAAGACAAGAAACTATTTCAATTGTTTCTAAAACGGGTGGTCATCTAGGTTCTAGTCTTGGTGTTATAGAATTAACTATAGCGATACATTCGGTATTTAACACTCCTTTCGATAAATTGATTTGGGATGTTAGTCATCAGTGTTATCCTCATAAAATTCTCACGGGTAGAAGAAAGGGCATGATGACATTGAGACAAGATAAAGGCTTGTCGGGTTTTACTAAGAGAACTGAAAGTGAATACGACCCGTTTGGTGCAGCACATTCTTCAACATCAATTTCTGCAGCTTTAGGTTTCACTGTAGCTCGTGACCTAGGTTCTAGTGTAGGGGATTCAATTGCGGTAATTGGTGATGGATCAATAAGTGCTGGTATGGCTTATGAAGGTTTAAATAACGCAGGATCAGAAGGCAGGAGGTTATTTGTAATTTTAAATGATAATGAAATGTCTATAGCTCCCCCAGCAGGTGCAATGTCAAAGTATTTGTCCAGTTTATATGCTAATAATGAATTCTACAGTCTTACACAGTTAGCAGAAGGTTTAGCAAAAAATCTGCCTGGTCCATTACAAGAAGGTGCAAGACGTGCGAAAAGTATAATCACAGGCCTTGCTGCTGGTGGTACATTTTTTGAAGAATTAGGTTTTTCATACCTAGGTCCAATAGATGGTCATGATTTAAACCAATTATTACCTGTGTTAAGAGCAGTTAAGGCAAGAGCAAAAGGCCCCATTTTAATACATTGTGTAACAAAAAAAGGAAAGGGTTATTATCCAGCAGAAAACTCTGCTGATAAATATCATGGGGTATCAAAATTTGATATTAGTTCCGGGGAGCAAAGTAAATCAAAACCTAATGCTCCTTCTTATACCTCTGTATTTGGAAAAGCCTTAGTAAGTGAAGCTTCTAGAGATCATCGTATTGTTGCTGTTACCGCTGCTATGCCATCTGGTACTGGAGTTAACCTTATGCAGAAAGAATATCCCCAAAGAACCTTTGACGTTGGTATTGCTGAACAACATGCGGTTACTTTTGCAGGAGGTATGGCGGCTGGTGGATTAAAGCCTTTTTGTGCAATTTATTCTACTTTTTTACAACGCGGATATGATCAAATTGTACATGATATAGCATTGCAAAATTTACCAGTGAGATTTGCAATAGATAGGGCAGGTCTAGTTGGTGCGGATGGAGCCACACATGCTGGTTCATATGATATAGCATATTTATCAAATTTACCTGGTTTCGTGGTTATGGCAGCGGCTGATGAACTTGATTTAATGAATATGGTTGCAACTGCAGCATCTTATAACGATGGTCCTATTGCATTTAGATATCCAAGAGGTGAAGGAGTAGGTATCGAATTACCTGAGAAAGGTACCCCTCTTGAAATAGGAAAAGGTCGAATGATAAAAGAAGGTAAAAGTGGCGTTGCTATTCTAAATTTTGGCGCACATTTATTGGAAGTTAAAGAGGCTGCCGAAATGTTATTACAATCAGGAGTTGATATAACAATAGCAGATGCTAGATTTGCAAAACCACTAGATAAAAAACTAATTACTAATTTAGCGAAAAATCATTCAGCTTTGATATCAATAGAGGAAGGGGCTATTGGTGGTTTTGGTTCGCATGTATCCAATTTGCTAAGTGAGTCAGGACTCTTGGATGGAAAATTAAAATTTAGATCAATGTTTATGTGTGATAAATTTATTGATCAAGGCAAACCTGAAAATATGTATAAAGAAGCTGGCTTAGGTGTGCAGGATATAGTAGATAAAGTGATGAGTTTGATGGGTGTTTCAGTAGTTAAATTCAAAAAAAATGATTTGTCAGCTTAAATATCAGAACTTACTGTAATTAATTATCCCAAAATATCATTAGAATATTTTTTCATGTAAATTTTAAACCATTCTGTAAAAATTTTAGGAGATTTATCTATTTCTTTTAAAACTGATGTGATTGTCATCCATTTTGTAGACATTACTTCTTGGGGATTTGGAACCATAACTATACTAGATGTTTTTGGAATTTCAGAAATAAAAACACTGACTACTTCATGCTCTATGAGGCTATTCCCCACATCAGCTTTATATTCGATTTCTTTACAAAATTTTAGATCTAAAGATTTTATATTAAGTTCTTCTTCAAGTCGTCTTATTGCACAATTATAAGAATCTTCACCCCAATGCGGATGAGTGCAAACCGTATTAGCCCAAAGACATGGGCTATGATATTTGGAAGCAGATCTCTGTTGTAATAAAATTTCATTGCCTTTTTTTAAGAAGACAGATACTGCTGGATGTTTGAGCCCTCTTTTATGAACTTCCAACTTGTCTACAGGAGATAGTATATTATCTTGCCACGCAGCAATTGGTTGGTTCATGTTGTAGCTCTGATCAAGCCAGTCAAATGAAGTAAATTTTTGATCATTATTTTTAAATGAGCAGTAGGTTTCTTTGTGACTAACTTTTTATTCATATAAGATTCAAAAGTTAATCTTTGTACATCTTCATCTTTACATAAGCTAACAAATCTTTCCCTTCTTTCATCTGATTTGTAATAAGCATTTTGCATAGCTTCCAAAACTCTAAAAACAGTTTTATGCTCAGACATAAATCTTTTTCTAGCTAATTTTAAAAATTTGGGATTTTTATATTTTATACATTCGTTTACTGCATATGCAGCTTCTTGACCACCAATCATAGCATAATAGATACCTTCTCCAGACGATGGAGCAACCACCCCTGCAGCATCACCAGCTAAAACTAAGTCTTTTCCATTATCCCAATTATCAAGGGGTTTTAATGGGATAGGAGCACCTTCTTTTCTAATAGTATTACATTTATCTAAACCAGAGGTTTCTCTTATCTTAGCAGTAGCTTCCTTTAGGTCAAATCCATTCTTCCCAGTACCCATACCTACGCTAGCTGATTTTCCGTGTGGAAATACCCAGCCATAAAAATCAGGCGATATTCTTCCATCATAAATTACATCACATCTGTCTGGATCATATACTCCTCCTTTTGGTGCTTCAATTATTTCATGATAAGCAATCACGTAAGGAATGGTTTTACCTCCTGGCATTTCTGATCTAGCTACATCTGATCTAGCTCCATCAGCACCAATAACGAATCTTGATTTTAATTCAATTTCTTTTCTTGATTTTTTGTCCTTGAAAAAAACAGAAACTATATCCTTTTCAGCTATTCTTTCTATCCTTAAAAAAGTTCCAGTAAAACGTTTTGCCCCTTTATTACTTGCCCTATTTCTGAGGAATTCGTCAAAATTTTCCCTTTCAACCATTCCAACATAGCCATTTTCTATAGGTATATCTACCGTCCTAGAGGTAGGGGAAATCATTCTTGCTGTTTTTATTTTTGCAACTATTTGACTTTCAGGTATATTGAAATCACGAATTAGTCTAGGTGGAACTGCCCCGCCGCAAGGTTTAATTCTTCCTTCGCGATCTATAAAGGCAACTTTACGATTTTGAAGAGCTAGCTCCATAGCTGCAGTAGCTCCTGATGGACCTCCACCAATTATTATAGCATCATATATCATTTCATTTTCCACTATAAGATAAGTTGGCTGCATTAGCAGGTATTATTATTAGCTTAGTCGCAAGAACAGCAGATGCCAAGAATAAAATACCCTCTAAGGTAAAAATTATTCCATATGAAAAAGCAGCATCTTTGGTTACACTTTGCAAGATATCTACAAATAGAGTAGAAAAAATCATAGCATTTCCAGCTGCTATTGCTTGACCAGCTCCCCATAAACCCATTCTTGTGCCTTCCCTTTGTTTAATGCCATATCCTGCGAGCTCCATCATTGATCCGATTGCTCCTACGGCAAAATTACCATTAAAGAAACCTAATAATGCAACTGAATAATTTAAAGCATTTTTTGAAGGATAAATTTGTCCTAATATAGCGATTAATATAAGTGCAGAACCAGAACCAACACATCCAAAAAGTACCCAAAATCTCAAAGAACCAAATTTAATTCCTGTTACAAAAAAACCAACAAGGATCATTCCCAATAGAATCCCACTTTGATGATATCCTGTAAGTTGAGTAGACTCACCCACTGAGAATTTAAATATTAAGCCAGCATAAGGTTCAAGTATCGGTTCTTGCATAAAATATGCTGTCATGGATAAAAAAACAAATATAGTAAACCATCTGGTGTTTTGTTCTAATAATACTTGTTTAAGTCCCTGATAGAAAGTAATGGAAACTGGTTCAAAGCGATCAAGAACTTTTTGTTTATGAGTATTTTCTAATTTGTATAATGTTATAAATGATGTAATTATCCAAAATAAACTTATTATAGTTACAATTTTTAACAACTTTTCAATGGAATATGGGTCAATAATTTTACCTACAAATATTGCTGTAAAAGCAGCTCCAAAAATCATCATTATCCAAGTTATAGTAGCTGCTGCTGCTTTTTTACTATTATTAGTCCTGGTTGCTAAAAGAGCTAATAAAGATGTACCAGAAGCACCAACACCAATTCCTATTAAGGTGTAAGCGAATATTGATATAGTTAAACCTAATAGGTAATTTTCTGGAATAAATAAAATACCAATACAAGCTAACACAGATCCAAGACATAAAATTATTACACCTATAATAATCCAAAAACTTCTATTACCACCTTTGTCAGACAAAAAACCCCAGTTTGGTCTACTTATCTGAATAAAATAATGTAGTGATAAAAGAAGACCTGGAATAATTTGTAACAGTGAAAGTTCCACAACCATAACTCTATTAAAGGTCGAGGCTGCAATAGATACAAGTGACCCTAATGCCATTTGGATAAATCCTAATCTGATGATTCCAAACCAAGAAAGGTACATTTTAAAAATATCCTAAACCAGTGGCACTAACCATCATCCCAATTACATATAAAAGCACTCCAGTGCCATTATACCAAGGGACTAATTTTTTTGGATCTCTAAGCATTTTTGACATAGCAACCAACTGGATGCAAAGCAAAAAAAGTATAGTAAAAGCAATAAAATATATTTTTAAATAAATAAATATACTAATTACAGCAATCTGTCCTAATGACATAATTAGACAAGAAAGTAATCCTGCTTTTTTTAGACCTAGTGTGACTGGAAGTGAATTAATACCAAGCTTTTGATCTCCTTCTGTAGCTTTAAAGTCATTTAAAACCATAATACCAAATGCTCCGAATGCGTAAAATCCAGCTACCAAAATTGTATTTATTGATGGAAATTGGGAAGTTAAAATTGCTACCCCAGTAAACCATGGTAACCCTTCGTAACAAAGCGCCACAATACTTGGACCAATGATTCCAGAGCGTTTTAATCTAATTGGTTCTGCCGAGTAAGCCCAAGCACAAGCTATCGCAAGTAGAGTGGCAAAAAACCCCCAAAAACCTAAAAACCAAGAAACTATAATCCCTGTAATTGACATAATTACAGCTATCCAAAATCCCCAACTTCCTGGCACCTTACCTGAAGGAATTGGTCTGCTTGGTTCATTGATTGCATCTACTTCTTTATCGCACCAATCATTTATAGCTTGGCTCATACCACAAACTATTGGCCCTGATAATATTAATCCAATTAATAATAGCATAGATGTATCAAAAGAGATATTTGAGCTTGAAACTGCCCCGCAAAGAAATGCCCACATTGGAGGAAACCAGGTAATAGGTTTTATTAGAGTTATAATTGATGATATGGATGGGATGTTTTTATACGGATAATTTTCTAGGGAATTCATTTTAGCTTACTGGTTTGATGATTATTTTATATGTCTACAAAAGGTTATACTTCCTCAGTTTAACATAAAGACTTTGGCGAGATAGATTAAGCATTTCAGCAGTTGCAACTCTATTATTTTTAGTCATTTTAAGTGCTGTTTCGATACATATTTTTTCAACGATATCACTTGTATCTGCTACTAAATCTTTTAAAGGAGCTGAGCCCACTAATTTCATGATTTTTTTGGTTGCTCTTTCACTAACTACATTTCCATTTGTGTTATTCTCACTTTCTGTTTCACTTTCATTAGGTCTGTGAGATATAAGGAAGCATATATAATCTCCGAAATTATTTGAGGTTTTAGTACTTGTGATTTCTATATTAGTTTTGATTTCATAATTTGAAATTAACTGAGTTTTAAACGGCATTGTTGATCCATTTTCCAGTGTTGCCTCTATTAAAACTTTAATATCAATTATCCCACGAGCTAAAAAGTCAGAAAAAGGTCTTTCAATTAAAAATTGCTGGTTTTCAATTTTGCATAATGAAACAAAACTATCATTTGCATATTTTATAGTTCCTAAACTATCGGTAAAAACAATTCCATAACGGGTATTATCATAGAATTTATTTAAAATATTATCTAATTCACTTTCTTTTACTTTGATTTCGTTTTCTTTTTGTAATCGCACAATAATACAAACTTCATTTTCAGCTCTAAAAATTGACGATTGGAAATTAAAGTTGGTTTTATTTCTGATAATCTTATTTAAGTTATAGTTTTTAACAATTTCGTCAGATTTTAATAATTCAATGAATTCGTTATTATTTTTAAAATTAAAAAATTTTGAAAGATATGTTCCAACTAACTTTTCTCTTTTTTCATTTATAATTCTAGCTGCTGAATCATTTACATTTAAAATTTTTCCTTTAACGCCTTCTAGTAAAAATAATGGCTCTTCTGAAAACTCAATTAAAGCTTTATATTTAGTTTCAAAACTTCTGTATCTTGAATATTCTCTTTCTAATGCTAGTTGAGAGTTTACAAACTTTTTTTGAATTTCTGCAACTGGAGATAGATCATTACCTATAAGAATAACATTTTTTTTATTTGCTGCTTTAAACCCTTTATATTTAACAGGAAATTCACCTGTTATTTCAGATATATGATTTAACTCAAACCATTTTGTACTAGATTGGCTTAAATCTGAAAGTGAAGTTAAATGAAAATTAAGTTTTTCTTTACTCTCAATCGTTAAAAAATCGTAAATATTTTTATTAGCCCAACTGCTGAGATTTTTAAATATAGAGCCTGCTGGTGTCTTTATTTGTAAAATTGTACCCCTAGAATCCAAAAATATGTTAATATCACCTAATTCTGATATTATATTTGTGTAGATATCGGATGTTGTGGAGTTTTCATAACCCTCAATAAATTCTTTTAGTTTATTGTCTTCCAATTTTAGAACTCTACATTAAGTCAAAGAATAAGCATTCTTAATTTATTTTTTTATACTTTAAACTCAGTTGTTTTAAAATCTCTTCAAGATTTTGTGTAATAAAATCAACCTTTAATTTATCGTTTGTTTGTTTATAGGTGTTTACAAGATTACCACCTAAAACGATTGGAGTTTTTCTCTCTACAATAGCAGATATTTTAGAAGATAAATTATTAATTTTTTCAATCATGAAATTATTAGCTGATGATATACCAATGAAATCGTAATTTCTTTCAAATAGTAAATTTTCCAATTCATTTTTATTGAAGTCAAAAATTAAAAATGTGTCTATACCCATTCCACGTAGTTTCCTGGTTGCAGCAATACCACCGTAAGTATGATCTTCTCCCTTAGGTATTATAATTAAGGTCTTAGTTTTGTAGTATGCTGAATTAAGGAAGGAAATATATAGTGGTTCAAATTTTGAATTCAAAAACTGAATTTTACCTAAAGCTATTGTTACATTAGAAAACGAAATTTCATCTGCGACCCAGTCATCGCCTAATCTTTTGGCAATTGTTGGTAAATAAGAATCTAAGATAAGTTCTATCGAACGACCACATTTAATCAATTTATCAATTAATTTCTCGTTAATTTTTAAAGATTTTGATTTGATTGAAAAATAAAGATTATCTATATCATTATCAAAGTTAAGAGTACTAATCGGTTTACTTTTTTCTATTAATTTTTCTAAAGTCTCCAATACGAGTGGGTTTACAGTCGAAATGTTATCCACTCTTTTTAAACCTTTTGAGGAGCTCATTGCTTTATACCTTAATTTATGCATCGATTCGTTGGAACTAATTACTTCTTCAATTAAAATCTAATTATTCAGAAAATAAAAATGGAACTCATTATTAAATAATTGGTGCTAGGATAGTTGACTTTTTTTATAAAATAACATGTTAATCTCTTAATTATGTTAAATTTTCAAAAAAATGTCAAAGATTATTGACACTTTTACTTTTTTTGAAATTTATGTATTATATTTTCTCCTCCTTTTTAAGTGTGCTCAACAAATTAACCAATAAATATTGTATATTTTTTTATTTTATTGAGTGTAATTAAATAAATAATTACAATAAATTTTAAAAAAAATAAAATAAGTGTAAATTTTAGTTGACACTTTTTGGTACTTTATTACTCTCAATACCAGCAATTAAATAAATCTGGGGGTTTTAAAGTGCAAAAAATGTCAGCTGGGAAAGAGCGCTCACCCCAGCTTTATACACCCGATCAGAAATTTCGTCGTGATAGTTCAGTGTGGACAAAAGTTCAGGCTGTATTAGCACCTTTGCAATTTTTGGTATGCTTTGCTTCTATAGGGTTTGTGGTAAGCTACTTATTTACAGGAGATGGCTACATAATAGCGACTTTATCGATTCTTTTTAAGACTGCAATTTTGTACTTAATTATGATAACTGGTGCAATTTGGGAAAAAGAAGTTTTTGGGCAATATCTTTTGGCGCCTGCTTTTTTTTGGGAAGACATAGTAAGTTTTTTTGTAATCGCTTTTCATACAGCTTACGTATTATCTCTAATCATGGGTTTAATGGATGCTGAGAAATTGATGTGGTTAGCATTAATTGCTTATTTTACCTATTTCATTAATGCAGCACAATTTTTGATCAAATTTAGACTTGGTCGCAATGATAAAAAACGAGTTGGTCAAATAGAGAAGGAGGTTGCGATTTGAATATTTCTTCCTCATTAAAAATTAAACAAGGTTGTAACAATGTACCAATTTTAAAAGAAAAAGGTCAAAACGAGGTTTTTTGCGGTTTAACAGGTATTATATGGTTGCATAGAAAAATTCAGGATGCCTTTTTTTTGGTAGTAGGTTCTAGGACTTGTGCACATCTTCTTCAATCAGCTGCCGGTGTTATGATTTTTGCTGAGCCACGATTTGGAACAGCAATTCTTGAAGAAAAAGATCTAGCAGGTATGGCTGATGCCCAAGATGAACTTGATCTTCAAGTGGAAAAACTATTGGAAAGAAGACCAGAGATAAAACAATTATTTTTGGTTGGTTCCTGTCCCTCAGAGGTTATTAAACTTGATTTATCGAAAGCTGCAGAAAGGCTTACGTTGAAATATGCTCCGAATGTTAGAGTATTAAGCTATTCTGGGTCAGGTATAGAAACTACTTTTACTCAAGGTGAAGACGCTTGTCTTGCTTCTATAGTACCTACCTTAGACGATACCTCTCAAGAAGAATTAATATTAGTCGGAGCTTTACCAGATATAGTGGAAGACCAATTTCTTTCGCTTATAGGTAAATTAGGAATAAAGAAAGTTACTTCTTTTCCAAGTAGAACAAAAAATAAGGCACCAAAAGTAGGAAAAAATGTAAAGTTTATACTTTGTCAACCATTTCTAGGAGATACTTGTGAAGCTCTTGAAAAAAGAGGAGCATATCATATTAAGGCTTCATTTCCTTTTGGTGAGGAGGGGACAACTCTATGGTTAAAGGCTATAGCTAAAGAGTTTAATGTAGGTGAAAATAAATTCGATGAAGTAACAAATGGTCCTCGAAGTAGAGCAACAAAAGCTTTAGAAAAAATTAAACAAAAATTATCGGGAAAAAGTGTATTTTTCTTTCCTGACAGTCAACTTGAAATTCCTTTAGCTAGGTTTTTAGTAAGGGAGTGTGGAATGAAAGCTGTTGAGGTTGGTTCTCCCTATATCAATAAGAAAATAGTACTTTCTGATATGGAATTGTTGCCAGAAGGACCAATTATTTCTGAAGGTCAAGATGTTGATCTTCAAATTGAAAGATGTAAGGCCAATAAACCTGATCTTACAATTTGCGGGATGGGACTTGCTAATCCTCTAGAGGCCGAAGGCTTAGCTACTAAATGGTCTATAGAATTAGTTTTTTCACCCGTTCATGGTTATGAACAAGCAGGAGATTTGGGAGCCTTATTTTATAGACCAATAAAAAGAAGAGAGGTGCTGCAAATTTGAAACTTTCTGTCTGGACATATGAAGGTCCGCCACATGTTGGCGCAATGAGAGTAGTTACAGCTATGCAGAACACACATTATGTTTTGCATGCCCCTCAAGGAGATACATACGCTGATCTATTATTCACCATGATAGAAAGAAAAAACTCCAGGCCACCTGTAACTTATACTACTTTCAAGGCTAGAGATTTAGGTTCTGATACCTCTGAAATATTCAAAAAGGCATGCAAAGACGCTTATGACCGATTTAAACCTCAAGCTTTAGTTGTAGGTGCTTCTTGTACTGCTGAATTAATTCAAGACGACCCTGGAGGTTTAGCGGAAGCTCTTAATTTATCTATTCCAACAATTCCATTAGAATTACCTTCATATCAAAGAAAAGAGAACTATGGGGCATCTGAAACATTCTATCAAATAGTTAGAAAATTAGCTAAAAAATCGAATAAAACAGATCAGTTATCTTGTAATATTCTTGGTCCTGCTTCTCTAGGTTTCAGACATAGAGATGACATAATAGAAATAAAAAAGATTTTAAATGATTTGGGAATTGATATTAATTTGATCGCACCAATGGGTGCTTCTCCAGAAGATATTCAAGTAAAGACCGCAAAAGCACACTTCAATGTTATGTTGTATCCAGAAGTTGCAGAAACAACTTGTAGGTATTTAGAAAAAGAATTTAACCAACCTTATACTAAAACGATACCAATTGGCATTGGTGCCACAAAGGAATTTATAAAAGAAATTTCGGATATCTTTGGTCTTAAAACGAATAATCATTATAGTGAAAGGTTAAGGGCTGATTGGTGGTCAAAATCCATTGATTCAACATATTTTACAGGAAAAAGGGTTTATGTTTTTGGCGATGCTACTCACGTAAAATCATCAGTAAAAATTGCTAATGAAGAAATGGGTTTTGAGGTAGTTGGACTTGGTTGTTATAATAGAGAATTTGCGAGGGATATAAGATCTCTAGGTAAAGAGTTAAATTTAGATTCTCTAATTACTGAGGATTACCTTGAAGTAGAGGCTGAAATTCAAAGGTTGCAACCTGAATTAATCCTTGGAACTCAAATGGAAAGGCATATTGGTAAAAGATTAGGAATACCATGCGCAGTTATATCAGCACCTTTTCATGTACAAGACCACCCTGCTAGATATTCCCCACAAGTTGGTTGGGAAGGTGCCAATGTTATCTTTGATACATGGGTTCACCCTTTAGTTATGGGATTAGAAGAGCATCTTCTTCATATGTTTAGAGAAGACTTTGAATTTAATGATAGTGCTGGCCCTAGTCATTTAGGGGGGCATTCAAATCATGATATTAACATAAATGAAAAGAGAAAAGAGAATATCAATACTATCGAAGAAATTATTTGGGAAAAGGAAGCGGAATTAGAGTTGAAAAAAATCCCTTTCTTTGTGAGAGGTAAAGCAAGAAGAAACACTGAAACTTTTGCTAAAGACAAAGGACTAAACTCTATTTCTACTGAAATTTTATATGAGGCTAAGGCGCATTATGCTAGATGAAAACCTCAGTAAAATTAAAGCTGATAGTTATAAATTTGTAATTATAACTTTAGATTCTCATAGTGCAGGTCCAGTTTCAAGAGTACAAGCTAAACTAAAACCATTTTTCCCAACATTAGAGATTACTGTTCATGCAGCAGCAGAATGGGCAGAAAACCCTAGTTCTTTAGATGCTGCCAAAAAGGATATATTTGATGCAGATATAATAATAGCTAACCTACTATTTTTAGAAGAGCATGTGAGAGCTATATTACCAACACTTAAAACAAAAAGAGAGAATTGTGACGCATTAGTGGGTTGCATATCCTCAAAAGAAGTTGTTTCCCTTACAAAAATGGATCGACTTGATATGAGTAAACCAACAACAGGTTTTTTGAGTCTATTAAAAAAATTAAGGGGTAGTAGCAAATCAGGTAAGCCGGCTAGTGGAAAAAGGCAAATGTCAATATTAAGGCGCTTGCCAAAAATATTAAAATTTATTCCCGGAAAAGCTCAAGATGTACGTTCTTATTTTCTTACTATGTTATATTGGCTAGGTGGATCTGACGATAATGTTGAATCAATGATAATATATTTATGTCAGAAATATGGGAAATTGAAAGGAAAGGGTAATTTAGTTGCAAAACCTCCAATTGAATATCCAGAAACAGGTTTATATCACCCTAAACTGAAATCAAGAGTATCAACAGAAATTCGAGATATTCCTGTTAAAAAAAATGTAAAGGGAAAAGTAGGTCTTCTATTAATGAGATCGTATGTTTTATCTGGAGACACAGCTCATTATGATGCAGTAATTAGCGAATTAGAAAGTTTGGATTTACAGGTTATTCCAGCATTTTCAGCCAGCTTAGATTCAAGACCAGCAATCAATGAATTTTTCTATGTAAATAGTAAATTAAATGTTGATTGCATATTATCTTTAACTGGATTTAGCTTGGTTGGAGGTCCTGCATATAATGACAGCCAAGCCGCAGAAGAGATTTTATCTAAATTAGATGTACCATATATTGCTGCACATGCTTTGGAATTCCAAACGCTACCAAATTGGGAAGAAAATAATTTAGGTTTGGGACCTGTTGAGACTACAATGCTAGTAGCCTTGCCAGAAATTGATGGTGCGATTGCACCAACCGTATTTGGAGGTAGAGTTGCTCATGGTTTGGAAATGCAACCCTGTCATGAAAGAGTTAAAAACTTATCATTAAAAGTAAAAAAATATGTAGATCTTCGCACAAAAAACATTAGTGATAAAAAAATATCAATTGTATTATATGGGTTCCCTCCAAATGCAGGTGCAGTTGGTACAGCAGCTTATCTAGATGTTTTTCAATCACTATTTAATACACTTTTAAGGTTAAAAGAAGAAGGTTATTTTGTAGAACTACCTTCAAGTATTGATGAACTTAAAGAAAATATTCTTAATGGTAATAAAGATCGATATGGACAAGAAGCTAATGTATACAAAAGAATTTCTGCTGATGATATAGTTTTAAATGAACCATACCTGAAAGATATTGAGGAGACTTGGGGGCCAGCTCCAGGAAAGCTACAATCAGATGGTTCAGGTTTGTTTATTTTAGGCCAGAAATTTGGAAATATATTTATAGGAATTCAACCGGTTTTTGGTTATGAAGGTGATCCTATGAGACTTCTATTTGAAAAAGGTTTTGCTCCTACACATGCGTTTAATACATTTTACAGATTTATTAGGAATGAAATTAAATCGGATGCGATTATTCATTTTGGAATGCATGGAGCGCTTGAGTTCATGCCTGGTAAAAAATCTGGTGTCAGCGAAAGTTGTTGGCCAGATAGATTAATTGGGGAAATACCAAATATTTATATTTATGCTGCAAATAACCCTAGTGAGGGCTCATTAGCAAAGCGAAGATCCAATGCTGTGATTATCTCCCACCTCACGCCACCTTTATCTAAAGCAGGATTATACAAAGGTCTTTTAGAGTTAAAAGAATCTCTCATTCAATTTAGACAAGAGCATGACAAAACAAAAAATTTGTCTGATCTGAAACAGCTTATCAAAGATCAAGCCGAAGCTCTTGAAATTGACTTTGGGAATGATTTTGAAATACTTAAATCTAAACTATATGAATTAGAAGAAGCACTAATCCCAGAGGGGCTTCACATAATTGGATCACCACCCTCTAAAAATGCACGAGATAGTTATCTTGACGTAATTCCTGGTTTAGAAAATAAAAAAGATCGCGATCATTTTGATCAGTTGCTGACTGTTGATTGTGAGCTACAAGGACTAATGGATGCACTTAACGGAAAATATATAAAACCTGTTCCTGGTGGTGATATTATTAGATCTCCAGAAATACTTCCAACAGGAAGAAATATGCATGCTTTTGATCCATTTCGAATGCCAACAAGTTTTGCAATGCAGGAAGGTAAAAATCAAACTAAAGCATTACTAGAGGCTCAAAGTAAAATGCCTGAAACAGTAGCAATGGTTCTTTGGGGTTCAGATAATATAAAAACAGATGGTGGTTCTATTGCACAAGCTATGAACCTTATGGGTGCAAAACCATTTTTTGATGATTATGGAAGACTTTCTGGGGCTGAATTAATTCCGTTAGAAGAATTAGGTAGGCCAAGAATTGATGTTTTGATGACACTATCTGGAATTTTCAGAGATTTGTTGCCACTACAAATAAAAATGTTGGCAGATGCAGCAAAAAAAGCTGCCTTAGCTGATGAACCCTTGGAGATGAATTATGTAAAACGAAATACACTGGACTTTGTTAAAAAACACACTTTTAAAATTGAGCAAGCAGTACTTCGTGTTTTTTCTAATGCGGAGGGAACTTATGGATCAAACGTAAATCATCTTGTAAGTTCAGCTACTTGGGATGAAGAAGATCAACTAGCAGATACTTACGAAAATCGTAAAAGTTATGCTTATGATTCAAAAGGTAAGTGTTCTCGGCAAACACAATTACTACAAGCAATATTGGAACAAGTTGATTGTACTTATCAAAATTTAGAAAGTGTAGAACTAGGAGTAACAACTGTTGATCATTATTTCGATACTTTAGGGGGAATAACTAGAGCTGTAAAAAGAGCAAGAGGTGAGGATACACCTGTTTACATAGGTGATCAAACAAGAGGAGGGTCAAAAGTACGAGCACTGGCAGATCAAATCGCCCTTGAAACTCGCTCAAGGTCTTTAAATCCAAAATGGTTTGAGCCACTACTCAAGCATGGTTATGAGGGGGTAAGACATATTGAAAGTCAGGTCACAAATACCCTTGGTTGGTCTGCTACTACAGGTCAAGTTGAACCATGGGTTTATGGAAAATTATCAGAAACATTTATCTTAGATGAGGAAATGAGAAGAAGACTTGCTTCATTGAATCCAGCAGCAAGCTTAAGAGTAGCAAATAGATTGATGGAAGCTCATGATAGGTCTTATTGGGAGCCAGATGAAGAAACGCTGGAAGCATTGAGAGATTCACTTGCAGAATTGGAAGATAATCTAGAAGGAGTGAAGCTTGCAGCAGAATAAAAAAATTTTAACCAAAAACAAATTTAAAAAGTAGATGGAGAGTCAAAATGAGCCCTTTGGATAGTAATAAACAGGTTCCAAATCTTCGTGGTGAAGATGGAGAAGGATCAGTTCAAGTTCAAATGGATCCTAAATTAAAAATTGATGGTGCAAAGGTTTTTGCAGTTTATGGCAAAGGTGGTATTGGAAAATCAACCACTTCATCAAATTTGTCTGTTGCTTTTTCCAAATTAGGTAAAAAAGTTTTGCAAATTGGGTGTGATCCAAAACATGACAGTACTTTTACTTTAACAGGTAGATTAGTTCCCACAGTAATTGATATATTAAAAGATGTAGACTTTCATGCTGAAGAACTTCGACCTGATGATTTTGTTTATGAAGGTTATAATGGAGTAAAATGTGTTGAAGCTGGTGGTCCACCTGCTGGTACAGGCTGTGGAGGATATGTTGTTGGTCAAACTGTGAAACTACTTAAGCAAAACCATATGTTAGAAGAAACTGATGTTGTTATTTTTGATGTGCTTGGGGATGTAGTATGTGGTGGTTTTGCAGCTCCCTTACAACATGCAGATAGGGCCATTATAGTTACAGCCAATGATTTTGATTCGATATATGCAATGAACAGGATAATTGCAGCTGTTCAAGCAAAGTCAAAAAATTACAATGTAAGACTTGCAGGCTGTATAGCAAATCGATCTAAAGATACTGATGAGGTTGATAGATATTGTAAGGAAGTAGGTTTCAAAAGAGTAGCCCATCTTCCTGATCTAGACGCTATTAGAAAATCAAGATTAAAGAAAAAAACACTTTTCGAAATGGGTGATGATAAGGAAATTGAATTAGTCCAAAAAGAGTATATCCGATTAGCTCAACTACTTTGGGATGGAACAGACCCCTTAGCACCAGATCCATTAGAAGATCGAGATATATTTGAATTATTAGGGTTTGATTAAAAATGAGAACTTATTCTCAAAATAGAGATAGAATAGCCGAATACTTCGATAAAACAGGTTTTCGAGCATGGGAAGCTTTGACAACTGAAACACCTGTATCAAAAATTAGATTAAAAGTTAGAGCAAGTAGAGAGAAGATGAGAAGTAAAATGTTATTACATTTACCAAAGGATCTCTCTGGAAAAAGAATTTTAGATGCCGGATGTGGTGCTGGCCAATTTTCTATTGAGTTAGCTCTAAGGGGAGCTAATGTTTTAGGTATAGATATTTCATCGAATCTAATTGAAATAGCTAAAAAAAGATTGCCTAAAAATCTTAAAGAAAATGCTGAATTTATTACATCCGATATGATGCAAAATCATGGAAGTTTTGACTACGCTATATTGATGGATAGTTTAATTCATTATCCTGAAAAAGATACTGTTAATATTTTAGAAAACTTACTGAGAAACACTAATGAAAAAATATTATTTACCTTAGTTCCTTCAAATTTTATTCTAACATTAAAACTGATGATAGGCCGTCTTTTCCCAAAATCAGATCGTTCTCCTACTTTATCACCATTAAATACCAAATCTTTTATTGAAATATATAAAGATAAATTTGAGAGAGAATATAATGCTACTATTTCCAGGATTAGTAAAGTCAATGATCTTTTTTATACATCTGAGTTTCTAGAATTGAGAAAATGATTATTTCTAAAGAACATATATTCAAAATAAGTAAAAATATTTTACCTTTTTCGGATGCTGGAAGTACAAACTTCTCTTTGTTTCAACTTTTGAGATTATCTCTTTTTCAAATATCTGTAGGAATGGCTACAGTTATGTTAGCAGGTACATTAAATAGAGTAATGATTGTAGAGCTTTTAGTTCCAGCATCACTAGTGGCTATAATGATTGCAATACCAGTTTTAATTGCGCCACTTAGAACTTTCTATGGCCATAAATCAGACACTTATAAGTCTTTCATTGGATGGAAAAGAATACCTTATATGTGGTTTGGTAGCTTGTTCCAGTTTGGAGGTCTTGCGATAATGCCTTTTGCCATAATTATACTTTCTGGTGATCAAACTGTGGGTCCAAGTTGGGCAGGAGAAGTTTTGGTTGCAATTGCTTTCTTATTTACTGGAATTGGAATGCATATTACTCAAACGGTTGGATTAGCTTTAGCAGCCGATAGAGCAACAAAAGAAAATCGACCAAGAGTGGTAGCTTTACTTTATTTTATGTTTCTATTTGGAATGGGAATTTCAGCTGTAGTAATTGGTATTTTATTAGCAGATTTTTCTAAGTTACGTTTAATACAGGTAGTTCAAGGATCCGCAGTACTTACATTAATTCTTAATCTTGTAGCGGTTTGGCGACAGGAACAAATAATTATTAATCAACAGAAAAATGACAAATCTGAAAAGTTTTTTTTATCATGGAAAAAATTTATTTCTGATCGAAAAACAAAGAGTTTAATTTGGGTTGTTTTCTGGGGAACTTTGGCTTTTTCAATGCAAGATGTGTTATTGGAACCATATGGTGGTCAAATTTTAGGATTAAGTGTTTCTGAAACAACAAATCTTACAGGAGTATGGGCTTTGGGTGCACTTCTTGGTTTGGCACTGGCTGCCAATAATTCAAAAAAGACAATTTCTTCTGTAAGTAATGCAATGACAGCGCTTCTCATAGGTATAGTAGGTTTCTCTGCCATAATATTTTCAAGCCCTATGCAATTTCCTTTTTTATATTTTCTTGGAACATTATTTATTGGATTTGGAACAGGCTTATTTTCAGTTTCACTACTAATAATTGCAATGGCATTGTCATCAAAAACTAATTTAGGCAGTGGTTTTATTTTAGGTTCTTGGGGTGCAGCTCAAGCCTTAGGAGCTGGATTGGGTATAGCTGTGGGTGGAATATTACGTGATGTAGTTAATAAAATCGCGCTCTCTGGTTATTTAGGGTCAACTTTTGAAAACAATTCGATAGGTTATATTTTTGTATACCACTTGGAAATTTTATTCATTTTTATAACTTTGATTGTCCTTGGGATGCTTTCACAAGAAATAAATAAAGGGAAAATTAAAGATCATGACCAAAAAAGCTTTGGATTGACTGAAATACCATCATAATAGGGAAAAAGAATGTATAAGATAAATAATACACCACCAAAAGACATATTAAGTGTTATTCCTAAAGATGAGGAGATAATTTGGCATGGTAGGCCAGATTTGAGAAGATTTTGTTTAACTGCAATAGGAATAAAGTATATTCTGGTTTATCTAATTATAATTACCTGTTCTATAATTTACACAAGGTATGGTGATTTCAATTTAATTACTATTTTACAGGTGCTTGTCCCTTATTTATTGAGTTGTTGTTTAGCTATTATACTACTAGTCATTGTTGGAATTTCACAAGTTTTACCAACAGTTTATGTAATTACAAGTAAGCGAGTAATTATTAAAAGTGGCTTGGCACTAATTTTTATGCTTAATGTTCCATTTGATAAGATTGCTAGTATTGACAAAAATCATTATAGTGATGGATCTGGAAATATTTCATTTAAACTTATTAGCAATAAAAGAGTTCCTTTTTTTGCAAGCTGGCCAAGTGTAAGGCCTTGGTACTTCAGTAATCCTGAGCCAACATTCAGATGTATTGCTGATGTAGATGTTATAGCTTTAAAATTATCGGAGGCAGCTCAATCTAGAGTTTCTGAAGTAAATTTAAAAAAGATAAATGATATTAAAAACGTTAAAATGCAAGATGGGGGGATAACTGCATGAGAGAAAACACTGGGACACATGAAAAAGAAGTAATTCCTATACGATTAGTACAAGCAGTTGGAGCATTACTTTTAGTCACATTATTAATGGTTGGATATGCAAGACTGTCTGATATGCCACTTATTGGAACTCCTAAACAAGTTCCAGTGGTTTCTGAAACTTCCTTAGAATTTATTAAGCAGAAAAATGGATCTGTTTCTATATTTAACAAAAATGGTCAGGAAATTATTAATTCAAGGGCTGGTCCATATGGTTTTATAGTAGTAGTATATAATGGTTTTATGTCAGAAAGGAAAAAGAAAGAAATTGATATTAACAATCCACTAAAACTTATTCAATATGAAGACGGTAGACTTACAATTGTTGATGAATCTTCTTCTTGGGATATGCATCTAAATAGTTTTGGGTCTATGAATACAGCTGTATTTAAGGAATTAATAAAATAAAAATGGGGGGATATTTAAAAATGATAAGAAGAAGAAAAGAAATGACGCCTTGTACCATAGAAGTATCTCATACTTTTGAGAGTTTGCATGCTCATGTTCGCTTTAATAATGGAGCAATTGTTCATCCGGGAGATGAGGTTATAGTTCATGGAGATCCTGTTATTGCTCCCTATGGTAAGGTAGTAATTGAGGACAGAATAGCTACTATAAAAAGAGCAGTTTGGTTTCATAGATTATGGACAAAAATTACAGGAAATTTTGAATTTATGGAAATTTGTGAATTTTCTTTTTCAGAGGAGATTTCATTATGAAAGAAGTAGATTATCAAAATGAAAGAGTTGATTCAATTAATGAAACAACCGCTATGGCACATGAAACGACACTACTAAATCCTCGTTTTTATACAACTAATTTTAAAGAAATGGATGAACTTAATGTAGAAAGTGTTAGAAAAGATTGGGATGAATTAATTTCTGAAATGAAATCAGATCCAAATCGTACACACTTCAAAAAAACAGAAGATTGGGATCAGATAGATTTTAAAAGTTTAGAACCCGAATTAAGGAAAGAGTTTATTGATTTTTTAGTAAGTTCATTAACAGCAGAATTTTCAGGATGTGTTCTTTACAAGGAAATGAAGAGAAGGGGAACTAATAAGGAAATTTGTGAATTATTTTCATACATGTCTAGAGATGAAGCTCGGCACGCTGGTTTTATTAATGATGCTCTTAGGGAAGCTGGTATAGGAGTAAACCTTGGTTTTCTTACTAGAAAAAAAAATTATACATATTTTACGCCTAAATTTATTTACTATGCCACGTATTTATCAGAAAAAATTGGTTATGCTAGATATATAACAATTTATAGACATTTGGAAAAAAATCCTGATAAGCGATTTCATCCAATTTTTAAGTGGTTTGAAAAATGGTGTAATGATGAATTTAGACATGGGGAAGCATTTGCTTTAATTATGAAGTCTGATCCTAAATTTACATCTGGATTAAATATATACTGGATTAAATTTTTCTTAGTTGCAGTCTTTGCTACGATGGTTATTCGAGACCATGCGAGACCTGCTTTTCATAAAGCACTTGATGTTGATATTGAGTGGTATGATGAAACTGTTCTTAGAATTACTTCAGAAATTACTCGACAAGTTTTCCCAATTGAAATTGATTTAGAAAATCCAAAATGGAAATCTGGATTGAAAAAATTATGTGTTACTTTTGATAGTATGGAAAAAGCAAAAAGGTCAGGTGGTATTAGGGGAAAATTAAAATATTATGCATATTCTACAAAAGCATTAATGATTTTTGTGGGACTTTATTTAATTCCTTCAAAGAAAAATTTAGTTCCTGAAACTTCAAGACTTCAACCTAGCTATTAACCTGGAGAATTAATGTATCAAGGAATATTTACAGTTTTTAGTATACCCTGGGTGGCTGCATTCACAGCAGTATTTTTTTGGTGGTTTTTAACAGGATTGATACTATTCATTGTTAAAAAGGTAGATGAATTGAATCATAAAGCACATATCTTTGTTACACTGATTTTGAGTCCAGTAATTTTCTTAGGAATTTATTTATTTTTTAATTCTCTTCCAACGATAACACTGTCATCAATTTATAGTTCATTTTTTGCAAGCTTGTTAATTTGGGCTTGGTTTGAACTTGCATTTTTGTCTGGATTAATCACGGGGCCTAGTAAACAGCTATGTCCTAAGGATATTAAACAAATGAAACGTTTTGGTTATGCTTTATCTAATATTGCTTATTCAGAGTTAATTCTCTTTATTACTTTATTAATTATGTTTTATTTTTCATTTAATGCTGAAAATACAGTAGGTTTATGGACATTTTGGATTTTATTTTTTGCTAGAATTTGTGCGAAGTTGAATTTATTCCTGGGAGTGCCAAACGTGAATACAGAATTCTTACCTTCTCCTGTTGTGCATCTTGCTAGTTACTTTAGGGTTGGGAGTACAAGTTGGTTTTTTCCAGTTTCAATATCATTGATATCATTTACCCTATTTTTCTTAGTAGATAGTATTTTTAATGCAAACAACCAAACTCCATCAGTGATAGGCTATACTTTGTTAGCGTCACTAACTACTTTAGCCTTAATTGAGCACTGGTTTATGGTTGTACCATTAAGAGATGCAGAACTCTGGAAATGGATGTTGCCAAAGCAAAAAAAAGATACAAATATAAATAATGAATCTAGTGAAAATTTTAGTTCGGAGAAAATTCATGGATTATGACCATTTATTTAATTCACAACTTCAAAAGTTAAAAGACGAAGGAAATTACAGAATTTTTGCCGAACTTGAAAGATGTCAAGGTAACTTTCCTAAGGCTAAAAATTATTTCAAAAGTAATAAAACTTCAGAGGTTACCGTTTGGTGTTCAAATGATTATTTAGGTATGGGACAAAATCCAAGTGTTTTATCATCAATAAAAAATGCCTTGAATGAGTGTGGAGCTGGAGCTGGAGGGACAAGGAATATTTCTGGAACAAACCACTATCATGTTCTACTTGAAAAAGAATTAGCAGATTTGCATAAAAAGGAGTCTGCATTATTGTTTACATCAGGATATATTTCAAATTGGGCAACTCTTTCAACTTTAGGTGCACGGTTGCCAGGCTGTACTATTTTATCTGATGAAAAAAACCATGCTTCTATGATAGAGGGAATAAGACATTCTCGAGCAGGTAAGCTAATTTGGAAACATAATGATCCAGAAGATTTAAGAAATAAATTATCCTCTTTACCCAATGATGCTCCAAAAATAGTTGCATTTGAAAGTGTTTATTCTATGGATGGCGATATTGCGCCAATAGATGAAATTTGTGATGTTGCAAAAGAATTTGGTGCAATGACTTATTTAGATGAGGTCCATGCTGTAGGTCTTTATGGAAAAAGTGGAGGTGGAATCTCAGAACTAGAAAATGTAGCACATAAAGTTGATCTTATTGAGGGTACTCTTGGTAAAGCTTATGGTGTAGTAGGTGGCTATATTACGGGCTCAAATGTGCTTTGTGATTTTATTCGTTCATTTTCTAGTGGTTTTATTTTTACAACTGCTCTTCCTCCCGCAGTTGCAGCCGGTGCCTTAAGTTCAGTGAAACATTTAAAAACAAGTCAAATTGAACGTGATAATCAAAAAGTGAAGGTAACTTATTTAAGGAGCAAATTGGATTCTATGGGTATTCCTCATTTAATGAATCCAAGCCATATAGTTCCTGTTATGATCAAAGATTCTATTAAATGCAAACAAATAAGTGATATTTTACTTAATGATTACTCAATCTATGTTCAGCCAATTAATTATCCCACTGTGCCCAAAGGTACTGAAAGGTTGAGATTTACACCATCGCCATTACATACATATGATGATATTGATTATCTAGTTAAAAGTTTAGCTTCTCTATGGAAGCAGTGTGCCTTATCTAGGGTAGTTGCTTAAATAGTTTGCCATTATCTTTTAATTAGAGTAAATCATTTTCGTTAAAGATATAAATATAATTTTTTTATATGAGGGAAAAATGAGAAAGCTTTTTTTAATTATTACTACAATAATTTTTACTTTTACTTTTAATTCTGTTTTTGCTGCTGAAATTGAAGTTAAAATGCTTAATAAAGATGCGGACGGTAATAAAATGATATTTGAGCCAATGCTAATAATGGCAGAAAAGGGAGATACGGTTACTTTTTTACCCACGGAGAAAGGACATATGGCAGCGAGTATTAAAGGTATGTTACCAAAAGGTATTAAAAAGTTTAAAGGTAAAATCAATAAACCAGTAAGTATCGTGGTTTCAGAAGATGGCCTTTATGGTGTGAAATGTACACCACATTTAGCAAATGGAATGGTAGCACTTATAGCTGTTGGTGATGTTAATACAGATGGTTTCTTAGACGGAGTTAAATTACCAAAGAAATCAAAAGCTAGAATGGAAGAAATGCTCGCTCAATTAGCAGCAAAGTAAATGTTTAAGTATAGATAAGCTGCCTTAATTCTGGTGGTAGCTTATCTTTTGTAAAATCATCGCAAATAAAGTCAGCTTCTTCAAAATTATCATCAATATGATATTTACTAGGGGAACAAATTGTTTTTAATTTTGCTCTTTTGGCTGATATAAGTCCATTATTACTATCCTCTAAAGCTATACATTCCTCTGGTCTTAATGATAATTGATTTAAAGCGAGTAAATATAATTCAGGGTCGGGCTTTTTTCTCTTTACCATATCACCTGTGGCTATAACTTTAAAAATTAAATCTGGTTTAATTTCAAAACATTTTTTAAATAATGCTTCTACATTCATCAGACTAGTGGATGTGGATATAGCTAATTGAATTTTGCTTTTTAAGGCATTATCTATAAGCGATTTTATGCCTGGTCTGAGCTGAAGTAATCCTTCATCCACCCATTTGTTATATAGTTCATTTTTTTTTGAATGAATTCTCGATATATCATTAATATCCAAATGGTAATTTTTGGAATTAAAATTTTCTTTGTAGTGTTTTAAGCGTTCTTTACCTCCAGTAACTTTTAATAATTCTTTGTACAATTTCTTTGACCAGTTCCAGTTAATACCTTCGTCAGAAAATATACTATTATATGCTTTTCTATGTAATTCTTCTGTTTCAGCGATTGTTCCATCAACATCAAAAATTAATGCTTTTACCAATAAAAATTCCTTTCAGGATTTCATTTTCTAATTGAATATACTTAGGATATTTTGTTTTCTTTAACAATAAAATTTTTTCAAATTTAGGAGAGGTCAAAATGGAAGATTTTTTTGAAGTCGGATTAAGAGAAAGAAAAGCAACTTTAGGTGAGAAATATGTAGAAAAAAATTTAAAGGAAGCAGATGAATTCACAAAACCTTTTCAGGAAGCTATGACGTCTTGGTGTTGGGGCTTTGGATGGGGTGACAAGAGTATTGATAGAAAAACTAGATCAATGATGAACCTAGCAATGATTGGAGCTCTTGGTAAATTGAATGAGTGGGAAATACATTGTAGAGGAGCTTTGAAAAATGATGTCTCTAAAGAACAAATAAGAGCTATAATTCATGTAATTGGTATCTATTGTGGTGTTCCCCAAGCTTTAGAATGCTTTAGAATTGCAAAAAAAGTTTTTTCAGAAAGGTAGATACCAGAGAGAGATTTGTTAAAAATCCTTTTAATTATTTATTAATTTATTTAATTATAGTGTAAGACTAAAATTTATTATTTAAAAATTAAAAATGCTAAAAAAGAATTCAACTAAATTAAAAAAAGAAAATTTTGTACGATTTTATTTAAATGATAATTTGATTGAAAAATCGATTAGTGACCCACAACAGACATTATTAGATTTTTTAAGAATTGATCAAAATTTAAAAGGGACAAAAGAAGGTTGTGCTGAAGGTGATTGTGGTGCGTGTACAGTACTAATTGGTAAAGTTAATAAATATCATAAAGTTTCATATAGGACCGCAAATTCATGCATAGTTTTCTTACCATCAATTGATTGTTCACACTTGATTACAGTAGATGGTTTGTCTAAAGGCTTGGAAGAACTCCATCCAGTACAAGAGGCAATGGTAAGAAATTCTGGGGCTCAGTGTGGTTTTTGCACACCTGGTTTTGTGATGTCAATATACGGATTGTTTTTAAAAACCAAAAAACCCAATAGAGCTCAAATCTTGAATTCAATTCAAGGTAATCTTTGTCGATGTACGGGATATGGTCCAATAATTTCAGCTGCCGAAGATCTTAGTAAAAGTTTTTCTTGTTCAAATGATTTTCTGATAAAAAATAACAAAAAATGGGCTCAGAAATTAACATATTTAATAGAAAATGGTTCTAAAGAAAAAGAAAATAATCCGAATTACTCTATTCCAAAAAATATAAGGGAATTAAAGGAAGTCTTGTATCATAAGAAAAATTCAACAATAGTCGCTGGTTCAACTGACGTAGGTCTATGGGTAAATAAACAATTTAAAGAAATAAGGCCTATAGTATTTATAAATCAAATTGATGAATTAAAGTATATTAAGATTTATAATGATAAAATTTTACTAGGTTCCTTAGTTACTTATTCAGATTTTCAAGATTTTGTAACTAAATATTTTCCAAATTTAAATGAGTACATAAACAGAATTGGAGGGGATCAAATAAGAAATATGGGCACTATTGGTGGTAACATTGCAAATGGATCTCCAATTGGTGATATAGCACCACTTTTTTTAGCTCTTGGTGCAAAAATGAAAATCATCGGTAAAGAAACAACCCGAAAAATAAATGTAGAAAATTTTTTTATTGAATATGGTTTGCAAGCAATAAATGCAAAAGAATATATTCATGATTTTGAAATTCCAAATCCAAAAACAAAAAAATTTGATTTTATAGCTTATAAAGTGTCAAAAAGACGTTATGAAGATATTTCTACTATCACAGGAGCATTTTTCTTTGAAAAAAAATTGAATAAGAAATCTAATGTTAGGTTTGCCTATGGAGGAATGGCAGGAATCCCAAAGAGATCCAAATCTTTGGAAAATTTATTTAACCAAAAATTTGAAAGTAATTTCGATGAAAAAAGTATTGAGATGGCTATTAAAAATGACTTTCAGCCACTTACTGACTGCAGAGCGACTTCACTTTATCGTCATAGAGTTGCAGAAAATCTTTTTAAAAAATTTTCATGCTTTGTTAAAAATATACCTAATATAAAAGAAGTGTAAAAGGTTTAGGGAATTGAAGCAAATTAGAAGAAAAGAAGGAATACTAAGGTCTACTGAAGAGGATATAGTGAGGCATGAGTCCCTTAACAAATTTGTCAGTGGTAAAGCAGAATATATAGATGATTTAGCTGAGGAGCATGGAACTTTACATGCTTACGTAGGAAAATCTGACTTTGCAAAGGGAATAATACTAGATATTGACCTAAAAGAAGTTTGGGCTTCAGAGGGTGTCGTAGATATATTTACAGCGAAAGATTTACCTGGGTCGAATGATATAAGCCCCACCTCTATGAGAGATGAACCAGTTTTAGTAGACAAAGATGTTTCTTTTTTTGGACAACCGCTATTTGTAGTAGTCGCTAAAACAAGACTTGAAGCCAGAAAAGCGGCTTCCTTAGTAAAGATAAAAAAAAATATTCACAACCCTCTACTAGATATACATAATATTAATAATAAAAATCCAGAAATAGTCACAACTCCGTTGAAATTAGAGAGAGGTGATGTATGCGAATATCTAAAAAAATCAAAATACAAAATAAGTGGTGAAATTTATATTGGAGGGCAAGATCATTTCTATTTGGAAAGCCACATTGCCATGGCGAGAATTGAAGAAAGTGAAGAGATAATAATTCACTCTTCAACCCAGCATCCTACCGAAGTACAACATATGGTGGCTAAAGTATTAGATATTCCATTTAACAAAGTTATTGTAAAAGTTAAAAGAATGGGTGGAGGATTTGGAGGAAAAGAAACTCAGTCGAATTTTTTTGCAGTAATTGCTGCTTTAGCTGTAGTAAGAAATGGAACTGCAGTTAAAATAAGACCTGATAGAGATGATGACATGATTATGACCGGTAAAAGGCACCCATTTCATATATCTTACAATGTTGGTTTCGAAAAAAATGGAGAAATAATGGCTGTTGATGCATTATTAAGTGCAGATTGTGGATTTTCTTCTGATCTTTCTGGACCTATTACTGATCGAGCATTATTTCATTCTGATAATTGTTATTTTTATCCAAATGTGCGACTTATTTCTAGACCACTTAAAACAAATAAAGTTTCTAATACTGCATTTCGTGGTTTTGGGGGTCCCCAAGGTATGATGTTAGCTGAAAGAGTTATCCAAGAGGTTGCCTTTTTTCTTGGAAAGGATCCACTTGATATTAAAAAAATGAATCTATATGGGACAGGTAAAAAGTCAATATCACCGTACTATCAAAAGATTTCTGATAATATTTCAAAGCGAATTATAATGGAATTAGAAAATTCTTCTAATTATAAAAAAAGAAGAAAAGAAGTTCTTATATTTAATAAAAATAATATTTTTTTTAAAAAAGGTATTGCTCTTACCCCTGTAAAATTTGGAATATCTTTTACTGCTACATGGTTTAATCAAGGTGGTGCATTAGTTCATGTTTATACTGATGGGTCAGTAATTGTTAATCATGGTGGAACTGAAATGGGTCAGGGTTTGCATACTAAAGTTTTAGGAATAATAACTAAGGAGTTGGGGGTAAGTCTTGATAAAATAAAAATAACAGATACTGATACAAGTAAGATTGCAAATACCTCCGCTACGGCTGCTTCGTCTGGTTCAGATTTAAATGGAATGGCAGCTTTTAAAGCAGCAAAAAAGATTAAAAAAAGAATATTAAATTTTATAACAAAAAGATATGGTGTATCTCCAAAAAATATTAACTTTAAAAATAATTTTATTCTAACTCCAGATAAAATTTATCCCTTTCATGAAATTGTTAAAGAGGCATATTTGGAAAGGGTTCAGCTTTGGGATTCTGGATTTTATAAAACTCCAAAAATTCATTGGGACAGAAAAAAAGCAAAGGGCAAACCTTTTTACTATTATAGTTATGGTGCTGCTGTTTCTGAAGTTACAATTGATATTTTAACTGGCGAATACAAGGTGAATAGGGTTGATATATTGCATGATGTTGGTAAGTCTCTAAATAAAACAATAGATATAGGACAAATTGAGGGGGGGTTCATCCAGGGAATGGGTTGGTTAACTTGTGAAGAACTTTTTTGGGATCAAGATGGTTTTTTAAAAACTCATGCCCCTTCTACTTATAAAATACCCCTTGCGTCTGATAGACCTGAAATTTTTAATATCCAAATAGCAAGTTGGTCAAAAAATAGTGAAAAAACAATTAAACGATCCAAGGCTGTCGGGGAACCACCTTTTATGTTGGCAATATCTGTACATGAAGCTCTTCAAATGGCTGTAGCTTCTATTGCTGATTACAAAGTAAAGCCAAAAATGAATGCTCCAGCTACACCAGAAGAGGTTTTATCATCAATTTATGATATTAAGAAAGAGTATCAATTTTGATTTTGACTATCGAAGAACTTCAAAAATTTTTAAAAGATAATAAAGATGTTGCTTATTGCAAAATTTTAAAAAATTTAGGCTCCTCTCCAAGGGAGAAAGGAGCTTGGATGTTAATTAGTAAGCAGGGGAAAATTTTTGGAACAATAGGAGGTGGACAATTAGAATATAATCTTATTCAAAGTGTTATGAAACAAGACTGGAAAGTTGATTTCAACTTAGAGATTGAAACGACTTTGGGACCAGATATTGCACAATGTTGTGGTGGAAAAGTCATTATTTCAATACTTAAAATGAATTATACGTTTTCCAAACATTTATTAGAAAAATTTAAAAAGGATATATCTAAACTTACTCAAGTACTTATTTTTGGTGCAGGTAATGTTGGAACATCATTGGCTTTACAAATGTACAATTTACCTTTCAAAATAAAGTTGATTGATAATAGAGAAAATTTCATTTCAAAACTAAATTTACCTATTGAAAAAAAATTTAGCTTAATTCCAGAGCAAGAAGTTCGTGCAGCAAATGCTTGCTCTTGTTACATAATTACCACTCATGATCATGGCCTTGATTTCTTACTGTGCTATGAAATTTTAAAAAGGAATGATGCTTCTTATATTGGAATGATTGGTTCAAAAACTAAAAGAGGAACTTTAAAAAATTGGCTTAGAAAAAAAGGTATTAATGATATTTCAAATGTAAATATACCAATAGGTAAATCATTAGTTGATACTTATGATAAAAGACCTGAAATTATATCAGCCCACATAATTTCAGAAATGTTATCCATAATTGAAAAAAAAGCGACATAGAAATTATATAATTAGGAAAATTACATGATTTTAAAAGGAAGAATTTTTCATTTCTTAGATAAAGGAAATATAGACAATCCAGAAAATTCTTTTGAATATATTGAAAAAGGCGGATTAGTAATTTCAGGGGAAAAAATAATCGATATTGGAGAATTTAATAAAATAATTCTTCAATATCCAAATTATGAAGTTATAGATCATAAAAATAATATAATTTTCCCTGGTTTTATTGATTTACACAATCACTTTCCTCAAGTTCAGGTAATTGGTTCATATGGCACACAACTTTTAGAGTGGTTAAGCAAATATACTTTTCCTGAAGAATCTAAATTTATATCTAAAGATTATTCTAAACAGCAAGCTAAGAAATTTATAAAATTACTTATCAGCAATGGCACTACTACTTCGGTATCATTTTGTTCTGTCCATAAGGAGTCTGTAAATGCTCTTTTTGAAGAAGCTTCTAAAAAAAACATGTGTATGATTGCTGGTAAAGTAATGATGGATAGAAATGCTCCTAAGAACCTTTTAGATACTCCTCAGACCTCATTTCAAGATACACAGGACTTAATTTCAAAATGGCACAAAAAAAATAGGAACTTTTATGCGATAACACCAAGGTTTGCAATAACTTCATCTCCAGAGCAATTAAAATTAGCAGGTGATTTGTCAAATAGTAATCCTACTTGTTATATTCAAACCCATCTTTCAGAAAATAGAGATGAAATAGAATATACTTTATCTCTATATCCAAAATTTACCCACTATCTGGATATTTACCTTAAAAATGGTATTGTTAATGACAGATCTTTAATGGGACATTCAATTCACCTCAACGATGATGAAATTTCAATATTTAATCAAACTCGAGCCGTTGCAGTTCATTGTCCAACTTCAAATCTTTTCCTAGGTAGTGGTTTATTCCCATTTGAAAAGTTATATAATTCCAACGTCAATTTGGGTATTTCTACTGATGTTGGTGGGGGAACGTCTTATTCAATGCTAAACACTTTAGATGCTGCTTATAAAATTCAGCAATTTAGAAATTTTAGTTTAAATCCAAAATATTCCTTTTATTGGTCCACACTTGGTAATGCAAAATCTTTAGGATTAGAAGATGAGATTGGAAGTTTTAAAAAAGGAAGTTTTGCTGATATTATAGTTTTGGACAGTTCTAGTGATATGGTTTCAAAAATTAGAATGGAAACTTGTGAGACACTTACTGAAGAATTATTTATTTTGCAAACTTTAGGAGGAGCGCATTCAATTAAATCCGTTTATATTGCAGGTAATTTATTATTGTAATTATTTTTTTATATAAAAAATTATAATAATGAATTAATCTTGATTAATAAAAAAATTAAAACAATACAACTTTACAAATGACTATTTTAAATATTTCGATTTTCACCTTTTTAATTGGTTTAGGTTTATTTTCATATACTATATATGAGAGATCTTCAATTTTAAGCTCGGATGAGCAAAAACCTAAAACTGAGAATTTAAATTATAAAAATGATAAAAAAGTATTAGAGACCTCACAAAATGAAAAAAGTTTGTTGGATATAAGAAATAGTTTGCAATCTGAAATATTAGCAAAAAAGCATGAAATTAAAGAAAAATCCACACAAAAAACTCAATTAGAAGAAAAAATAAATTTACTTAATTTTACTAAGGAGGAGCTAGAATCTGATTTATTTAATCTTAAGCTTGAGATATCAAAGATAAAGTTGAATTTATCAAAAGAACTAAAACCTGATGACCAACAAAATAAAGTTAACAAGATAAAGGAGAATGATCCTTTATTTGCAAAAAACATTGAATTGTCTAATCAAATAAAACAAAAAAATGGTATAATTATAGAATTAGAAAAAAAATTACTAATTGCGGAAGAAAAAAATTTAAAATTTTCAAAAAATGAATTTAATAAATTAAAGAATGATATTGAAACTTACAAGGTAAACAATAAAAACTTTGAACAAATCATAAATAAGCAAAAAGAGAAAATTTTAGAATTAAAATCTGCAAATTTAATTTTTGAGAAAGAATTAAAACAGCAGAATAAGGAAACTACTCCACAAAAAAAATCAGATGGTATTGTTGCTACTTTTTCTGGTAATCTTCTCTATGAACCAAACAAAAAAAGAATTATTCTTATTTCTTCAGATGGAACTCAATATACAATTTTGCAAGATGATTTTCCTGGAGATTTAGTGGCAAAGTGTGGACTTCCTATCACTAATAATTCTAAAAATCGATGTATTGCAACCATCGTAGCTGA
Source organism: uncultured Alphaproteobacteria bacterium (assembly GCA_902614945.1). Classification (GTDB taxonomy): domain Bacteria; phylum Pseudomonadota; class Alphaproteobacteria; order Rhodobacterales; family Rhodobacteraceae; genus CACIIZ01. The sequence continues at coordinate 62,262 of CACMNE010000007.1, forward strand.
ACTTATTGTGGAAGACGATCAATTAATTCTTAAAGGAAAAGAAATTAAACAGATAACAAAAAATAAGTAAATGAATACCACCAATTAGTGGCACGTTGTTTGCAGTTTAGTGTTATGTTCTTTTCTTTCTATCATAATACAAAATATACATCTAATTTATTTATTTTTATATTACTAATTCTAGTTATATATTTAGTTGGAAGTATAGTATGGTCAGCTGATTTAAATAATAAACCTAATTGTGAGGATTTAGCTAATCAAGTTGAGCGAGAAGAAAATTTACCAATCCATTTATTAAGTAGTATTTCCAGAGTTGAAGCAGGAAGAAAATTATCAAACGGGGAAGTCAGAGGATGGCCTTGGTCCATTAATCATGCTGGAAAAGGACTTTATTTTGAGACAAAAGAAGGGGCCTTGAAATATTTGAAAAACGCGGTTGCAAATGGATCTAGGAATATTGATGTAGGTTGCATGCAATTAAATTACAGATGGCATAAAGGTGGATTTACTTCTCTAGAAGATATGTTTGATCCTGTGAAAAATATTAATTATGCAGCTGAATTTGTTAAAGAACTCTTTGAAAGACATAAAAATTGGGAAGATACAATTAAGCACTACCATTCGAATAAAAAAAAATTTAATATCCCATATCATAAAAAAGTAGCAAAGGTTTGGGATGAAAAGAAAGAGAATGGACTTACCAATAATCCTTTAGGATTTTCGTCCACAGAAAATATTTTGCCTGTGGCTGAAAAAAAGTCTATTTTTATAAAAGAAGTTGAACCAATAATTGTTTACGATGCTTCTTCTCACATTGATATTACTGAGACAAGTCAGATTTTAAATGAAAGTGGTATTCCTTTTGAGGGAAATCGAAATGAGCATACTTTTAATTCACCTAAAAATGTTCCAAAATTTATTAAAAAACATTGGTCATTAGTACTTTCTTTAAGACAACAACTTGAAAAAGATTAAAAACCTTTTAAAATAATACATAAAATGGGGCAATTATGGAAGAACTTGAACAATTTCTTATGAAAGAATTAAAATCTCTTTTATCTAAATATGATGAGCTTTATCTTGATCCAATTATAAGGGATAATGGTGATTTTCTAATACCATTACACCCTGATTTGAAAAAAAATAAAGAAGCACAAAAGAGAGTTGCTGATGCATTTAGTGAGATGATGAAAGCGGATTTGAGTAAAAAACCCAAAAGTAAGGCTTGGGTCTAATTTGGTTTTTTTATCCAAAAAACGTACATTAGAAATTCTGGAAAAAGCAAAACCTGGTGATAAAACTAGTCAATATAGCGATCTATTTTTATCAACATTAATTATTTTAAATCTTTTAGCGGTTTCTCTAGAATCTGTAGAATCAATTGGAAATATTTTTAGAAAAGAATTTTATATTTTTGAAGTATTTTCAGTATCTATTTTTGTTATCGAGTATATATTAAGAATTTGGGCAACAGGTGCAAAAGGAGACGGAACCAACAGTTCTGCGTTCAAAAACAGATTAAAGTATATTTTTAGTTTTACTGGTCTAATTGACTTATTGGCTATATTACCAAGTTTATTACCCTTATTATTTAGTGTGGATCTAAGATGGTTGAGAGTATTAAGGCTTTTAAGACTACTTAAAATTTCACATTATTCAAGTGCGTTAGAGGATCTATTTTCTGCTATTCATCATGAAAGATCTTCTTTTGCTGCTGCATCTTATCTTTTTATCTTAGCTCTATTTTTTGCATCATCCTTAATGTATGTAGCTGAGAATAGCGTCCAGCCTGATAAATTTAGTTCTATTCCAGAAACAATGTGGTGGTCATTAATTACGTTGACTACAGTTGGTTATGGTGATGTTTCTCCAATTTCCCCTTTAGGAAAAATAATTGGTGCGTTTACTGCAGTAATGGGTGTTTTCTCAGTAGCTCTTCTAACAGGTATTGTTGCAAATGCGTTTGCACATCAAGTGGCCCAAAGAAAAGCGATATTAGAAGCCCAAATAGCAAACGCTTTAGAAGATGGAGAAATTGACTCAGAAGAACAAGCTGAAATTGATAATCTAAGGAAAAGATACGATATATCTGAAGACCATGTTAAAGCAATAATAGAGGTTTTAAAGGATAAATCATCAAGTAAAAAGTAAATTAAGTCATACTCATTGATTTAGGTCTCAAGACAATGTCATTTCCATTTTTGCTTTTCTTCTTCTTTCTGATGACGATGGAATATTCAAAATTTCCCTATATTTAGCTACAGTTCTTCTTGCGAGCTTTACACCTCTTTTACTAATATTTTTTGCTATGGCATCGTCACTTAGTGGTTTGACTGGCTTCTCATCCTGTATCATCTTTGAGATCATATGTCTTACTGCTGCTGCAGATGTTCCTACTCCATTAGAGTTACTCTGTATGCTCACACTGAAAAATGATTTCAATGTAAAAGTACCTCTAGGTGTATTCATTAATAATCCCGCTGTTACTCTGCTGACAGTACTTTCATGCATACCAACTGTTTCAGCGACATCTTTTAAAGAAAGAGGTTTGAGAAAATCTAGCCCATTATCTAGAAAATCTGTTTGTCTTCTAACTATTTCAGCAGAAATTTTTAATGTAGTAGTATTTCTTTGTTCTAAAGCTCTTTTAAGCCATCTAGCAGATGCTAGAGCTTGATTTGCAAAAGCATTAACCTTTTTATCATGTTTAGGTTTTGAGTTAACAGTGGTTGCATAATCTTCGTTAACAAAAACTGTAGGTAAGGTAGACTTATTTAAATCAACAGACCATCCATTTTTAGTTTTCTTTACGATTAAATCTGGTGAACTAATTTGTGGTAAATCATTTTCAAACAATGCACCTGGTTTGGGATTAAAACTTCTAATAAGTTTGAGATAATTTGTTATATCAATAGTTCTACAATTACATTTTTTGGCTAAACTTTTTAAATCTCCCTTTGCTAATAAAGTTAAGTTTTGGAGTAAAACTTCAAGGCTAGAGCTATAATTTTCACTAGCTTTTGCTTGTATTAATAAGCATTCTTTTAAATCACGTGCAAATAATCCAGCAGGTTCAAATTTTTGAAGTTTCAAAAGAATTTTTTCAGCTAATTCAATAGAAATTCCACATTCTATAGATATTTCATCTAAAGATTTTCCTAACCATCCAGAGGGTTCTAAATATTCAAGAAATTTGATTGCTATAAATTTATCTTCAGGACGCTCAAAACTATAGAGAACTTGTTTTTCAACATGTTGATATAATGAATTAGGGCGATCTTCTACAGTAACCTCCAGAATATTTTCAGTATTAGAAGTGCTGCCTTGGAACTGGCTATTGATTTGGCTAGGTCCATCATATTCAACCAAATTACAATCAAATCGATTATCAAAATCTTCATTAGATGTTGGATCATCTGATAGTGCACTTCCAGTTTCTAATGTTTTATCAACTTCATTTTTAATATTAGTTTCATTTTGTTTCAATTTATTGTCATCCAAATTATCATTTTGGAAATTTGAATTGGAATCTTCAGTTTCAAGAAATGGATTTTCAAATGTTTGCTCATCAAGATATTTTGATAAATCTAAATTTGTCATTTGTAATAGTTTAATAGCCTGCTGAAGCTGGGGAGTCATAACTAATGACTGCCTTTGCTTAATATTTAATGAAGGTGTCAATTGCATTTTTTATCTCCTTTTTTCATAAGTTTGATTAAAAAATTAAAAAAATCAAAAAAACAATTTGACTATCCTTTAAGTCAAGATAATGACGTAAATATGCTTTAAAAACAGTATGTTATATAAATAATAAAAAAGTGCTTTTTTATATGTGTCAAAAAAAATTAATTTTTTTTTGTTTTTTTATTGGTATTTGGTATTATTTTTTCATATATCTCAATAGTAAATTTTCAAGAAAGTTACTCTAATGAAAAGATTTTCCAGTTCTAAAGATACGGGAGCACCCTGTCAAAGATGTATTATATTAAGATTTTTTCTTGGTATGGTACTTTTGGTTGTGATTATAGGTTTAGCTGGAGGACAAGAATTATCTTATCTTAAATATGTAACCACACAAAAAGTAGCTAATGGAATTATGATATTTGGTGCTGTTATTTTTATTTTTAAACTTATATTTTGGTGCTGGGATAAAAAACGGGAAAACGTATCAGATTAATTTCGTAGTCCACTATCTATTTCTTACAAGTCTTACAGCTAAGGATTGGTAGGGATAAAATCTGCCATATGTATTGCCAGTATAGAAATTAACAGACCAAAAATGTCTTTTAGCAAATTTATTTCTTTCTCCAGTCCAGTAGGGTACTGGATCAGTATTTGGAAAAATCTCAGAATTAATTTTAGGAATTTTACAATCTCTACACACTAATGACTCTAGTTCTTTTCTAGTAGGTAGTCTCCAACCTGAACCAAGTTGCTCAGAAGCTAACTTTAAAACTTCTTCCATTTGATCATGATTTAAATTTATTATTTTTCCAGTACAGGTTTCTCCATTCCACCTTTGACCTACGCTACATCTCATCCATTCAGTAGAGGTATACAAATCAATAACAAAATGCTCTTTAGTATAAAATTGACTTGATTGACCTACTGTTGGTTGAGTGCTGATAGAGATATAATTGATTATTAAGGTTATTATTAATATTAGCTTTGCAAATTTTTTTTTTATTTTAGCCATGCTTTTAAACCAATTTAATTGAAATAGTTCATATATATATTATATCATTTATGTATATTTCTTTTTTTTATCAATATTTTTGTAATTTATCACTTTTTTCATTTTGGTATTATTCTTGCAAAAATCATACAACAATTTTAATTTAAAGGTATTTTGAAACCATGGATATAGCATCATTAGTAGGAATATTAGGAGCGATAGGATTAATTGTAGTGGCGATGACTGCCGGAGGCAGTATTAATACCTTTATTGATGTACCTTCCGTTCAAATTGTGTTTGGTGGTACTGCTTTTGGAGTTATGTACAGTTCTACTCTTCCTGCCTTTTTAGGAAGCTTTGGGGTAATGGCAAAAGCTTTTTTCCCACCAGTTAAAAAACAAGATGAGTTAATTGAGAGGATGGTTGAATTAGCAGGAATTGCAAGAAAAGATGGGATGATGGCACTTGAGGGTCAAGAAGTTCCTGATAAATTTTTCGCAAAGGGAATGCAGATGTTAGTAGATGGAGCCGATGAAGCAAAATTAACATCTCAGTTAAACCAGGAAATTAAAGCAATGAAAGCTCGTCATGAAACAAATCATGGTGTAGTTGGAGCTTGGATTGATATAGCCCCTGCTATGGGAATGATTGGAACACTAGTTGGTCTAGTTCTTATGCTTGGTAATATGGCTGACCCAAAAGCAATTGGTCCTGCTATGGCTGTTGCGTTGTTAACTACATTATATGGTGCATTTGTTGCTAATGTTTTATTTCTTCCTATGAAAACAAAATTAGAGGGTTATACAGCCTATGAGGTTACTTATAGGGAAATGGTAGTACTTGGTCTTCGTAATATAGCTAGAGGAGAATCTCCACGAAATATCCAGGATCAAATGCTTGCTAATTTACCTCCAAAAATGCAGGCAAAATTAGAAGCAGCGTAAATTATAAAGATCTTCTAAATCATAAGGATTTAATTAATGGCAGAAGCTACTGAAGAAGTAGAAGAAGAAGAAGAACAGGAGTGTCCTAAATGTCCTCCACCAGGGGCACCTGCTTGGATGGCTACTTTTGCTGACATGGCCACACTTCTAATGGCCTTCTTTGTTTTGATTTTATCTTTTGCCGAATTTAACGTTCCTAAATTTAAGCAAATATCAGGATCCTTAAAAAATGCATTTGGTGTTCAAAGAATTGTTCCGGTAGTTGAGCAACCAAAAGGTACAACTGTGTTGTCATTAAATTTCAGTCCTTCACCTAGTCCTTCTGTTACAAAACAAATGACGCAGCAGACTACTACTATTGAGCAGCCTGAGTTGGAACAAAAACAAAAAGAAAAAGATTCTGATGGTGGTGAAACTGACAAAAAAGAGACAGATGGTGGTCAATTAGAAACAGATGAATTAGCAAAAGCTTTGAAAGAGGCTATTGGAAGGGGAGATGTGACCATAGAATCCTTAGGTGATAAAGTATTTGTAAATTTCAATAATACAACTGAAGATGATAATAAAAAAGATACAGCAGAACTTATTGAAGAAACTTTAAAAGCGTTAGAAGAAGCTAGGGCGGCTTCTGGAAAGGCTGAACAAGAAGTACTTTTTGGCGGGATTGAACAAAAACTAGCAGAACTTGCAGCTTCAGCCAAAAATAATGATGATGATAACAAGGAATCAAATTCTGATGGAGAAGGTTCTGGAAGTGGTTCAGCTGAAGATAAAAAAGCCAAAATTGCTGAAGACAACTTGCAAGTTGCTTTGAAACAAGAAATTGATAAAGGATTGGTAGAAGTTGAAAGAAAAGATGGTAAAGTCTTTGTAACTGTTGGAGCTGGAGGAGCCTTCCCATCTGGTTCTGCTGAGTTGACTGATGAAGCTAGAACAATTATGGCAAAAATCGCAACAACTGGTGTTGGACCTACTAGCAAAATTACTGTATCAGGACATACAGATAATGTACCTCTAAAATTTGGTTCTAATTTTAGAGACAATTGGGATTTAGCAGCAGCACGAGCTGCAAGTGTGGTTCAAGAAATGGAAAAGGTAGGGACTATAACCGCTGATCGCATGCAGGCTGTGAGTTTTGGAGAGGCTAAACCAATAAAAAGCAATGATACCTCTGAAGGTAGATCTAAGAATAGACGGATAGAAATTGAAATAGATTTTTAAATATCAAATCAATTTTTATTAATTTATTTTTTGAATTTAATTTTCTATATTATTAATTACATAGTTAATTTATTTGTAAATACACAGAAAATAATTAAAAAATCTATAAACTAATAATTAGATTTTTTGGTTTTTTATTTTCTATACAACATTTATAAATAATTGTATCTTTACCGGTCACTTTTGTTCAACTCCACTTAATTTATATACTATTATTTTTATTGGTTGCTTTTTAAATGGTGATAGGAAGTTGATAGATAAAATTGAGGATGAAATTATTTAAAACAGAAGAAGGTATATTTTTATATCTCTTGGTAGTTTTTTAAACTCCTTTTAGATTTGTTTGAATTATGTAAGTTATAGTATTGAAATGTATGTTTTGTATTACGATTATTTTAAATTCAATGACGAAATCTAAAGTCATCTTTTCTTATATAATAAACTCTTAGATTAAATGTTTAAAGTTTTGTATATTGCCATTTGTGTAAGACTTCATTCTATTGATAAAAAAACAGTATAAATACAATAAATAGACAATAATTGTACAAAGGAAAGGAAATATAACGATTAAAATAAAAAAATAGAATGGTTTAATTCCAAAACAATTGTTGTTGATTATGGAATTACATGAATTTCTTTTGTTAAAGTAATCTTAGTTAGTATTGTAATTTCTCATTTTATTTTACTCAATAGTCATTAGATAAATATTTCTTTATTAGCTTAATTCTCAGTTGAACAATGTCAAAACTATTTAAGGCAATTCACTCATTCATTTATATATAATAGTAATTCGAGCAAGCCAACAAATCAAAATAGAAGTTCACAAAAACAATATCTACTGTATCATGTTATTATTTAACTTATTCTTTAATAAATAGAATATTTAATAAGTAATTGGAGATACTGCAGCTACATTACCACTTTTACGTTTCTTTTTCTTATTCTTATTATCTTCTTCACTTTTTGACGGAGGCCCAACGAGACTTTTTAAGAAATCACACTTTGGATCAAATTTTCGACAAACTTGTTGTACTGTGGCCTCATCCGTCGCAGCTATTATTGCCCAGACTTGAAATTCTTGAAACATACTGTAACTCCGGCGGATTGTGACTTGGCCTTGCTTAAAATAAACAGCGATAAGTAATGAAGAAATTAGAAAAAGAATAAGGTTTACGTTGAATGTAATAAGGTAAACAGATGTTACTGCAATAAATGGCTCCCACATTCTATTTTGTAATAGCCAAACGGGTGGAAGAAAAACTGCTATTTGTGAGAAAGTAGTATCATATACATCACATTTTTTATGCAGGTTTTTTAAGACTTCAAAAGTTCGAAACTCTGATTTTTCAATGAAGGGTCTTTCAGCAAATTTACTAGAAATTAAAAGGGTTTCTTCATCAGAGGTAAATTTCAAAACACCGCCAAGTGGCCCTATTGTAAAAATTTCAAAAAATTGACCATCCCTAAAAATTGTCAACAACCATTTGCCATCTTCCTCACTAGATAAGAGATCCACCAAATTTTCAGAAGTTGACCTGAATTCTGTACCATCGACGGCAACAATTACATCGTCAATTTTTAATTTTAAAGCTTTGGTTCTAGAAGATCTCCCATGTTCAGCTATTTTAAGATATGGGGTACTGTCTATCTTTGATGATTCATCCAAAGTATCATTAACATAATTTTCAGTTTGTTCAGCCATCACGGTTAATAAATATACTTACACTAAGGAAATTTTATATGGTTGTCTTTACTTTGCAGTTTTTGAATCATTTCAGTATTCTTTTTTTCTAATAACTTAATTTGTTGTGATAATAAATTTTGGGTGTCAGCTAAACTTTGCATTGTCTTATTATCAGCAAGTGTGGAAGAAATTCCTTCTATAGAATTAGAGTAAGAATCTTGAATACCATTTATAAGTGATTCAATTTGAGCAAGTTGTCCATTCATTTGGGATACCAAAGTATCTGAAACTGTACTGGATAGTTGACCACTAAAATTGGCAATTTCTCCAGATAATTGTTCATTAGCAGATTTAACCTGAGTTTGCATTGAAGTAGTAGTCGTTTTAAAGTCGTCTCTCATTATTTCGATTTTATTTAAAACTTTTTTATTTTGGTCTTGAATTAAAGCTTGATTATCCATCGCCATCTTCAAATTATTAGTTGTTTCCTTTAAGGCATCAACATTTTCGGCAAAAATAACCAATGCTTCTCTATTTGTAGTTGTCATAACAGATAAGTCAGACATTGATTTGAAATAAAGTACAGAGGAAAAACCTATTGCAACAACTGATGCCAAAATAGAGCTTCCAAAAATTATAGTTGTATAGCGATGGATTTGCTTCACTTTTGCCTCCAATTTTTTATGTTCTCTTTTAACCTTATTATATTCAGAAGTAATATCTGTTGCCGCATCCGCTGCATCTAAAGCGATTTTAATGCTCTCTTCAATTGTATCTAACTCTGCGCTCATGCTATTCTCCCACGGCCGTTATATTTTTTCTGAGATTTAATAAACATATCTTTTTTTATAAAATAAGCACATTTCATGCCAGTCGTGGCAAAAACAACGTGACTAGGGAGATTACGTGATTTGAAGCCAAAATTAGAACATCCCCATGGTTTTAACTTATCATGTGTAATAAACAAAAATCTACAACCACTACAAAAGCTATTTTTTCTTTCTTTTATCATCTTCTTTTATTAACCTCGTCAAAAAATCTGGCAATTGGATACCTCAGTGAACCTAGTAAACAAAGTACAGATGCAACTAATAATAGGGAGGCTCTAATCAAATTTCCTTGATCTATAAATTCTAGCCCTTTCAAACAAGCATATACTGATACTCCAAAAAAGGACATAGTACTTATCCAATCCCCATAGCTTTTATGATATCTCCTTGGCATTATTCTAATCCTTATCTTTCATTGCCTTACCATTTTCATTAAACCTAAGATCTTCTGGAATATCTATTTGTGGTTCATCAACTAATTCGCCCTTATCGATTTTATAAATGTAGGCCAATGCTACAGCTACAGCACTATAAAGTTTTTCTGAGATTTCCTTACCAATTTCAGAAGTAAAAAATAAAGCTCTTGCTAGTAGTGGACTTCGATACACTGTGATATTTTTTTCTTTGCCCCTATTAATTATCTCTTGAGCAATATTTCCCCTACCCATAGCTACAACTTCTGGTGCTCCAGGTTCTCCTACAATATATTTAAGTGCGACTGCAAAATGAGTTGGGTTTGTGATTATGGCGGTAGCTTCTGATACATTCTCAACAGATTTCCTTTGTGCAGCTGATGCCATACTTGCTTCCATTTGCTTTTGTCTAATTTTTTGTTTTACTTCAGGGGAGCCTTCAGTTTGTTTGAATTCATCCTTTTGTTCTTGTCTTGTCATTTTAAGAGATTCTATATGTTGATATCTTTGCCAAAAATAGTCAATTGCTGCAATTGTCGCCAGTGCTATCAAAGAAGCGATCAACAAAAGTGGAAATAATTTTTTTAAAGTTTCAAGCGCTGAATTTAAATTTCCATCTGAAATTCTTATGATTGTTGGTAAATAGAGATAAATAACATATGCTGCAGTTCCCATTAACAAGCATACCTTGAGTATGGATTTACCCAATTCTACAAGAGATTTCATTGATATAATATTTTTAAATCCTTTTATTGGATTTAATTTACTTCCTTTAAAGGACATTGCTTTAGGAGCGAAGTTTATCCCACCAACTGCAATTTGAGTTCCTAAAGTTACAAGAAAAATTGGTGTTCCAAACAAAAGGCTCACCTTTAAATAATACCATAATGCATAATTACTTTTAATATTATAAAGGTCATCTAGTTTTGTATCGCTATCAAAAACAAATAAATCAGCCCACTCAAATAAGTACTGTCTAGCTACTAAGAAAAATGCAAACATTAAAACCAAACCCATCGAAATATTTGTAAAAACAAACATCTCTTTTGAACTTAATACTTTGCCGTCTTCTTTAGCTTTTTCTATCTTACGTTGGGATGGCTCCTCAGTCTTTTCTTGGCCATCTTCATTTTCTTCAGCCATAATTTATACCCCAAATCATGTCTTGCATTGATCTAATAGCTGCTTCTACAAGATCTGACATAGCAAACCCAATTGATGATGCAGAAAAATATAAAAAGATAAAAGTTCCAAGTAAAGTAATTGGAAATCCAAAAGAAAAAAGGTTTAGAGTTGGTGCAGATCTTGTCATAACACCGATTGAAACATTTACCATTAGTAAAAGAACTGAGACTGGTAACATGATTATAGTCGCAGCTAAAAACATAGATCCTGCAGCACCAATTCCTGTTTTTAACAGGATATCTAAAGTAGGCATAGAATCAATTTTTATATACTCATATGAATCTAACATTGTTCTTATAACTATGAGATGACCATCTATTGCTAAAAAAATAACTAATAAAAACAACATCAATATTTGACTTATTACTGGAGTTGAAGATCCTGTGTTTGGATCTACTTGAGCTGCAAAAGCTAGGCCTGAGGTGCTTGCTATTTTTTCACCTGCTAAAGATGCTGCAGAAAACCAAATTGTTAAAACTAAACCTGCGCTTAAACCTATAGCAATCTCTTTAGCAATTAAAATTATTCCAATTGGTGAAGTAATTGTTTGTACGTCAATAAAGGCACTTTGATCTTGAAAAATACTTAATGTTAACACCATTGCAAAAAGAATTCTTACTGGTAGTAAAACATAACCGGCACCAAATATAGGAGAAGATATTAAAAAAGCACTTATTCTGATACTACAAAATAGAAATAAAAGAATTTTATCTTGAATTATTTGAAGTTCTAGCCCTGGTAAAGTTCCAATATTGTTAATAGGAAGATCTAACATTAACTATAACCCATTCCTGCAACTCGATCAAAAATAAAAAGAAAAAAATCAGAAAGGCTCACAAGCATGAAATTAGCAAGCAATGCAAATGTTAGAACTACAATTACTAATTTTGGCACAAAACTTAAGGTCATTTCATTGATTGTTGTGGCTGCCTGAACAATTCCAATAATAAGACCAACTGCAAGAGCCACTGCTAATAAAGGCCCAGCAGTTAGTATTATTTGATAAAATGTAAGTCTCAAAAATTCTACATTTGCATCAAAGTCCATTTTTTTATCCTAACTAGATGAATATGTTGCAACAAGAGAACCTACTGTCATTGCCCAACCGTCTACAAGAACAAATAATAGTAATTTGAATGGTAGTGAAACTAGCATTGGACTCAGCATCATCATACCTAAAGACATTAGTGTAGATGCTATTACCATATCAATAACTAAGAATGGTAAAAATAAAAGAAAACCAATTTGAAATGCAGTCTTAAGTTCAGAGGTTATAAAAGCAGGTAATAAAACTGGTAATGGAACTTCGTAATTATTCTCATATTTTTCGTCACCTGCTAAGTCAGCAAACATCTGTAGGTCATTTTTTCTAGTATTGAAAACCAAAAAATCTTTAACAGTATTGCTTGCTTTTAATAAGGCATTTTCAGCAGTTAAATCACCACTTAAATATGGTGATAAGGATTCATTATTAATTTTAGAAAGGGTAGGTGACATTATAAAAAGAGTTAAAAAAAGAGCAACAGCAATCAAAACTTGGTTTGGTGGTGTTTGTTGAGTTCCCATTGCCTGGCGCAAAATTGATAAAACTATAATAATTCGAGTAAATGAAGTCATACCTAATATTAAAGAAGGTAGTACTGTCAAAACAGTCATCAATGCTAGTATTTGTAAAGATAATGAGTAGGTAGTTTCACCTTCTGGTGTGTCAGAAACATTTATAGCTGGTAACCCAACTCCAAAACTCTCAAATAGTGTCTCTGCTTCTAAAGAAGTAGTAGATACAAAAATAATAAAAAGTATCTGTAATATAGAAGATAATTTAAGGATAATTCTCATTATTTATAACTCACATTTGGATTCATTTGTCTTGCTAGTTCAATTGCCTTACTTAACTCGTGACCCTTTGAAGGTTCATTTATTTTTGAATTAGTTGCCTTTAAATTTAATCCTGATTGTAACTTTGAATTGTTAT
>CACMNE010000008.1:0-57495 GCA_902614945.1 uncultured Alphaproteobacteria bacterium
CTGCTTCTTGTTCAAAAGTAAATGCGCATACACCTACAAAAACAGATTCTTTAAATACAAGGCTTTTTCTTAATGATTCAATTATTTGCGGATATTTTTGTTCGAATAACTTAATGGAAGATACGTCTTCAAATTTAATCAATAAATTAAGGTCACCTTGTTTACCAATAAAAACATTAAATCCTATTATTTTTAATGCAGAAATTTTTGAAGCAATATTTTCAGTAAAAAATGATGCAGCTAATTTAGCTTCCTCCATATTAGCAAATTTTAAATTAACTACTTTTCCATACATTATTTTTCTAAAACCTTAAATAATTCGTCTATTTCATTTGTTTTTAAAGTAGGCATTTTAATTCTTTTTAAGACTGCAGCATCTAATTTTAGAAATTGAATCAATTGTTTTGATTTTCTAGTCAACTTTAAATCTTTATCTAAAAGACCTATTTCTATAAGTTTAATTTGTTGTTCAGAATTTACTAAATTGTTTGAAAGGCATTTAAATACAGTTATTGCTTCATCCAAAGAAAGATTTTTAATTTCTTCATTAAGTTTTTCTATAGTTCTAGTAATTTTTTCAACTGACATTTGCCTCTGTTCTGCTTGAATATCCAATTGATGAGAAAGTTTTTTTGCAAGTCCTTTCATTAACATTATTATATTTTTTGATAGTCTTCTTACCCTATAGTCACGGACACATAAAGATCCAAGAATATAACCTTCTGAATTAACTATGGGGAATGCTGCATAAAATCTTGGTCCATCTTTTTTTAAAACTGATGGATGATTTTTAAAAATTTTATTTTTTGTTAAATCATTAGCTATAATAGGATTTGGGCTATTTAAAGCGTATTGACAAAATGTTAATACCCTTGGATGACTTCTTAACTCTTCTTTTCTTTCATCATTAATATTTTTTCCATCAAGAACAAAGTTATATTGTCTATTTTTATCAATAACATTTGCCCAACTTTCAGGACATTTTGTTATTTGTCTAGAGAGATGACAATAAACATTGTAAATTTCTTCATTTAAATTGTCCAAAACTCCTGCTTTTTCAACAGCTTGAAGTCTACTCTCTTCATTTTCAGGAATTGGTGATGCAATAAATGACAAAATCTACTCCAAATCAATAATATTTGCCAGAATTTACAATTATAGATCTTAAATCCAAATTTACAATAAATAGAATTATCACTGAAATTTAATTTGGAAGTATAATGCCTTTGGTTAGAATTACATTAGCGTATAAACAACGCTCGGTGGTTGCTATAACTGCAAATGCATTTTTAACCCTTTTATAAAAACTTTCGGCGTCCAGTGGGATTGCTTTAAAGTTATAATAACTGCAGGTTTTTTCAATATCGTTGTGAATTGGATCAATTCCATCACTTTTGGTAACATTTATAGCTCTTACAATTGCATCAGTCTTGTTATCAATAGGGAGTATATCTAGTATAGAATCTAATAAAGGAATAAGTTCAATGCCATCTGCTCTAATTAATTTATTTGCGTGTGCTGATGCCGGATAGTTTCCATCTACTAGTGCTATCTGATCACCATGACCCATTTCACGAAGTACAAATAATACTTCTGGTCCTAAAATTGGGTTTATTTTTTTTAACATTTCGTAAAACTCCCTAACGTTTAAATATATTCTCCAACTTCCCTGTTTTTTTTATCCAAACCTGTAATCAAAGCAACAACATCATTACCTGTGACTTCACTGGTTTTTACAACATCGATTATTCTACCTTGCCTGAATACAGCTATTTTATCAACTAAATCAAATACTTGGCGTAGATTATGAGAAATTATAATGACTGGTATATTACGTTCTTTAAGATTTTTAATTATTTCTTCCACTTTCTTTGTCTCTTGTATTCCTAAGGCAGCTGTCGGTTCATCCATAACAATTAATTTTGATCCCCAACCAGCCGCTCTACTAATGGCAACGCATTGCCTTTGCCCTCCAGACATACTTGCTACAGTTTGGCTTAAGTTACCTATTTTTATTCCTGTTTGAGCTAGGAGCTCAGATGATTTTTTTTTCATAGCTGATTTATTCAACCATGATAATGGTCCTAATTTGAAATATTCAATTTCCCTACCAAGAAAAATATTTGAAGTAACATCAAGATCATCAGCAAGTGCAAGATTTTGATAAACTGTCTCAATGCCACTTTCTCTTGCATCAGTAGGGGATCTAAAATTAACTTCTTTACCATAAAAAAAGATTTTTCCAAAAGTTGGTCTTTCAACTCCTGTAATACTTCTTACGAAAGTTGATTTCCCAGCACCATTATCACCTACTATGGCAATATGTTCATGAGAAGAAATAGAAAAATTTGCGTCTTCAAGAGCTCTTACTCCTCCATAATGTTTCGTTAAACCAACTGTTTTAAGTATAACTTCTTTATTCAAATCATTCATTTAATTTTCTAATTAATAGTTTCTATAAGATACTATAAGACATGTACTTTATAATTAATATAAAAATCTCAAGCATAAATCCTTATTGACAGTCATGAATTTTTTAGACCTTAATGTTATTACTAATTACAAATATGTAGAACTTTATTTGTAAAATAAATTTAAGGAGAGAGAAAATATGAAAAATTTATTACCAAAATTTGCACTTGTTGCATTTTTTGCCATAACTTCGAATGCTTCTATCAATGCACAAGATGTTATTGGTTACATTACAAAATCAGCAACCAATGCAGGGTGGATGATGATTAATCAGGGGGCAGAAGATGCTGCAGCTGAAGAAGGCGTGAAACTAGTATCAGTTGGACCAGCTTTTCAAGGTGATTTATCTAGTCAATTAGAGGTTTTCGAAAATCTAGTGGCTCAAGGAGCAAAAGCAATTGGGATTGCTCCAGTTGATAGTGCTGGTGTAGCACCTGCTGTTACTGATGCAATGTCATCTGGTATTCCAATTATTGCTATTGATACTGGTGTTTCAGGCGCTGAAGTTACTTCTTTTGTAGCTACCGACAATTATGCTGTTGCAAAAGTTCAAGGTGCAGTTGCTGCTACTTTAGTTAACGATGGTGATACTGTAATTTATGTTACAGGGAATCAAGCACAATCTACTGGTCAAGAGCGCCGTAATGGTTTTATGGAAGCTTTTTCAGCTGCTAGGCCTGGTTCAAAAATTTTAGAGGTTCCTACAGAATGGAACAGTCAACAAGCTCAAGAGGGAGTTGAGGCTGTATTAAATTCAAATAGCGACGTCAAAATGGTTGTGAATGCATGGGACGGCGGTACCATGGGTGCAAAAGCTGCATTAGAAAACCTTGGATATGGTGCAGGTGATGTTAAGCTAGTTGGTTTCGATGGTGCAAGTGATGCTATAGCTGCAATGGATGAAGGATGGGTTCACGCAGATACTGCTCAAATGTTATATCAAATGGGCTATCAAGGAATCAAGGCTGCTGCCGCAGCTGCAAGAGGTGAAACAGTATCCTCAAGAATAGATACAGGATTTTTTCTTGTAACACCTTCTACTTCTGGTGTTTATAAAAAAATGGTAGGTATCAATTAATTCATATCAAAAAATAATAGGGTACAAATTTGTGATATAATTTGTGCCCTTTGGATTTCTATATTTATTTAAAAATAAATTTTTTTGATATTTATATCATTTTATTTCATAAAAAATTATGCCAGAAAAATTTACAGATACGATAATAAGGGCTTTAGTCAGGTTTTTTAAAGCGGAATGGTCTGGTGCTTTTGTGGCAATTTTAATTCTTGCTTTAGCTATAGAATTTTCAACTTCAGGACGTCCTTTTTTTCATCCAACAAATCTTATGACCATCTTAAATAATTCTGCAGCCATAGGAATAGTAGCTGGAGGGATGACGCTTGTAATTATAACTTCAGGTATTGACTTATCGGTAGGTTCTGTAATGGGTATGACTGCTGCTCTAACAGGTTACGTTTGTAGTTTTTGGGGATTTCCAACTTGGATGGCAATTCTTACTGGCCTTTCTTTAGGATTATTAGTAGGTGCATTTCAAGGGACATTAGTGGCTTATTTTGGAATGCCTGCTTTTATTGCAACTCTTGCTGGATTGTCTATATGGCGTGGAACAGGTCATCTTAGTACTGGTGCGCAAGCTACTCCAAAACTTCCAATAAATTTTGATTCATTTGGAAGATTCAATCCATTTGCAAACTTAAGAAATGAATTTAAAGAGGGTAATCTTGAAGGTTATTGGGAAACATTTGGTAGTTTTATTGATAGTAATTGGTTAAATTTCTTTAGAACTTTTCAAATGTCGATGCTTATTTTTATTCTATTTTTTCTTATAGTAAGCATAATTATTACTAATACTAGATATGGACGATATATATACGCTATAGGATCAAATGCTGTGGGCGCAAGACAGTCAGGTATTAATACTTCCCTTTATACAATGATGACTTATATGCTTTGCTCACTATCAGCGGCATTTGGCGCGTTATTATTTCTTGGAAGAGCTCCTTATGCAAAATCTGATTATGGGCAAATGTGGGAATTAGACGCAATTGCAGCTGTTGTTATTGGTGGTACTTCACTATTTGGAGGAAGAGGTTCCTTATGGGGAACGTTTATGGGCGTTATACTTTTAAAACTTATCAACAATGGATTAACATTGGCACAATTAGATACTTTTTGGCAAATGGTTGTTACGGGTTTAATAATTCTTTTAGCAGTAGGTATAGATTTAGTTCGTCAGTCAAAAAATCCAAAGAATGTAAGGAGATTATTGGTCTCAGTTAGTTCATTCATGGCTTTCTTAACCCTTATGACTCCTGCAAGTCTTTTTTTAAGAGCACAAATTTCTATTTTAGAGCATAATGCATCAAAAAGCCTTCAAGAGGCTGGAGAAAAATTGGCTAATGGTCAAACGGCTAGGTTATTAGGACCAAAAGAAATAGATTACTTCCAACAAATGATTTCTTCAAATAGTTGGATTTCAGTACTATGTCTTTTATTATTTATTGTTTCTTTAATACCTATATTTACTGTAAATAAACTTTTAACAGTTATAACTGCAATCTTTTTTATTTTAATTATTTTACCATTAATAAAAATTGGTTATTCTGTGACTATCCCTTTTTTAATTTTTGGTTCGTTTATACTCATAATAAGTTTATTTATTGATATAATTTTTGAAAGAGCTCGCAAGCTTAATAATTCTGTTTAATAATATGTGTATATTTTTAATGGAGTAATTTGATGATAGCAATTGGGGGAGAGAATCTTATTGATTTAGTTTCTTCAAGTTTTAACCCTGAAGGACTACCAATTTATTTAGCAAATCCTGGTGGATCTCCATATAACGTCGCAATAGCTGCAAGTAAGCAGGGTGGAAATGTATCATATTTAACACCAATGTCTAAAGATACACTGGGAGTATTACTTTCATCCAGGCTAAAAGAAAATGGTGTTAAAATTTTGTCAAAAAGTATATCAAACCCAACTTCTTTAGCTGTGGTATCTATAAGTGAGGGCATTCCGTCCTATAGTTTTCATAGAAATGAAACAGCTGAAAGAAAAGTAAATTTAGAAAATTTATTGGATATAATACCAATAAATACTAAAATTTTCCATGTTGGTTCCCTAGGCCTTATCGAAGGAAAAGATGCCGAAATTTGGGAAATATTTTTTAAGAAATGCAAAAAAAAAGGTTTTATTACTAGTTTAGATCCAAATGTGCGGCCAATACTTATAAATGACCGTGAAACATATATTAAAAGATTAGAAAGAATGTTTTTGGATGCGGATATTTTAAAGCTCAGTGATGAAGATTTAAATTGGCTTTATCCAAGCAATTCGATTAATCATTCTTTTGAAATCCTTCAATCAAAAACAAATGCCAAACTACTTATTCTCACATTTGGGGAAAAAGGTTCTAAAGGAAAAACTTCTCATTTTGAAATAAATATGCCCTCAGAAAAAATTTCTGATTTGAAAGATACAGTTGGTGCAGGAGACACATACATGGCAAGTATATTGACTTGGTTTATAGAAAATAAAATTTTTGATAGTAATATGATAGAAAATTTAAAAAAAACAGATCTTTCATTAATGATGAATAAAGCTTCTATTGCTGCAGCATTAAATTGTAAAAAAATAGGTTGTAATCCACCTTCAAAAGTAGATATTGAATCTTTTAAAAAAATAAAATTTAATTAAATAAATGCCAAAAAATATACCAATAGATCCAATAAAAACTTTCAGCAAAAGTGTACTTAAAAGTTCAGGAATTCCTGTTCATCAATATCAGAAATCAATTCAGGAAGAACTAAAGATATATGGCAAGGAAAATTTAATAGAGTTATTGCGCCATATGTATATAGTTCGTGAGTTTGAAACTATGCTAAACTCATTCAAAACAAAGGGTTCTTATAAAAATATAGAATATATTTATAATGGGCCTGCACATCTTTCTATTGGTCAAGAGGCTGCAGCTGTTGGATCTGCATTTGCTTTGAAAACTGAAGATAAAATTTTTGGTTCTCATAGGAGCCATGGTGAAATGATAGCTAAAGGCCTTTCAGCAATTAATAGTTTGAGCAGAAATAAAATAAACTCAATAATGGAAACGCATCATCATGGTAAATTAATTTCATACATCCATAAAAACTTTAATAACACAGAATTTAATGATGCAGAGATGTTTTTATTAATTGGTGTATTAGCAGAAATTTTTATGCGTGAACTTGGTTTTAATAAAGGTATGGGAGGGTCAATGCATGCATTTTTTACACCTTTTGGTGCCTTTCCAAACAATGCAATTGTAGGGGGATCTTCAGGTATTGCTGTGGGCGCAGCTTTACACGCACATTTAAAACAAAATAAATCTATTTGTGTTGCAAATTTAGGCGATGGAAGTACTGGCTGTGGATTAGTATGGGAATCGATGAATTTTGCTGCCATGGGACAATACAAAAACCTGTGGCCCAAACCATTTAATAATAATCCACCAATGTTATTTTGTTTTATGAATAATTTTTATGCTATGGGGGGTCAAACCTTGGGAGAAACAATGTCTTGGGACCGCCTTTCAAGGATAGCTAGTGGAGTGAATCCTGAGCAGTTGCACGCTGAAACTGTCAATGGTTCTGACCCTTTATCAGTTGCTGATGCAGTTATCAGAAAAAGAAAGATATTGTTAGAAGGAAATGGTCCTGCATTATTAGATATTGAATGCTATCGATTTTCTGGACATTCAACAACTGATACAAATGCTTATAGATCTAGAGAAGAGATCAAACATTGGAAATCTTTTGATCCCATTGAGCTCTATTCTCAAAAATTACTTGATGCTGATATTATAAATAAAAAGAATTTAGATAATATAATTGAAAAAGTACAAAATCAAATAGAGTTATTAACAAGTAAAGTTGTAGATAGAGAATTAACACCAAGTATTGATATAGCAAAAAAACCTACAATTATTGGAGATTTTACTTTTAATAAAGAAGTAAACAGAATTTCTAAAACTGCAGACGATTTGTTAATGGATATTAATCAAGTTAATCAGATAAAAAATATGAAAAAAAAGTCTCGATATGGAAAAACTAGTGATGGTTCTTTATTATCTGGAATGAGAGCAATTACCCTTAGAGATAGCTTGGCTGAAGCCATAATTTATCATTTGTCCAATGACAAATCACTTATTGCTTATGGAGAAGAATGTCGTGATTGGGGAGGAGCGTTTGGTGTCTACAGGGGATTTGCTGATATTATTCCAATGAATAGGTTATTTAATGCACCCATTTCAGAAGCAGCTATAGTTTCCACCGCAATTGGTTACGCTATCTCTGGTGGTAGAGCAATTATTGAACTTATGTATTCAGATTTTATTGGCCGAGCTGGAGATGAAATATTTAACCAATTAGCAAAATGGCAAGCAATGTCTGCAGGAGAATTAAGGTTACCTATTGTTTTAAGAGCTTCTATTGGATCTAAGTATGGAGCTCAACACTCACAGGATTGGTCATCATTACTTACACATATTCCAGGACTATCAATTGTATATCCAGCAACTCCATATGATGCAAAAGGTTTAATAGCGACCTCATTAAAATCTAATGATCCAACTATTTTTTTTGAAAGCCAACGTTTATATGACAAAGTAGAGGTTTTTAATGAAAAAGGTGTTCCAGAAGAGTATTATACTATACCTATAGGCAAAGCAGTTAAAAGAAAAAAAGGTAGAGATATAACTATCTTAACAATAGGGGCCTCGTTATATCCAGCCTTGGATGCAAGTGAAGAGTTGATAAACTATAAAATTGATGCTGAAGTTATTGATGCAAGATCACTTGTTCCATTTGATTATGATATGTTGATAAGTTCTGTAAATTTGACTGGACGCTTACTTATTGTTTCTGAAGCAGTTGAAAGAGGAAGTTTTTCAAATACTATTGCTACAAATATATCAAGGTTTGCCTTTAATAATCTTAAGGCACCCGCTATAGTAATTGGGGCACCCAATTGGATAGCCCCTGGCGCCGACATGGAGAAAACATATTCACCACAATCAGATGATATTTTAGATTCAGTTTTTAGAGATTTTTTTCCAGAAAAAAGAGTGAATAAAAAAGGTCTCCGAAAAGATTGGAATTTTTTAGAATTGGCCAAAAAGGGATTTTAACCAAAAAGGATAAATCAAATGACAGATATAATAATACCAAATTTAGGTAACGAAATATCAGAGGCTGAAATAACAGAGTGGCTAGTGGGTGCTGGTGAAGAAGTAGAAGAGGGTGAAGTTGTACTCTTAATATCTACTACTAAAACTGCGTTAGAAATTGAAGCTCCGGTTAGTGGAAAAATTTCTCAAATCAATTTTAGTGAAGGAGATTTAGTTCAGGTAGGAGATGTTGTTGGTCAAATAGAATAATTTTTATCAAAAATTATCTACCAATATATTTTGGTATTAATGTTCCTGGATTTTCACTGTTCTTGTATGCTGCCTCAACTAAAGCCATGGTATTCCATGAATCCTTTACTGAAGCAATGAGTTCACTTTCTTCACCATTTATATATCGCTGCAATTGAGACATTCTGTTTCCAAAACTTTCAATAAACCAAGATCCTCTTAAAGGAATATTAACCCATTCTTTTCCTAAGTTTATTTCTAATATATCAGGTTCTCCTTTTGGATAATTAAGATTTACCCCAAGTTGAACATACGCTGCACCTTTGGTCCCACAAATTCGGAATTCACAAGCTTGATATTTTCTACCAAAATTATGATTATGATTTATGGTTAGAGCACATCTTATATCACTTCCATAATCTAATATAGCTGTAGTTCTGGTATTTGAAGTTTTTTTCCCAGGGAAGCCAAGTGTTTTTGCTTTTACACCATTAGGGTCACCTAGTATGGATCTTATAAAATCGAAATAGTGAATTGAGTGCAAAAGGATTTCAACTCTTGGTAAATTTTCTAAAAACTTCCATAATGACCAGGGAGTATCTAACGCTAGCCAAGCATCAAAATCTACAATTTTACCTAATAAACCTGAGTTGATAGCATCTTTTAAAGCTATCATCATCGGAGCAAATCTAAGTTGAAAATTTAGTGCAGCCTTTAGTGATCTAGCATTACAAATTTCTAAAATTTTAGTGGCTTCATCAAGATTGCTACCCATAGGTTTTTGAATTAAAACACCGGCATTTTCTGGTAATATTTCTAGAATGCTTGCATGAGCCTTGGGTGGAGTAGCTAAATCAAATATTACATTTTGCTGGTCAGACGCTTCTTCTGCAGTATTGAAAACACTGACATTATATTTACTTGCTAATTTTTTTGCTTTTTTAATATCTGGATCATAAATACCCTGAACTTTAAAACCTGCTTGTTTATAGGCTGGTAAATGCGCATCATTTACAATAGACCCAGCTCCAAAAATGACAATCGGACTATGCTTTTTGGGTTTTCTCCATTCTTGATTAAGATTGATCATGTTAAGCTTAAATTTGCAATATATTAATCAATTTAAATTATTCTAAACTTAATTTATAAAATTTTCTCTACTTCATCTCTGGTTGGCATAGAGGGAGCTGTTCCAGCTCTTGTAACTGAAATACCTGCAGTTGCACAACCAAAATTAATTGATTCCAAGGTACTTCTGCCCTCAGATAAAGCAGCAGCAAAACCTCCATTAAATGCATCACCTGCTCCAGTTGTTTCTAAAACTTGTCCAACTTTATAGCTTTGTATTAATCCATGTTCATGCAAATAAGCACCTTTCTCTCCCAGTGTAATTATAGGAGTTTCAACTCCCATTTCTTTAAATTTTTCACACGCTATTTTTGCATCATCTAATGTTGAAACTTTTACTCCAGTAAGAGTTTCTGTTTCTGTTTCATTAGGAGTTATAAAATCACATAATGTTAAAAATCCATCAGGTAATTTTGTAGCTGGAGCAGGGTTTAAAATAGTTTTTACTTTTGCAGATTTAGCTATTTCTAAACCTTTTTTAGCAGCTGCTAATGGTTGTTCAAGTTGAGTTATGAAAACATCTGCATTAGCAATTAGATCTTTTCTTTTTTCTAGATCTATTGGGCTTATGTTTGCAGCTGCACCAGGTGAAATAATTATTGCATTATCTCCTGAATTCTCCTCAATAAAAATAAAAGCCGCCCCTGTATAACTACTAACATCTTCTTCAATATAAGGAGTCACACCTGATGATTTCCATGTGTCGATTGCCATTTGACCAAAGTCATCCTTCCCTAAACGGCTTATCATAGAAACTTTGACACCCAATCTGCCAGCTGCTACAGCTTGGTTAGAGCCCTTACCTCCAGGTCCAAGGGAAAATGAATTCCCTAAAACTGTCTCACCCATAACAGGCATTCTATCAGCACGATAAGCTGTATCCGCTACAAAAACGCCTAGTATTACTACATGACTCATTTATTAATTTTCCTCCGGACCAATTACCCCTTTTCGGAAAGCAAAGCATCCATAAAAACGACGCTCACCAGTTTGTATAACAGCGTATGCTTTTTTAGCTCTTTCATAAAATGCATAACGTTCAATTGATATCATTGGGTTTGGTCCACCTGCTCTATTTACTTCTGATTGCACCTCACTCATAACTGGAAGAATTGAATTAGGCTCTCCTACTACTTCCATTCTACCAGCAGCATCATCAACAAAAGTATCTAAAGGGTAAACTGATAAAATAGCTTTCACAACTTCAGCAGCAGGTGCGTCTATTCTTAAAAGATCACCCAACACGGTTTCTCTTGCAATACTATCAGATGGGAAATTGGTATCAGCAATAATTAAATCATCACCATGTCCCATTGCTCTTAGGGTATAAAGAACATCAGCATTCAAAAGACTATTTATCCCTTTTAACATATTAAATTATCCTTCCAAATTTAAATTTATTTATACTAGTATATACGTAACTTATTTTCATAATTAAAAATATGAATTGAATTTTGATCAGTGGTTAGTTTAACTTCTTGCCCAGGACTGTAGTTTTCTCTTTCTCTAATGACGCAGGTTAAATCTTGATCGTTTGCACGAAGCAAAAGGTGTGTTTCAGAACCAGTTGGTTCAACAACTGCAATTTTCGCAGGAATTCCATTGTTAGAAGGAAATAGATATTCTGGTCTTATGCCAATGATTATTTTTTGGCCATTTTCTAATTCTTTAACATTTGGTAAATTAATTTTTGTACCAGCAACTTGTAACTTATAACTATTATTTTTTATTTCCACAGTCCCTTCAATCATATTCATGGCAGGTGATCCAATAAAACTTGCTACGAAAGTATTAGCGGGTTTGTCATAAACTTCCAAAGGACTTCCGGTTTGTTCGATATAACCATCTTTCATGACTACAATTTTATCTGCCATTGTCATAGCTTCTATCTGATCATGGGTAACATAAATTGTAGTAGAGTTCAGTCTCTGTTGTAATTCTCTAATTTCTGCACGCATCTGTACACGCAATTTTGCATCTAGATTAGATAGTGGTTCGTCAAATAAAAAAACTTGAGGGTCACGTACAATAGCACGCCCCATAGCTACTCGTTGTCTTTGACCTCCAGATAAAGCACGTGGATATCTTTTAAGATAGGGGGTCAAACCTAATATTTCTGCGGCTTGATTTACTCTACTAGAAATATCAATTTTACTTAAACCTTTCATTTTAAGAGAAAAAGCCATGTTATCATTTACAGTTTTGTGAGGATAAAGAGCATAATTTTGAAATACCATTGCTATGTCTCTTTGAGAAGGTGGTAGATTATTTACTATACTTTTACCAATCATTATGTCTCCTGAGGAAATCCCTTCTAAACCAGCAATCATCCTCAAGAGAGTTGATTTACCACACCCAG
Organism: uncultured Alphaproteobacteria bacterium; assembly: GCA_902614945.1. Classification (GTDB taxonomy): domain Bacteria; phylum Pseudomonadota; class Alphaproteobacteria; order Rhodobacterales; family Rhodobacteraceae; genus CACIIZ01. Next base: position 12,376 of record CACMNE010000008.1, read on the forward strand.
AAGGTCCTACTAGAACAACAAACTCACCATCTTCAATATCTACATCTAACCCATGGATTACTTCTGTATTACCATAGGATTTAAAAAGGTTGCGTATTTTTACTTCTGCCATAATAAATTCTCCTAGTAAAAAATAACCTAACTAATCAATACTGTCTATATATGAAAATTCTATTTATCGATAAGCTTGACAAAACAGATCTACACTGAAATTATTTTACTATTAAGGTATCATCAGGAAATTAAATATTTCTTTTATTTTCTGATTTAACATAATTTGGGAGAAAAACTGTATGAAAGTAGAACTTTATAATCACATAGTTCGAAACGGATTAACAAGAAGAACTATGCTTAAAGGTGCTGCCAGTACCGCTGCCTTAGCAGCTATGGGAGGTGCCGTACCAGCACTAGCAGATGGCCATTCTGCATTACGTGCTGCTATTATGAAAATTCCTGGCGTCGGAATGGGATCCCCAGGTGATGCTGAGTGGCAAAAAGTTGGAGAAATGTGTCTAGGTCCTGTTAAAGATCGTGTTAAACCAGGTGAATTTAAAGGAGTAGAACTCACTTTTATGGGTTTAAATAACCAAAACCTACATAATTTTTTATTTAGGGGATTTTTAAAACCATGGGAAGCTTATACAGGTGCTAAGATTAACTGGATAGATTTAGCACAAGCTGATTATAATCCTAGATTACAGCAGTCAATAGCTACTAAAACTGTTGATTTTGATATTATTGAAATGGGGGCACCGTTTGAAGGCGATACAGCTGGACAGGGGCTCTTGAATGAAATGCCAGATTGGGTAAAAGACCAGATTGATTATGATGATTTGGTTGGTTACTTACAACCTCCTGTAGGAACGTGGGATGGTAAAGCCTATCGAATCAACATTGATGGTGATTGTCATACATTTTGTTATAGAACTGATTATTTCGGGTCTGGATCAATAACAGGAAGAGCAAATCCTCCTAAAACCTGGCAAGAAGTAAATCAAATATCAAAAGATGTTGTAGGAAAAACTGATCCTTTAACTGGGCTTCCGGCACATGGGTTTTTAGATCCATTAAAGGGTTGGGGCGGTTTTGGTATGTACTTTCTTACTGATAGAGCTGGTCCATATGTAAAACACCCAGATGATCCAGCATTCTTATTTGATATAGATACTATGAAGCCAAGGATCAACAACCCTGGTTGGGTTCAAGCAATACAAGATGTCATGGATCTTATAAAAATTGACGGAGCTTACCCTGCAGATCAAATTAACGCAGATCCAGGTACTACTGGTTTCCAACAGTTTTTAGCAGGAACTGGTTCTATGCTTACTTGGTGGGGTGATATTGGGTCTAATGCTAGAACTAATGATTCATCTGTAATTGGCGACGTTGTAGGTTTTAGCATGATACCTGGATCTGATAAGGTCTATAACTCTAAAAAAGGTGCCTGGGAAAATAACTATAATGAAGCTCCAAACAATGCTTACCTTGGCTGGGGTGTTTATGTAACTAACCGGGTTGAAGGTGATAGCAAAAAGCGTAAAGCTGCGTGGTCTGCTGCTGCACATATTGGAGGAAAAGATATTTCATTATGGACATCAGCCTATCCATCTGGTTTTCAGCCATACAGAAATTCACACTTTGTTTATGATGAGTGGGAAGCTGCCGGATATGACCGAGCATTTATAGAAGATTATCTTGGATCAAATCTTGATACATATAATCATCCAAATTCTCTAAATGAACCTAGAATACCTGGAATTTTTCAGTACTATTCTGTTGCTGAGGATGAATTAGCAAAGGGCTTTGCTGGTCAATATAGTTCAGCTCAGGAAACTGCAGATGCTATTGCTGCAGCATGGGAAAAAATTACAGACTCAATTGGTCGAGAAAGTCAAATTAAGCTTTATAAAGCTTCAATGGGTCTCTAAATTTGATCAATATAACTACTTGGATCGGTATGGAAACATACCGGTCCTTATTTTTTTTATAAGGAAAAGTCATCTTTGAGCTCATCAGAAGGTAATTACCTCCACATTGTTATGCCAGACCAAATATCTCTTGGGAGAAGAAATTTTGGTCGTTTTATTATTTGGGGCTCAGCGATATTCCTGATATTGACTGTTTTATTACAATCCCTTGATCAAACAAATTTTTTAACTTTTGGTTTTGAAAATTGGCGCCCTACACTTTATGCGTATTTACTTTGGGCATTTTGTTTATGTCTAGGGCAGGTAATATTATATGGTGAACAAGGTAAAAGACGACTATTTATTTTACCCGCAGTTCTTTTTGTAATTTCTGTTGTTATTTTTCCCTTGATATTCGCACTAGGTATAGCTTTTTCAAGTTGGAATCTTTCCTCTCCTGATGGGAGGCAGTTCAATGGACTTGCTAATGTTTATCAAATGTGGGCTGATCCATTCTATTGGAATGCCTTAAAAAATATGATCTATTATACTCTTGCAATTCTAGTAGAGTATGTCATTGCTTTTGGTTTAGCACTTCTTTTAAACACTCAAATCAAAGCTCGTAAATTTTTTCGTGTAGCTTTTTTAATGCCTTTAATGCTGTCCCCAGTTGCAGTTAGTTGGATGATAGGAAAATCAATGCTTGAGGCGAGGTTTGGCCCTATTTCTCGTCTTGCTAGAGAGTTAGGTTGGGAAAACCCCTCCTTTTTTGGAAGCCATGAAATGGCACGCTCGGTTATTATGATGATGGATGCATGGACTTTTATACCTTTAATGATGATTATGATTTTAGCAGGTTTACAGGCTATTCCAAAAGAGATGCATGAAGCAGCAGACGTTGATGGAGCTCCACCTTGGAAAAAATTTTGGGAAATTACTTTTCCTTTAATGTTACCTGTTTCAATAACTGCAATTTTAATTAGGATTATTTTTAAGCTGAAATTAGCTGACATTATAATCAATGTTACCTCGGGAGGCCCTGGAGGAGCTACTGATAGTGTGACTAGTTTTATATTTAGAGAATACAGAGATCGTTCGAATGTAGGTTATGGAACATTTTTAGCTATTTTTTATTTAATCATAATAGTAATTTTAATGACAATTTTGATCAAAATCGCTGATAAATGGATGAAACCCAGGTATTAAAGCATGAAAAAACAGATTTTCCATGATACCGCTAAAGATTTATCTTTTAAACCAAATTGGATGTTTAATAGATTAATAATATATGGGATATTAATTATATGGGCTTTTATTTGTTTATTCCCAATATATTGGACTATAACTACAACTTTTAAAGCAGCACCAGACGTTATGAAAGGGAATATTGTCCCTTGGTGGGATTTTACACCTAAGTGGTTAGGTCTCAAATCCTTGGGATTATCACCAAATACTATATTTGTTGAAAATACTGTTCGTGAAGAATTTTTAAAAAGATTTTGGAATTCAACAATTATTGCTTTTAGTTCATCCACAATTGCAGTGGCTTTAGGGAGTTGTACTGCTTATGGTTTAAGTAGGTTTAGTTATCGGTTTGGGTTCATGCGAAACTCAGATATTTCTTTTTTCTTTTTATCTCAATTAATTTTACCTCCCGTTGTCTTAGCTTTACCTTTTTTGGTTTTATATAAAGAGTTAGCTCTTTTAGATACTAGAATAGGATTAATTGCTCTTTATACTTTAACTGTGTTACCAATAGTTATATGGATAATGCGTGACCAATTTGGATCAATACCTGTTGAATTAGAGGAAGCAGCTCTTGTAGATGGCCTTTCGTTATGGAAGGCTTTTATTACAATTATTTTGCCAATTGCTCTACCTGGTATAATAGCTGCTTTTATAATTTCACTAGTATTAACTTGGAATGAGTATTTTTTTGCGGCTTTACTAACCTCTTCACATGCCAAAACTTTACCTGTTATGGTTGCTAGCCAAACTGGTTCTCAAGGTATTGCTTGGTGGTCAATGGCTGCTTTATCATTTGCTGCTATCTTGCCACTGGTTATAATTGGAATAATTTTAGAAAAATTTATAATAAAAGGGATGGCTGCTGGTGCTGTCAAATAAATTAGTGCTTTAATAAAGAGAATTATCTATTCAAATCTATTTTGCCATCTATATTATCTAAAACCTCTCCTAACAATTTCGTAAGTTGGATTAAATCATTTAAATCGCAAATCTCAAGTGAAGAATGAGAATATCGCAGAGGAAACCCTACATCTATACATGCAACACCCTTCCCAACTAATTGTACGTAAGATAGATCTGTAAGTGCGCCATTATGAGCGCTTTTTTGAAGAGGAATTTTATTTTGAAGTGCAGTTTTTTCAAAAAGTTTAACTAGGGCAGGGTGTGGGATTACACCATTTAAAGTACCTCTACCATGAAATGAAAATAAACTAATTGCGGGTCCTTTACCTAAGCTTATATTCCCTCTATCTCTCATATCAGGTGTATCAGTTGCTAAAATTAAATCTAATTGAATAGCAATATCAGGCAATAATTGCTGGGCAAGAGGTATTACTCCCCTTAAATTAAACTCTTCTTGTACACTGAATACTAAGTTTATAGGTGGACCTTTTTTTCTAAGCGATAACTTTTCTGCAATTTCTATTGCTATGGCACAACCTGCTCTATCATCAATGCTAGTACCAGCAATTCTTTCATTGCTTAATTCCTCAACTGTTGGTTTATAAACAACAGGAGAACCAATATTTATTCCTAGTTTAATTACTTCTTCAAAAGTATCAACACCAACATCAATGTATAAATCTTTATAAGGCACAACATTATATTTTTCATCCTGTTGGGTGGCGTGGTGACTTTTATTGGCTATAATTCCAAAAATTTCACTTCCATTTTCAAGAGGGAAGATAACTGCTTGAGAAGCAAGGGCTTTCTCTGGTACTCCTCCTAATCTTTCAATTCTTATAAACCCATTTTTTTCAATTTTACGAACTACGAAACCAATTTGGTCCATATGCGTAAATAACATAATGTTAGGTCCTTCCCCTGGGAAACTTACCCATAAATTTCCCATTAAGTCTTTTTTTGGAAATAATCCTAATTCTTTCAGCTTATTTGAAATATGGTTACAAACTCTATTTTCATATCCAGATAAGCCTGGCAGCATCATTAACTCAATTAAATTATTGTAGATTTTATTTTTCATTAAGTTCTAAATTTATTTACTATATTCATAAACTCTATAGCACGTTCCGGATTAACAGGTTTCCAAGTATCACCATCCTCTTTTAAAGATGACCCAACAATACAACCATCCGCAGTTGTTAATACTTGAGTTACTGTATCATGCTTAACACCAGTATTAGCTAAAACAGGTGTATTTGGTAATGCTTTTTTTACCGATATTAAGTCATTTATTGAAGCTGCTTCTCCAGTTATTTGGCCACTTACTAAAATTGCATCAGGTAATGAAGAAAATACAACACTTCTTGCTCTGTCTGGTAAAGATCTTCTATCTTGGGAGTATGCAAATTCTGCAGAAATATTAAAAAATAAAAGCATTTCTTCACTACCCAAATTTTTTCTATATCTTAGCGCTTTTCCTGCATCTGGTGCCCAAATGCCCATATCTGAAGAATAAGTACCTGTAAAAATCTCTCGCACGAAATTAGCTTTTGTTGCAGTACCTAAGGCAATTGTTGCAATTGGATCCCAAAGCATATCTACCCCAAAAGGAATTTGAATGTCTTTTTTCAATTCACCAATAATATATGCAGCAGCAGCAGTTGATGCGGTGTCCACAGTCAGTTGATAGGGACGGTCATTTTCATTTCCAAACATTATTGCGTCAAATTTAGCTGTTTGTAGTGCTTCTAAATCTTTTTTAGCCTCTTTTATTAATCCAGTAATACCAATTTCTTTATTATAAAGAGGAGAACCTGGTAACGCACCTAAATGCACCATTGCGATTATAGGTTTTTTTGTTCCAAAAAGTTTATAGAATCTATCTTCCAAAAAAGAACTCCCTTACAAGTATAATTTAACTATTTAATTCTGGTCAGGTAAAGGAAAAATGATTAGCATTCAGATATGTGAGTAATTTTTATGGTTTTAAATATGCTAAAAAATAGAAAATGGGATCGTCATAAAAAAGGTGGGTTAAATTTTACTGAACTTGGTTTTGGATCTGCCCCACTTGGTAATTTATATAGAAGTATTTTAGATGAAGAAGCTAATGCTACGTTGAATAGAGCATGGGATTTAGGGGTTAGATACTATGATACAGCTCCATTGTACGGTTTAGGCTTAAGTGAAACTAGACTTAACAAATTTTTAAGGTCAAAAAATGAAAATGATTATATTTTATCTTCTAAAGTAGGTAGATTAATGAAACCTTGTAAAGCTGAAGATCAAACGGGGATTGGTAAATGGTTTGATGTTCCTCTCCGTAAAGAGCAATACGATTATAGTTACGATGGAATTATGCGTTCTTTTGAGTTTTCCTTTGAAAGGTTAGGAGTAAGTAAAATTGATATCCTTTATGTTCATGATTTATGTATATTTACTCATGGTAGTAAGGCTGCATCTGATGAAAAAATTTCAGAATTCTTTGATAAAAAAGGTTATGAAGCGATGTTGTCCTTAAGAGATCAAAATGTAATATCTGCAATTGGTGGTGGAATAAATGAGTGGGAAGTTTGTCAGTATTTGGCTGAAAGAGGCGACTTCGATTTATTTTTATTAGCAGGTAGATATACTCTTTTAGAACAAAAGGCATTAAAATCTTTTTTACCACTTTGTGAAAAAAGAGGAATTGGAATTATTACCGGTGGACCATATAACTCTGGTATTCTTGCTACTGGAGGTATTCAGGGAGCTTACTATAATTATGATATTGCTCCAAAAGAAATAATAGAAAAAGTTAATAAAATTGAATTAGTTTGCCGAGAATATGAAATTCCTCTAAAAGCAGCTGCTCTGCAATTTCCACTACTTCATTGTACACATCTTTCTGTAATACCGGGGGGACAAAGTAAAGATGAAATGGAGAATAATTATGAGTGTATGCAGTACAATATTCCAAAAGAACTTTGGTTTGATTTGAAGTCCAAAGAGTTAATGGATCCAGAAGCTCCAACAGAATAACAAAAAAAGTTTTTTACTTTTTATTTTTGATAATTAAATCCAGTATATCCTTTTCTGTAATTTTATCTCGATGTCTAATTTTACTTGAAATATGTAAAGCTGCTGCGGCTTGGCCATAATTTAAGCATGAAATAATATTATTTCCTTTTAACCTATATGAGGCCATAGCTCCTATGAAAGCGTCTCCAGCACCATGTGTCGATATCACTTTTACTTTAAAGGCTCTAATTTTTTTGTGAAGTCCATTTGAAAACTCAGCCTTTAACCCCTTAGATCCCAAAGTTATTATTTTAGTGATTTTGTATAATTTGTTTTTGAATATTGTTTTTTTGTAAAACTCTGCTTCTACTTTATTCATGATAATTATATCAGTAAGTTCTAAGAGTTCTTGGGTTATTTTTCTTGCTGGTGCAGCATTTATCCAAACTTCACAATTTTGTTCTTTAGCTTTTTTTGCAGCTATTAAATTGATTTTTTCAGGAATTTCGTTCTGTAAAAGTAAAATTCCTGTATCTTTTTTAATAATAATTTTTTTACAATCAATATTTAAGTTTGCACCTGAAACTATAGTTGCACTGTAATTTCCTTTTTTATCTACAACAGCTACACTCATCCCACTTTTTTCAGTACCTATTTGTAGTTGTTTGATATCTATAGTACTTTTTTTTAACGTATTAAGAATTTTTTTCCCAAAATTGTCCTTTCCAACTCTTCCAATAAAGTAGGTGTTAGATCCATAGCGATTTGCTGATAAAGCCTGATTCCCCCCTTTGCCTCCAAATAGGTAATTAACTTTTGAACCTTTAACTGTCTCATCTTTTTTGGGAATATTATTTGTGTTTACTAAAATGTCCCAGTGTAAAGATCCCGCAATACATATTTTTTTCATTTAAAAAGATATTCTTGGATTATATTAAAAGATTTAGAGGCATTTTGATTAGAAATAGCATCATTTAAATCAGGATTATTAGTTAATTTATCAGCAATTTTGTTTAACTTTTTAAAGGTTTTAATGTTAGTTGAAGATTCTTTTATTGGGTCTAAGCCAGAATGATCTGGAAAAGTATCAAAGTAAATGGCTCTCTTATAATTTAATTTCTTAAGTTCTACTAATAATTCAATAATTTGTATTGGGTGCACAGAACCTATCATTAATCCATTATCCCATTTTCCATATCCATCATTTAGGTGTACCCCTAAAATTTCTGAATATCGGCCAATTAAGTTAGCAGAATAAGCTGGCATTTCGTCTGCATATAATACATGTGCAAAATCTAAAACAACTCCAATATTTTTTTTTCCTACCTCTTTTATTGCCATTAGGGTTGTGGACACATCTGGCATTAATGAAAAAGAACGTGGTTCATTAGGTTTATATTCTAAAGCAATTTTTATTTTAGGATTATATGAAGTTATTTCTCTTAAAGCATATATCGTCCAATCCCATAACTGACGATAATCCGCTTGGAAGGAATAGTCAAAACCGTCTTGCCCCATCCATAAAGTTAATAAATCACCATTAAGTTCTGATAAAACATCAATCCCTTTTTTAGTTTCTTCTATTGCTTTTCTCCTTATTTCCTTTTCTGGATTTGTAAAGGCACCTAATTTAAATTTTTCTTCAGAATAATATCTCATAGCTAAACCATTTAAATGGATATTTAATTGCTTTAGCGTTTCATTTAATTCTTGTAACTTAATATTTTCAAAGTGGTCAGGGAAATTTAAGTCAGCAGCGTTAATTCCTGCTTTTGAAGCCCTAGTAAGTAAATCAAAGGTATTTATATCATTTTTGCCAGGCCAATAATCTCTATAGCCAATTTTAAATGAATTAAGTCTAGCTGCAAATTTATCCAGAATGTTCACCTGTAAAGACAGTAATATTATTTTATCTTACCATTAGCATATTTTTTTTCAAAATATAACTTTTTTAGAATATATATTTGGTTTACTGTATTCTGAGTTTAATAATTGAAAATATAAATATAAGGTGGCTTATTTGTTTGGTGAGATAGAAGGCACAGGTTTTGAAATTATTTCTTCAGAATTTGCAAATTGTTTGACAGGTCATGGAAGAGTAGAGCGGCTATGGACAGGAGCAAGATGGTTAGAGGGACCAGTTTGGTTTCCTGCAGGCAAATATTTGTTAATTTCGGATATACCTAATAATAGAATTCTTCGATGGGATGAAAATGACGGCAGTGTTTCAGTCTTTAGACAACCTTCAAATTGTTCTAATGGGAATACTATTGATCATCAAGGTAGATTGATTACTTGTGAGCATAAAAGAAGAAGAGTGACTAGGACCGAACATGATGGTTCAATTTCAATAGTTGCTGATAGTTTCAATAATAAAAAATTAAATTCTCCTAATGATGTTGTTGTTAAATCAGATGGCTCAATTTGGTTTACTGATCCTACATATGGAATTATTAGTGATTACGAAGGAATTAAATCTATTTCTGAACAAGAAGGTTGCTTTGTTTATCGAGTAGATGAGGAGTTAAAAAATATTTCAGTTGTAGCAAGAGATTTTATTAAACCGAATGGTTTAGCTTTTAATCATGATGAGACTTCAATTTATATCTCTGATACTGGGGTATCTCATAAGAAAAATGGTCCTAAACATATAAGGAAAATAAAATTAAATGAAGATGGAAGTTCATTAGGTGAAAGTGAAGTATTTGCAGAATGCAGTGCAGGTCTTTTTGATGGATTCCGATTTGATAGTGAGGATAGATTGTGGGCATCAGCCGCAGATGGTGTTCATTGTTTTGCCAAAGATGGAAAGCTCATTGGAAAAATTCATATTCCTGAGATGGTTGCAAACGTCTGTTTTGGAGGTAGTTCTTTAAACAGACTATTTATTGCTGGAACAACTTCTATTTATTCAACCTATTTAGCAGTAAATGGAAAATCTTGCCTTATTTAGAATATTTTAATCAATTATCTTTAACTAATTCAATTTAATGTTACCATAAATTTTCAATAATTTAGTCAATCTTAAGGTTTAAATATGCTATTTGATACTCACCTACATTTAATTTATCCAGATATATTGAGATATCCATGGTTAGATAAAGTAGATTTATTAAATAAACCAAGTCGTTATGAAGACTATCACACTAAAGCTGGCCGTTTAGGAATAAGTGCGTGTTTGCATATGGAAGTAGACGTTGTAGAAAATCAAATTAAAGAAGAAACAAAGATGATACATAATTTGATTGAAAATAATGACACTATTATAAGGGGTGTTATATCTTCCTGTAGACCAGAAAAAAATAATTTCCAAGATATGATTCAATATGCAGAGGCACAACGATTAATTAAGGGTTTTCGTAGGGTATTACATGTTGCATCAGATAATACTGCAAGAAGTGAACAATTTAAAAAAAATATTAAGTTATTATCTGATACAATGCTTACGTTCGATTTATGTGCTTTTCCACATCAACACCCAGAAATCATAGAACTAATTGATTTTTGTCCAAAAGTCACATTTATTCTAGATCACTGTGGAGTTCCCAATATAAAAGAGGGTGATTTTGATGTTTGGAAAAAAAGTATGGCTCAATTAGCCAAGCGTGATAATTTATTTTGCAAGATTTCCGGTATTATTGCTTATGGTGATAATAATAGATGGACTTTAGATGATATAAAACCTTATTTTGAACATGTGGTAAATTCTTTCGGATTTAAAAGAATAATTTGGGGTAGTGATAGTCCAGTATGTAATCTTGGTGGTGGTATAGAAACTTGGGTTGCTGCCACTTATCTGATGACTCAAGATTGGTCTAATGAAGAAAAGAAAAACTTTTTTTGGTCTAATGCCATTAATCTTTGGGATTTAAAGTAAAAAATTTATTTGTAAAATTAATATCTGCAGAATCTATTTTTCTAAATTTAAAATATTAATTTCTTTCTGCCCAACCTGCAAAAATGCTTTCAAACATAACCACGATATAATAAAGGAAAATACCCAGTAAAGCTAACGCGATTAGCACGGCAAACATGAGTGGATAGTCAGCACTAATTTTACCACTATCAAATAGGTGCCCTAACCCTTTACCATGTGGTTCAATTATTTCCATTAAATTTGTACCAATAAATGCTAAAGTTGCAGCTACCTTTAGAGCACCAAAAAATTCGGGTAATGTTTTAGGTAATGCTATCTTATAAAAAATTTCAAATTTCGTAGCTCCTAACGATAATAAAATATCTTTATATTCGGGTTCTAGCGTTGATAACCCAATAGAAATCGAGACCGCAATTGGAAAAAATGAAATTAGTATAACTATCAAAATAGTATTCATATCATGAAATCCAACAAACATAAGTGCAATTACAGGTACTACTGTAGCTTTAGGTATGGCATTAAATCCTACAAGTAAGGGATAAAGAGCTATCCGCATTGTTTTTGAAAATCCCATAATGACACCAAAACCAAGTCCAACTAAAATTGACAAAGATAATCCAACAACAGTTCTCCAAAGTGTATCCCATCCATAACTTAGGAATAACCAACGAAATTTCCAAAATGCTGGCCATAAATCTGAAGGAGATGCCATTTTATAATTTGGCCATTCATTAAACCAAACAATCCATTCCCAGAACAGACAAAAAATTAAAAGACTTATTAATGGAATTGTTATCTTATTATAATTCATTTTAATTCATTGATTTCTGTGCAATCTCTATTTGTTTTCTTAGTATAGCTAGAGATTTTGTAGTTTCATTTGTATATAAATCATCCAATTTTCTATCGTCACCAAGTTTGACGTCCAATTGGAATTGTAAACTTGCAGGTCTTCCTGACAGTACTAAAACTTCATCTGCTAAAAAAATTGCTTCTCGTAGGTCGTGAGTAATAAGTATGCAAGTAAAACTTTCTTGTTTCTTTAAGGTCAACATTGTTTGCCATAAATCTTCTCTTGTGAAAGCATCCAGAGCTCCAAATGGCTCATCTAATATTAATACTTCAGGTTTATGGACTAAAGACCTACAAAGAGACGCTCTTTGCCTCATTCCTCCCGATAATTCTGACGGTTTGCTTTTCTCAAATTCAGCTAATCCAACTAGTTTCAAAAGCTCTCTAGCACGTTTGATTTTTGTTTCTCTTGAGATATTTTTTGACACTATTTCAAGTGGAAGGATTACATTATCTAAGATATTTCGCCATTCCAAAAGGACGGGATTTTGAAAAGCCATTCCCACTGTAGATCTTGGTGATTTTACAACTTCCTTAGAAATAAGAACTTCACCCTTTTTTGATTTTAAAAGGCCACTCACTAATCTAGTTATTGTAGATTTACCACAACCTGAGGGACCAACTATAGCTGTAAACCTACCTTTAGGTACTGAAAAAGATAAATCTTTTAAAACAGGTAAAGAACCTGCTTCTAAAGTGAATTCATGAGAAACATTTCTAAGTTCTATATGCATAATAAAGAGTTAAGGTAATAGTAGGTGAAATTATCCACCTACTAATCTGTTATTTTATCATTAAACTACCATCACTTGGTAGATATTTATCTGTGAAATATAGTGACATATTAGGAGAATTCTCAAATTTATAATTTTCAGCTAATTGAACTAAAGCCTTTTTCATTCTCTCTTGGTCAATATTTCCCATACCATTAGATGCCGTATTCGTTGTTAGAACATTTCCTTCTATGGCTAGTTTTAAACGTCTTGTTTCTAATGCCAAGTCTGCTGCAGGATTTCTTTTTATCATGCTTTTAACTGCATCTTCTGGATTTTCAATTGCAGCTTTCCAGCCCTTTGCAATAGCTCTTAAAAACCCAGTAACCAAATCTGAATTTTTTTCAGCAAAATCTGTATTTACAATAATAGAGTTTCCATAAAGTTCTAAGCCATTATTTGCCATCAACATTATAGTAATATCATCTTCAGGAACTCCTAATCTTACTAAGTTTAAAAACATTGAAAATGAAAATCCGGTAATTGCGTCAACCTTACTTTCTGCTAACATTGGTTCACGAGTTGGGAAGCCAACAGGTTCAACCGTAATTTTATTAACATCAAGATTATTTGCGGATGCAAATGCAGGAAATTGAGCCCATGCTCCATCTGGAGGTGGAGCGCCTAAAATTTTTCCCTCTAAATCTTTTGGAGAACTAGTACCAAGACTTTTTCTTCCGGCTATAGCAAATGGTGGTTTATCATAAACCATCATAATGCCAGTAACAGGAGCTCCTGGATTTTTATCAATAAATTTAACAACACTGTTGATATCGGCAAATCCTATTGGGAAAGCTCCAGTTGCAACTTTAGGTATTGCATCTAACGAACCTTTACCTGGAGAAATTTCTACTTCAATACCTTCTGCTTTGAAAAAACCTTGATCAATGGCATAAAAATACGGTGCACTTGGCCCTTCAAATTTCCAATCTAATGCAAAAGACATTTTAGTTTCAGCAAAACTATAAACTGAGGAACAAAATAATATTATGGTTCCTAAAAGAAAATTACGCATTTGTTTTCCTTTCTTATATGAAAAATACTCTTTGTCTGTTTGTAAAATTTTTACAGACTAAATATATTTTTATTTAAAAACATAATAAAGTATAAAGTTACTTTTTCTTACGTAAACTCATTTAAATATGTTTAGACTTTAATCATATTATAATTTGTTTTAATTTATAGACATAATGATTTTAAAAATAAAAAAATCCATTTTATTTTATTTTTTTACTTTTTTCTTAATAGCTACAGAATCTATGGCTCAATTAGTAGTAGAAAAAAGAGCATTAAGTAAAGCTAATATCATAAAAAAATATAAACATGACCCAAGTGCATTTACACAAGGTTTAGTCTATCAAAATGATCATTTTTTTGAAAGTACGGGCGGGTGGGGTAGTTCTGAAATAAGAAAGATAAATAAACATACTGGTAAAGTTATAAATTTTAACAAACTGCAATCCAAATATTTTGGTGAAGGTATTACTATTTATGATAATAAAATTTTTCAAGTCACATGGAAATCTAATAAGGGGTTTGTATATGATATTAAAAATTTAAAATTACTGGATGATTTTAATATATATGGGCAAGGTTGGGGCTTAACTAATGACGGAAAATCATTAATATTAAGTGACGGTTCTGAAAAAATTTACTATTTAAATCCAAAGAACTTTCAGATTGAAAAAACTATTTCTGTTTCTGTCAATGGAAATAAACTGATTTATATTAATGAATTAGAATTCATAAGAGGTGAGATTTGGGCTAATATATGGAAAAGTAATGATATTATAACAGTCAACCCTTTGTCCGGAATAGTGACAGGTATTTTTGATATAAGCAAAATTAGTGAGCAAACAGAAATTGAAGATGTTGCCAATGGTATTGCTTGGGATAAGGTAAATGATAAAATTTTTATAACTGGAAAAAACTGGAATTTTATTTACTTATTAGACATATAGCACATTTAACTTACCAAACATTTCAAGTGTTAATTTAAATTTAATTTTTATCGCGACTTGATTGTTGCAATTAGTCGTTTGTTAAAGCTTTCTCTAATAAAAACATAAATACCACTAATTATAATGAGCGCCATTCCAATCAATGAATAAATGTCTGGAATTTCATTAAATATGATATAGCTAGAAATTAAAGCATATATCAACAAAATATACTCGAATGGTGCATTTGCAGAAGGTGATCCGATTCTGTAAGCAGACACTAAGCAGAAGATACCAACAGTACCAACTACAGCTATAATTATAAGTTTATATAATATATTTAGATCTGTAAAAATCCATTTTGTCGATAGAATACTTAGTAGAGACAAACTGGATGAAGATTGATTTGTTAAAACAATTGAAAGTAAAGATCCAAAAATAATTCCACCCAAATAAATATGAAACGATTGTTGAAAAGAATTATCCTTATCACTAGTTATTTTTGATAAAACCATACTGATAGCGTAAGAAAAAGCAGTAAAAATTGGTAATAAAATATACCAATTAAAGTTATAAATAGATGGTTTGATTATAAGTAAAGTTCCAATACAACAAATTATAATTGCTAATATTCTATGAATTCCAATTGGGTTTTTGAGTAAAAAAACTGAAAGAAAAGTAACTATAATGGGATTTGTAAAAAATAAAGCGTTTGCTTCAGCCAAAGATATTTTTGTAAGGGAAATATAGAAAAAAATAAAGCCTACAAAAAATAATGTACCACGTATTATAGCAATAATGGGATAATTTGATGTATAAGTTATTTTCTTTTTATTTATATAAAGATATCCAGTTAAAAATATAAAACCTAAGAATGCTCTAAAAACTAGTATTTGAAGTATTGAAGTATCGTTTATGATAAGTTTAATAAATATATCTTGTATACAAAACAAGCTCATTCCCAAAAGTATTAATAAAATACCTAATCGTTCACTTTCCATATTGATGACCCGTATATTTATTAGAAGCCATCGTTTAATCTAAAATTCTACTAAGTCAATAGAAAATCAATTTAGTTTTTTTTAATGAAATTTTTTAATAATTTTGATTAAAAAAATAATTCTAAATTTTCCATCTTAATGCAGCTGTATGTACCGCGGAATCCCAATGTTGAGATATTTTTTCATCTAGTTTTGTAATTGAAAAAGATGCTCCTGCCATATCAAGTGAAGTTGTATAATTACCAACTAGAGAACGGACAACATTAATTCCTTTTTTCTCTAAAATCTTTTGACCAACATCAAATAATAGATAAAGTTCCATTAAAGGTGTTCCGCCAAACCCATTAACGTGCATCAAAACTTCTTCATTTTTGTCTGGTTTAAGATCTTCAAGAATACTATTTATTATATCATTAGAGAGTTCATTTGCCGTTTTTATTTTCTCTCTCTTTCTACCAGGTTCTCCGTGTATTCCTACACCAAATTCCATCTCTTCAGCACCAATTTCAAAGGTAGGTTTGCCAGCTGCAGGGACAGTACAACTTGTAAAAGCAACTCCCATTGAGGCTGTAACATTATTCACATGATCACCAAATAATTTACACTCTTCTAAAGATGCACCAGTTTCAGCGAGACTACCTACTGTTTTTTCAACTATCATTGTACCAGCAACACCTCTTCTTCCAGTTGTAAAAGTAGAGTCTTCAACGGCTACATCATCATTTACGAGGATAGTCTCATGATCAAAATCAATCATATCAGCACCCATTTCAAAATTCATGATATCTCCTGAATAATTTTTAACTATAAATAAAATACCTTTTCCATTATGGACTTCATTAGCAGCAGCTTCCATTTGATCTGGGGTAGGGGCACTAAAGACTTGACCAGGACATGCAGCATCGAGCATTCCATGACCCACAAATCCTCCATGGAGAGGTTCATGACCTGATCCCCCACCAGATATTAGGGATACTTTATCAGCGGCTGGTTTTTTAACTCTGCAAATAAAGTCTGGAGCAAAGTGTACTTTAATGACATCTGGATGGGCTTTTTGAAACCCTGATAAACTCTCAGTTAGAATTTCCTCAACATTATTAACAAATTTTTTCATTTTTTTCCCCTAATTTATATATTCGTCACATATTGCACTTATAGCAAGTTGAGAAGATCTAGCTCCTGGATCTATATGACCTATTGCTCTTTCTCCTAAAAAGGATGCTCTCCCCTTGGTCGCCATTATATCTCTGGTAGATAACATACCTTCTTTTGCAACCATTTTAATTTTTTTAGCAACTATTTTTATATTTTTTTCATTTTTGAGTTTATTCAATGATAGAGAAACTGGAATTAAGACATCAAGCATAGTTTTTTCCCCTAAGTCTGCCTTTCCCCTTTTTTTAGTTGCTTCTACGCCTTCATAAAACATAGCCGCAAGATTCTCTAAATTATTTAATTCTTTAGAATATTTTTTGGCCATACCCATTAATAATGTTGCGAATAATGCTCCAGAGGATCCTCCAACTGTAGTCATTATTTTCATACCTATTTTTTTTAATACTTCTTCAGGAGATAAACTTGAAAGCTCTGTTTTAAGTTTCAAGGCTTCGTTTAAACCCCTCTGTATATTGAAAATATGATCACCATCACCGATAGCTTGATCCAACTTTTCAATTTCATCTTTGTTTATATCAATAGTTTTTTTTATATTTTTGAGTGCTAAAAATATATTCTCTGAATTCATAGTTAAATTCTCATCCCATTGTTATCAAAATAAAGCATCTTTTTATTATTTAGAGCAATCTTAATTTTTTCACCTTCCTCAAAAGTATCTGATGTTTGGGTTAAAAGCATTCCGTTTACATTATCAGATTTAAAAGAAATGACAGTTTCTGCTCCTAATAATTCAACTGTTTCAATATAAACATCATAATTCCCTTTATTTGAAATTGAAATATCTTCTGGCCTTATTCCGGCACGAGTGGCTTTATTTTTTGATGGAATTTTTGTTTTGGCTAAATCAAATATGTTTATCTTAGGAGACCCAAGCCTATTTGCTACATAAATTGAGTTAGGATTATCATAGATCTCTTCTGGGGTGCCTACCTGTGATAGAACTCCATCTTTTAAAACTCCAATCCTATCTGCCATAGTTGTGGCTTCAACATGATCATGTGTGACATAAAGAATAGTAGCATTTAGGTCTTTTTGAATTTTTTTGAGTTCAATCCTTAATTCCTCTCTCAACTTCGCATCTAAAGAGGATAGTGGTTCATCCATTAGGTAGATATTTGGATTTCTAACTAATGCTCTTCCCAATGAAACTCTTTGCATTTCACCACCTGATAATTGAGTAGCTTTATTTTTGAGTTTATTATCAATTTTAAGGAGTTTTGCAATTTGAGTCACTTTTTTATCAATTATTAGTTTTGATTCTTTTCTTAATGGTGAACGAAGTGGAAAAGCTAAGTTGTCATAAACGGAATAATGTGGATAAAGAGAAAATTGTTGAAAAACATATGAAGTATCACGAAAGGCAGGTTGTACATCATTCATTAATTCTTCATCAAAAAAAATATTTCCTCTATCAGGTTGCTCTAGCCCAGAGATAATTCTTAAAGTAGTCGTTTTACCTGCTCCAGTAGGACCTAATAAAACAAAAAATTCACCATTGAAAATTTCTATATTAAGATTCTTAAGGGCAGATGTTTTCCCAAAATTCTTGTAAACATTTTCAAGTTTTATTGATGCCATTTAATTTAACTTAATATATTTACTTTTAATTGCATTATCTGTTTCACCATCAAAAACAATTGCTGATTTTGGTTCAAAATTTATTTTAACATTAGAACCTATTTGAGCATTTGTTTGATTTGAAACGCGAACTTTAAAGTCACCAAATTCTGATTTAATTGTAAGAATTTTTCTTGCTCCTAAATATTCTGAACTAAAAACTACACCTGGAATACCTTTCTTATCAGTAAGAAACATTTTTTCTGGTCTTATTCCTAGATAATTGATTGTAGAGTCTGTTCCACTAAGTGATTGTGGGACATCATAGTTTTCTCCATTAATTACTATTTTATTTTGGTTTTTTTCTATTGAGTGGTGTATTGGAATAAAGTTCATTGCAGGTGAACCTATAAAAGAGCCAACAAATTTAGTTTTTGGTCTCAAATATATATCTTTTGGAGTACCAAACTGTATAATTTTTCCTTTATTCATGACAGCTATCCTGTCTCCCATTGACATTGCTTCAAGTTGGTCATGGGTAACATAAACAGTAGTTGCTTTGATATCGTTATGTAACTTCCTCAGTTCTAAACACATTAATTCCCTAAACTCAGCATCAAGTGTACCCAGAGGTTCATCCATCAAAAATGCTTTTGGCCTCCTTACTATAGCTCTCCCTAAAGCAACTCTTTGTCTGTCTCCCCCAGATAAGCTAGAAACTTTTGAATTCAGTAAATGTTGAATTCTCAATAACTCTGAAACCTCTTCTAATCTTTTATTAATTTCAGATTTTTTGAAACCTTGCATCTTTAAAGGAAATGCTAGATTTTTTTTGACGTTCATATGTGGGTATAAAGCAAACAGTTGAAATACAAAGGCTATATCTCTTTGAGATGCCCGTAAAAAAGTCACATCTTCATTATCAAGTAAAATTTTTCCTGATGTTGGTAATTCCAATCCTGCGATCATACGAAGGGTTGTTGTTTTTCCACAACCCGAAGGGCCTAACAGTACAAAAAATTCATTATCTTTAATAGTTAAATCAGATTTTTCCACAGCAACAAAATCATCAAAGGATTTTTCTAAATTTTCTAATTTAATTTCTGACATTTTAATCTGGAAAATGGCTGGTGATAACAAATCCTATAGTACCAATAAGGATTACAATAAAAGAATAGGAATAAAGTATCATGTGGAAAGGTTGTAAAAGCATAAAAACACCAAATAAAATTATGACCATAGATAAATTTTCCCAAATAACCCTTCTGAAAATTTTTTTAAACATGTTTTCTAAACCTTCTATTTTCTTACCGCACCAAAGGTAATTCCTCTTAAAAGATGTTTTCTTAAAACTACTGTGAATATCATTACTGGTATTAAAAATAAAGTTGTTCCAGCCCCTATGGCTGACCAGTCTTGACCACCTTCACCAATTATTGTTGGAATAAATGGAGGAGCTGTTTGGGCATTAAATTGTGTTAGCAATACGGCAAATGCATATTCATTCCAGGAAAAAATCATACAAAAAATAGCTGTTGCAGCAATACCTGTTGTTGCTTGAGGCAAAACAATTTTAAAAAAGGCTCCCATTCTTGTGTATCCGTCTATCATAGCTGCTTCTTCATATTCTCTAGGTATTTCATCCATAAAACCTTTGAGCAACCAAACTGCAAGACTTAAGTTTACAACTGTATATAGTATTATCATACCTAGATGTGTGTCTCCTAAGCCAATCTTTCTATACATAATGAAAATGGGAACGGCTACAGCGATTGGTGGGAACATTCGGGTAGATAAAATAAAAAACATAAGATCGTCTTTAAGGGGAATTTTGAATCTAGAAAACGCATAAGCTGCTAAAGCCCCTAAAAAAACTGAAAGAAAAGTTGCTCCAAAACCGATAATAAGTGAGTTTGCGTAACGACCAAAAAATTTTGAAGGACCAGCTATAACCATTTCTCTACTTCTAACTAATTCTTCATACCAAGTTTCAGGAGGTGGTAAAGCTTCCAAATATTCTTTTGATTGTCTTGTTCTGGTAGTAAAAAGATTAACATACCCCTCTAATGACGGTTCAAAAAATACCTCTGGAGGATATGTTATTGAGCTTGTAACGCTCTTAAATCCAGTCAGTATTATCCAAGTAATAGGAATTAGTGTAACTATAGCGTAAACAATAATGATTAATGCTGCTAGTTTTCTTGAAAAGCCACTTGATTCAGTGGGTGATCTTGCAATATCTACCATTACCTATCCTTAATTTTATTCATAACTTTTACATAAACGTTACCAAATCCAAAGATAGTAACAAACAAAATTACAGCATAAGCAGAGCTATAGCCTGTCTTCCACTTTTCAAAGGCCTCTCGTTTTAATTGTATAGAAGCAAGCTCTGTTGCAGATCCAGGTCCTCCAGATGTCAGTTCTACCACCATATCAAACATTTTGAAATTTTCTATTCCTCTAAATAACAATGCCAATAATAAAAAAGGTAGAACTGAGGGAAGTGTAATATAAATAAATTGCTGGAGTCTATTTGCTCTATCAACTTCTGCAGCCTCATATAAATAATTTGGTATTGATCTCAAACCAGCAAGGCAAATTAACATTGTGAATGGTGTCCACATCCATGTATCAACTATAACTATTGCCCAGGGTGCTAAAGCACTGCTTCCGATCATATCAAAAGATCCAAAATCATAGAAAAAGTTCACTATATAATTAAATAAGCCTACTTGCGGGTTGTAAAGATAAGTCCAGAAAACACCAACAACAGCTGGAGATAACATCATTGGCAATACAATCAATGTTGTAAGTAATTCATTTCCTTTAAATTTTTTGTTTAGTAATAAAGCTAGTCCCAACCCTATGATAGCTTGTAATAATAATGTCCAAAACATAAAGCTAGCTGTAATTTGCATTCTTTCCCAAATAGCCTCTTTCCCAAGTATTTTGACATAATTTTTTAACCCTACCCATTTTATTTCTTTACCTAATTTATTAGCATAAAAATTAGTGAAGGACATACTTATTGCATAGATCAATGGGTATATATTAATAGCCAAAAGAAGAAGGAGTGTTGGAGTAATAAAAATCCAAGCTACTGCTTTGTCGGATAAACCTTTAGCTTTATGAAGTATCTTTTTTTTCATTAAGGAGAAAAAAGGGGTAGTTTTAACTACCCCCTACATTCAATAGTTGATTATAATTTGCCATCAGCTTCAAAAACCTCAACCCATTCTTCAATGATTTTGTCGAGAGCTTCTTGAGCTGAACCTTTGCCATTAACCACGTAATCATGTACATGCTCTTGCATAGGTAACATTAATTCAACAAATGTTGGTTCTTGCCAAAAATCCTTAACTATACCCATGGAATCTAAAAAACCTTGGGCATATACTGCAGAATTAACAAAATCTGGAGATCCAAGCACATCTTTGTGACAAGAGTAACCCCCTAGATCCCACCATTTTTGTTGCACATCAGGTTGAGCAAACCATTTGATATATTGCAAGGCAAGATCTTTTTTATCTGAATAATTCACTACTGATATACCTTGTCCTCCTAAGGTTGCTGCAGAAACTTTCTGAGATGGATTAGCAAAAAAACCAGTTACTCTTCCATCTGAGTCTTCTTTAGAAACACCAGGCCAGAAAGCATACCAATTCATTTGAAACGCTACTTGACCAGATTTATAAGCATCAAGATTAGCTACCATGTATGCATCTGAATGACCTGGAGGAGCACAATCCTCATACATTTTTCTATAAAATTCAAGTGCTTCTACAACATTAGGGGCATTAAAATACCCTTCCATATCATAAGGCTTATTAGGATTTTCATATTCCATACCCCATGCATACATAGCGGCTGTAACACCCATTGTAATTCCTTCAGAACCTCTTTCAGTATTGATTGCAGCTCCATATCTTACCTGGCCGTCGATTTCTCTTCCTTGAAAGAAGGTACACATATCATATAATTGATCCCAGTTTTTCGGAACCCCTAGATCATAACCATGTTTAGCTTTAAATTCAGAATTTAACTCTGGTCTATCAAACCAATCTTTTCTGTAGGCCCATGCCAGTGCGTCTCCCATAGCAGGTAAAGCATAATAGTTTTCGCTTCCTTTTGGCCATGTAGAATAAGCATAAACTGTAGCATCAGAAAAATCGTTCATGGATATGCCTTCTTTATCAAAAAAGTCATTTAGTTTAACATAATGACCATAAGTAGCACCTCCTCCAATCCACTGAGAGTCACCTATTAACAAATCAAAAGTTTTTCCTTTATTATTTAATTCGTTAAGCATTCTATCTGCAAAATTTGGCCAAGGGACAAATTCAAAGTTTACTTCAATGCCTGTTTGTGCAGTAAAGTCTTTACTAAGTTCTACTAAAGCATTTGCAGGATCCCAAGCTGCCCAACCAAGAGTGATACTCTCAGATTTGACTACTTGTGCTGATGAAAAAGCAAACACAAAAGAAGAGATTAAAATTGCTATTTTATTTTTCATATTCCCTCCAATAAAATATTATGAAATTCAATTATGAATATTTTTAAAAAAAAAACTAGTAAAAAAATGTTGAATAAAAAGAAAAATATAAAATAATTAATAAATGATTTTAAACATAAAATTTTAATTTATTAATTGTGATTAAAAAATAATCAAAGAGGTAGAAATGAAAAAAATTAAAGGACCAGCTATTTTTCTTGCACAATTTGTAGGCGATGAAGAACCTTTTTCTAATCTCTCCAGTATTGCTAAATGGGCCTCCAGCTTAGGTTATAAGGGAGTTCAAATACCTTCATGGGATAATAGAATTTTTGATTTAGAAAAAGCTTCAGAGAGTAAAACTTATTGTGATGAAATTTTAGGTATTCTTAAATCATATGATCTGCAAATGACAGAACTATCAACTCATTTACAAGGTCAGTTAGTTGCTGTTCACCCAGCCTATGATATACCTTTTGATGGTTTTGCAATTGAGGAGGTAAGAAATAATCCAAATAAAAGAAGAGAATGGGCAGAAGACCAATTAAAAAAAGCTGCCATCGCTTCAAAAAACCTTGGACTTAAAGCTCACGCAACTTTTTCTGGTGCACTTGCCTGGCCATATGTTTACCCTTGGCCTCAAAGACCGAATGGATTGATAGAAGAAGCTTTTGATGAACTTGCAAAAAGATGGAAACCAATTCTTGATATATTTGAAGAAAATGGTGTTGATTTATGTTATGAAATTCATCCAGGAGAGGATCTTCATGATGGTGTGACTTTTGAAATGTTTTTGGAAAGGGTAAATAATCACAATAGATGTAACATGCTCTATGATCCAAGTCATTTTATTTTACAACAATTAAATTATTTAGATCATATTGACATATATCATGAAAAAATCAAAATGTTTCATGTAAAAGATGCTGAGTTTAATTCTTCTGGTAAACAGGGTGTCTATGGTGGGTTTCAACCCTGGCTAAAAAGAGCGGGCAGATTTAGATCTATTGGTGATGGACAAGTAAACTTTAAGGCTATTTTTTCTAAATTGTCAGGATATGGATTTGATGGTTGGGCTGTCTTGGAATGGGAATGTTGCATAAAAAGCCCAGAGCAGGGTGCTGCGGAAGGAGCAAAAATCATAAATCAGCACATTATTAATGTTACAGAAAAAGCATTTGATGATTTTGCAGAGTCTGGAGCTGATAAAAATACAAATAAGATAATTTTAGGAATTGGATAGAGAAAATGGTAAATAAAATTAAACTAGGCATGGTTGGAGGGGGAACAGGAGCATTTATTGGTGCTGTTCATAGAATAGCGGCAAGAATGGATGATAAGTATGAATTTGTCGCTGGTTGTTTATCTTCAACACCTGAAAAATCAATAATCTCGGCTAATGAAATAAACCTAGACCTAAACCGATGTTATCCAGATTTTAAAACAATGGCTGAAGAAGAGGCAAAAAGAGATGATGGGATAGAGGTTGTATCTATAGTCACCCCTAATCACATGCATGCTGATCCAGCAATTGCTTTTTTAAAAAAAGGTATACATGTAATTTGTGATAAACCAATGACCTCTACTTTAGAGGACGCGCATTCCTTACATAGAAGTGTTAAAGAAAATAAATCTCTTTTTTTAATTACGCATAATTATACAGGTTATCCTCTTGTTAGAGAAATGAAGTCAATAGTTAAAAGTGGTGAATTGGGGGAAATACGTTCTGTAAGGGGTTCTTATTTACAGGGTTGGTTAGGTTCTAAAGAAGAAGATACAGGAATTAACAAGCAAGCAGAATGGAGAACAGATCCAAAAAGGAGTGGTATTGCTGGTGGAGTAGGGGACATAGGAAGTCATACTTTACATTTAATAGAGTTCATAACGGGAGTAAAGTTAATTTCAGTTGCTGCTGATTTAACCACCTTTGTAAAAGGAAGAAAATTGGATGATGATGCTTCTATTTTATTGAGGATGGAAAATGGTGTTAAAGGTTCAATTTCTATTTCTCAAATAGCAATAGGGGAAGAAAACAATTTAAGTATTTCTATATATGGAGAAAAAGGTTCGTTGAAATGGAATCAAGAAAACCCAAATCAAGCTGAACTTCATAAGGTAGGTCATCATAAGCAAATATTAACAAGAGCAAGTTTTTCTATTTCAAAAGATTCTTTTGCTAACGTAAGAATACCACCAGGTCATCCAGAAGGATATTTAGAAGCATTTGCTCAGCTTTACTCAGATTTTGCTGAATTAATAAGAGATAGTAAAGATAAAGATAAAATTAAGAAAATTTTACCTAATGAAGAAGATGGTTTACATATAATGAAATTTATTAACAGTTGTGTCAATTCTAGCAATCAAAATTCAAGGTGGATAGATTTAAATCCTTGAATTGATTTAACTATCTTTATTCTATTTATTAAAGAGCAAAGGTGCTTTTTAACCTGGCATTCTTAATATTTCTTGCTTGAAGCCATTTTCGACATGTATTTTATCTCTATCAATTGCAAAAACTCTCCAACCTTCAAACCATTGACCAACTTTTAACTTTACTATTTTTCCATTTGATAATCTCAAAAGTGCGCTTGGATTAGATGATTTGCCAACAATTCCAATTAAATTTGTTCTATCTAAATCTATAAAATTTCTTTTTGTAGAATTATAACCAACGGATGCTTTTTCTGGTATGCTTGGTGATTTGGTCGCTTTTGCTGTAATTTTTACTTGGGATGGTTTTATAATTTTTAGTGCTTTAAAATGAGTTGGTCTTTCTTTAGGAATTTTTACAAAAATAATAGCACCACTTGAAAGAGTAGGTTCACTAAGAATTCTTATGCTATCAATAATCGACGGTTTTTTGTATGGTGAAATCTTGATTGCATATTCAATTAATAATGGGTCAAACTCTGGAAAGGTCTCTTGTTTTTTATCAGGCTGTTTGACAGCCTTGTTTTTTTCTTTGGTACTATTTATTATTTTTTCATCAAGTTTTTGTTTTAAATCTTTATTAAATTGCGTGTTTAGATTGATAATTCCTGGGTCATAGTAAGATATAATTTTTTTAAAATCAGATTTATCTCCATTTTTGGTTATATAATTATTTTTAACGGATAAAATTTTAAATAAACTTTCATAATCAATCATATTTTCTAAAGATGAAACTCTAAACAAATTGAAATTATTTATTCTTTTTATTTCGCTTGTTTTTAAAATTTCAGCTTTTAATTTTTTATGACTTACATCATTTTGAAATAAAAAATCTTTACTGTTATTAAGGTTATATTCTAAATTTATATCGTCATGGATATTATCTGTCATAAAAAAACTATTAAATCTATCTAACTCTAGGGGGGTATATAGAGTATTAATTTCTCTAAAAATTTTTACTTTCGATGAAATTTTAGTGGATGCAAATAAATTATTTCTTACGTCTAATTTATTATTTTGATTAATTATATTAGGTTCTATCTTATCTATGTATAGATTTGTTTTAACTGATGGAATTTGGTATGTTACCTTTTCTTCATTATTATATAAAAAAATTGACAATCCAATAATAACCAAAGCTAAAGAAGAATAAAAAGGTCTAGAAAGTCTTGTTAATTTTAATAATTTAATAGGTTTTAAATATCTTTGATAATTTAATTTAATATTTCTATTATTTTCAAAACTAAATTTTCCAATATTAAATTTTTTGATTGAAAAACCAGCTTTTTCTACAAATTCTTTTACCTCATTTATCAGTGAAGCTTGAATATAAGTAATAGAAGTTGCCCTAGTTCCAATGTTTTCTGTAGTTAAAGATATAATGCCATTTTTATTATTTTCTTTTCTTTTATTGATTAAACGTATAGCTTCTTTTTGCGAGATTGGATTGTTAGTAATTAAGGTTTCATTGTTTAATAAATTTTCAGGAAGATTTATTTCTATTTCAGGAGTGTAATAATTAAGAGCTTTAGCTAAATGAAATAATTTTTTCAATTCCTCATTCGCTGCAGGTTCATTTGGGTCAAAGCTATGTAGAACCTTTTGTTCTTGATATTGCTCCATAACAAGTGAAATTGAATTACTTGTTAAATTTAGAAAAAATTTTCTAGGATATGTCATTTTTACTAATTAATACCTCAATTTAAATTTTTTCATTCAAAAATTATTCCAAAGCATTTCTTAGATCATTTATCAAATCTTTCGGATCCTCTATTCCAATTGAAAGTCTAATAACATTTGGAGCCAAGCCAGCATTTTTTTGTTGTTCCTCAGTTAATTGTCGATGAACTGTAGATGCAGGATGTATAATTAGTGATCTAGTGTCTCCTAAATTAGAAACGTGACTAAAAAGATTTAATTTATTAATCATTTTGATACAAGCCTCATAACCATCTTTTAAAGATATAGTAAATAATGCTCCAGCTCCCTTAGGCAAAATTGATTTTGCTGTATTAAAATATTGTGAAGATTTAAGCCCAGCATAAGTTACTTTCTCTATTTTTGGGTGCTTTTCAAGCCAATTAGCAATCTTAACTGAATTACTTACGTGTTTTTTCATTCTTAAGGATAATGTTTCTAATCCTAATAGTGTTTGGAAGGCATTCTGTGGTGCCATTGTCATTCCTAAGTCTCTTAAACTAACAGCAATACTGTATATAATAAATGCATATGGTCCAAAAGTGTCATGAAACTTCAATCCGTGATATGCTGGTTCCTCTTCTGAAAGTGATTTAAATTTTCCAGTTTCTGACCAATTAAAATTTCCACTATCTACTACTGCACCACCCAAAGATGTTCCATTGCCAGACATATATTTTGTTGTTGAGTGAACAATCAGATCTGCTCCAAATTTGAAGGGGTTACATAGAAATGGTGATGCTGCAGTGTTATCAACAATTAGTGGAATTTTAAATCTTTTAGATAATTTTCCAACCTCCATAAGATTGGTAACATGACCTCCTGGATTTGAGATGCTTTCACAAAAAATGGCTTTTGTTTTTTCATTAATGGACTGTTTTACATGTTCAATTTTATCAATATCAACAAATTTTGCTTCCCACCCAAATTTTTTAATTGTATTAGAAAATTGTTGAATTGTACCGCCATAAAGTCTTGAAGACGCTATTATATTGTCACCTGGTGACATTAATGGAAACAATGCTAATAGTTGTGCAGCATGTCCCGATGATGAACATACAGCCCCAATACCTCCTTCTAAAGTTGCGATTCTTTCCTGTAGAACCGATACTGTAGGATTAGACAATCTAGAATATATATGACCTAACTCTTTAAGATCAAACAAAGCTTCAGCATGAAGTATACTTTTAAAAACATATGCAGTATTTTGGTATATAGGTACCTGGCGAGCTCCAGTAGATGGGTCTGGTCTTGATCCAGCATGAATTTGTAATGTATCAAATTTATATTTACTTCTTATCATTAAATTTTTCTATAAATCAATTTTTGAAGATATTATTCTTGTGTTAAAACCTGCTACTCTTAATTCACCAAATAATCTTTGGTTTTCAATTTTTGGGCATTTATCCATTATAACGTTCATTCCATTTTTTTTTGCAATAAGTGCTGCTTTATTATTTTTAATTCCAATTTGCATCCACACAGTTTTACACCCTAGTGGTTTTAGATATTTTACAGTATCTTCAACTATATTTGGAACTTCTTTTGATGGTCGAAATACATCAATCAAATCAACTCTTTTATCAGGATCAATGTCAGAAATTTTTCCTAAAACTTTTTCTCCCCACAATTTTTTTCCCTCATAATTTGGGTTAATTGGAATTACGGAAATCCCCCTCAATACAAAATATCTTGCTACAAAATAAGAGGCTCTTAGTGGACTTGCTGATACACCTATCATGACTATGGAATTTATTTTTTTAAACAGAGTACGAAGTTCATTGTCATCAAGTATTTTTTGGGTCATAGTAGTTCTCTAATAGCAAACAAACTGATTGCAGCCGCACTTGAAACATTTAAAATATTAAAATCACTATAAGTATTGATTTTTACTAAATGGTCACATTTTTGCTTAGTCAAATACCTCATGCCTCTTTCTTCTGATCCCAAGATACACGCTATTGGTTGTTTTTTCAATTTTTTAAGTAAATCAGCTATTGAATATTTTCCGCTATGATCCAGTCCAACTATTAAAAAACCATTTTTTCTTATAATTTCAATAGTATTAGATATATTTGTAACATTTAAATAAGGTAATTTTTCGAATGCACCCGAGGCCGCTTTTACTAAGCTTCCAGACTCTTGTGCACAATGGTAGGTCGATCCTATTATTGCTTTACAACCTAAAATTTCTGCTGTCCTAATTATTGCTCCTACATTTTGTGGATCTTTAATTCTATCTAGAACAATGATTACGTCATTATCACTTTTCGATAATAAAATTTCATCTAACTCATTAAATCTTAAAGGTTCGACTTCTAAAGCTAATCCTTGATGTACAGAATTTTCACTTAAAAACTTATAAAATTCTTTACTATTTATTATGGTAGTTCGAATTTCTAAATTTTTTGCTAATTCACCTAATTTATCTAAAGCATTTTTTGTACATATCAGTTGATATTTTTTGCGGTTAATATTTTCTAAAGCAGCTTTCACAGAATGGTAACCATAAAGCCAAATTTTTTTATCTGAGTTAAAATTGTTTTTTTTGGAGTATTTTTTTTTTATTTTATGGATTTTATTTTTTATCATGTTAGTAAATGATGTAATTATATTTTATTATACAACAAAATAAAAAAAAAAGCCAAGTATTTAAACTTGGCTAAAGTCAGTATTGGCACATAAATATGAAACTTAATTATTAGTAATTATAACGAACCAATAATAAAATTGTTTAATTTATTTTACTTTGACAAATCGTATAAATTTATCAATTCGAGATAACCTATTGTTTTTTTCAATTTAGAATTTTTTTCCATCCAGAATATAAATGTCTTTCCAGAATTAGTTTTGGCATCAATATCTGCCCCAGCATCAATCAATGTTAAAAGAATTTCTGGATTGGGATTAAATCTTGCTGCACTATGAAGAGGAGTCCATCCTTTTTTTGTTATTCCATTTATTTCAGCACCAGCTCTAATCAGCCTTAACAAAACTTCAGGATCATTATTAACCTCAGCTGCTAAGTGAAGAGGACTCTCTCCGCCGTCTACATCTGGAATTACTGGAGAACCATTTTTTAGACATTGTTCTACTTTACTTAAAGTGAAATTTTTCCAACCATATCTTTGGAACCACCACTGACATGTTTCTGCATTTATGCTACTAGAAGAAAGTATAAATATTATGGTTATTAGTATTCGCATATGGTAAAAAATCAAAAAAATATAAAAAAAGCTTGAATAAATCTTTTAAAAATTTAATACAAATACAATAATACATACGTTAACTTTATATAACAACAAGATTTTAAGGGAGGGGTGGCAGAGCGGTCAAATGCAACGGACTGTAACTCCGTCGGGGCAACCCTACATAGGTTCGAATCCTATCCCCTCCACCATGCTTACAATTTTTTCTTATATACATCAAAGTAAGTTACTTTAGGAATATATAACTATCAAATGTGATAGTCAGTTGCTGAATATTATCATTATTAAAATAATTTTTCTTTAAAACGTGGTTTAGTATTATTGGCATATTTTTTGCTCAAAAGTTTTTGTAGAATTTGACAAATTAGTGCTAATGCTGAAAAAAATAATTCAAACAAAAGATCATGAAGAAATTATAAAGAACTTATTATTGCTTTATCAGAGTGGAAAGTTTTCTCAAATTATTGCTCAAGAGAAAATTTTAAAAACTACTTATCATTCCCAACCAATTATTTTAAACATATTAGGAGCTACCAATTTAGCATTAAACAAATTTAAAAATTCTGTCATATATTTTAAAAAAGTGGTCATACTCAGCCCTAATAATCCTGATTACCTAAATAATTTAGGTATTGCATATCATCATAATAGTAATTTTAAAGATGCAATAATATTTTATAGCAAAGCTTTAAAAATTAATCCTAATTTTGCAGATGCTTATTGTAACTTAGGCATGTCGTTCAAAGAAGAAAATAATCATAAAGAGGCTATTAAGTGCTATAAAAATGCTATAAAAATTAATCCTGATCATTCAGGTTCTTATAATAATTTGGGTGAAATCTTATTTCTTGAGAAGAAATTTGATGAAGCTAGGGCAAGTTTTAAAAAAGCAATTGAAATTAGACCGGATTTTGCTGAAGCTTATTATAATTTGGGAATATTTTTTCAAAATAAAGCTAAATTTAGAAGTGCTATTTTAAATTTTAAAAAGGCAATACAATTAAAATCTGATTATGCAGAAGCTTATTATAACTTAGGTAGCATTTTTAATGATTTGGGTAACCATCTAGAGTCTGAAAAAAGTTATAATAAAGCGATAACCTTAAAACCGGATTTTGCTGATGCCTTCAACAACTTAGGTATTGCCTTTCAAGATCAGGGAAGAATAGAAGATGCTATTGAAGCTTTTACTAAGGCTATTTCAATCCAGCATGATCTCGTTGATGCTTGGAATAATATTTATTTTCCATTGCAAGCAATTAAAACGAAGATTTCTTTGGAAAAAGCACTTGATCTATATGATCTGAAGGACAGCGGATCTGTGGTTGCTAATATTGCATATGGTATTTTGCAGTATAGGCTTCACTGTGGTCGAGAGAGTGAGGAAAATTATTTTGATGAAGCATTAAAAAGCCTTTCAAGTGTAGAGAACATATCTATCCAAAACCCTACATTTGATAAAAACCTCAATAATCAGACACAAGCTTTACCAGATAAAGTGGTTGCACTTGTTCACTTTGGAAGAAGTGGAACGGGACTACTTCACAGCCTTATTGATGGGCATCCAGAAGTCTCTACGTTGCCCAGTGTTTATCTTAGTGAGTACTTTTCTCACTCTACTTGGGAAAAGATAATATCTGCCGGATGGGGTGAAATGGTAGATCGTTTCATATCGATCTATGAAGTTTTATTTGATGCCTCGTCGCCTGTTCCAATAGAAACTACTGGTAAAAATTATATTAGCAGTATTGGCCAAAAAGATGGTATGACAAATGTTGGGGGTGAACGGAACGAAGTCTTAAGGGTAGATAAAACAATATTCCGATCAGAACTGAACCGCCTAATGTCTTATTATGATAGGTTAGATGCTTTGATCTTTTTTAAATTGGTTCATTCTGCATTTGATAAGGCTATAAACGATCAAAATAACAAAGATCTAATCTTCTATCACATCCATAATCCAAGCACTCGTGCTACGCTTAACTTTGTAAGGTCTACTCCAGAAGCTAACTGGATAGTAGCAGTGCGTGAACCAATACAGAGTTGCGAATCTTGGATTAGCGAGCAATTTTCTTCTAGCAATTATTTTGATTTGGCAGAACGGCTTTTAAATATGCTTTTTGAGATAGACAATATCGTTTATAAAAGAAAGCGTTCTATTGGAGTGCGTCTTGAAGATTTAAAGGAGTACCCTCAGAAGACCATTCGCGCTCTTTGTGATTGGATGGGTATCCAAGAGGTTGAAAGCCTTTATGAAATGACGGTACAGGGCAAGAAATGGTGGGGCGATCCAGGCAGTCCGGATTATTTAAAAGATGGTATGGATCCTTTTGGGAAGACATCTATAAATCGTAAAGTCGGTTCAATTTTTAGTGAAAATGATCAGTATATCCTACGTACACTTTTTTATCCGTTTAGTGTGCGCTTTGGCTATGTGGAGGAGAACACAGGTAAATTCAAAGAAGATCTACAAAAGGTTAGGCCTATGATTGATCAGATGTTTGATTTTGAGAAGAGGATTACAAAGAAAACGAAGATGAGTTTTGAGCAGTTTATGAGCTCAGGATCATATTTGTATCTAAGATCAGGTTTGATCGAACGCTGGAATACACTTAACGAGCTTCATACCTATCGCAATATGATAAAACCTTTAAAAATATAAAATATCATTTATAAGGAACTTACATTAGATCAGCCTCTTTTACCTAACCAGCTTCATGGACTTCAGCGACCTTCATTAATGCTTGATTTATTGTAAGTTAAATACTTCACTACTGTTAACTTTTAATGAGTTAAACGACCTAATATTATAGTATAATAAATATTAGAAGTTTTTGATAAAATAATTGCAAAGAGTTGTTTGATTTAAAACAACTATTACTCTATTAAGCTATAAAGTTATGAGTTTAGCAAATCCAGTATATTGTTCATTTGCTTGGTTGTCTTTCATTTCATTAAGTTTAATTTTGCATCCCAAATTTTTACGCATTAACAACATCTATAAATAACCTTGCGCTTTGAATCATATGGATGATACCATGATAGGATAGAAAGTACTTACAGATTGCCTGAAACCAGGTGGGCTAATGGAAATTGGTTTGTACAGTGAACTAGCTAGACAACATATTGTTAAAATAAAAGAGGAATTAAGTCAAAAAAGCATTGGATCAAGCGACATAAAAATGAGGTCTTTTCGAAATATAATAAAAAAACAGATAAAGCGTATGATAAGCAATTTACTAAATTTTCTTACTTTTATAGTTTGAGTAAATTTAGAGACCTTGTTTTTCATGTATAAGAACATAGGATAACTATACAATTAATAAAAGATTATTTGAATAAGTTGAGACTAAAGTTCTCCAGTTTTGAGTTTATAAAAAAGTTACATACTTTAAGCTGACCAATAAAAACAAAGAAGATACCCTTGAATAGGATTAATGGCAAATATATGAAGAATCTAATCCAAGAGCATTTGCTGGAATGTACCAATTCTGTTGCCAGAAAGACCTTTATCTCTTTATAAAGTAAATATATGAGAGGCGGGTAGGCGAGAGACATACCAACTTATCTCGATATGTATCATATATATATGTTTTTTTTTACGAAGAAGCAGTATTAGCTGCGATTATTAGATTCAAGGTTTCCAAGTATTAAATTCCTTATTTATTAAGGAACATACTTATTAATATTTTACTATTTTTACAGCCACCTGTTTAGAAAACAACGATACAGCTATTACTTTATATGATAAATTATTGTTCACACAAAATTCATTTAATGCTTTATATTCATCTTCCTCCCATTTATCGCTCATAAGAAACTCATCAAAAATTATTATTGTATGATCATCAATAATTTTTTTACAATTTTCTAAAGCACACAGAGTTGAAGAGTATAAATCTGCATCAAAATTTATTATTGAAGCTAATGCTCTTTTTTTTGAAAAAAACTTTGGTAATGTATCTTTAAAAATTCCCTCAATAAACTTTCCTCCTTTCAATTTAGGAATAACTCCATTGTTTGAGTATGTACCTACTTTTTCATTATACCAATTTTCTGGTAAGCCGGTGAAAGTATCAAATCCAAAACCTTTTTTTATACTTTTTAATATATATTCAAATGAAACTCCTTTCCAAACACCAAATTCATAAAATGGTCTATCTGATATGCTATTTTGAATTACATAATCAAAAAGGTTAAATTTATCAAAAAATAATTTTGGAGTATTTTCCAATTGAAATAACCAGCAAAAAGATCTCATGAATGGATGTTTTTTCAAATTTGTTTTTCTTAATCGATTGAAATCAAATTTATCATTTTTTAAATACTTCAGTGCTGAAAGCATTAATTCAGCTTTCAAACATCTTTTTTCAGCTTTTAAGCACTCTGATAACCATTTTATGGCCTCATTTAAAGAAAGAGAAACTCCATGCATATTCCACATAGTTTCAAAATCATTTGGATTAATTTTTAGTGCCTTTTTATAATAAAATCTTGCTGATTTAACATCTCCAAGATCCTTTTTAGAGTTTCCTAAATTGCAATAAGCCTCATAGTAGTTTTTTCTAAGTTTGGTAGCTTTTTTATAGTTTTTGATGGCTATTTTGTAATCCCCACTCTTTCTATAAACATTACCTAAGTTAAAAAAAACTTCAGGATAATTAGGTTTATGTATAAGCGCATTTTCATAATTTTTTATTGCAGATAAAAATTTCTCCTCTTCTTCTAAAACTAAACCTAGTCCAAAATAAGCTTCAGAATAATTAGGTCTTATTTTTATTGCCTGTTTATAATTATTTGTTGCTAATTCTAATTCTCCTGTTTCTTTGAAAACATTTCCTAAATTATTATAAACAGCTGCGTAATTAGGGTTTGATCTTATTGCATTTTTGTAACACTCTACGGCTGCATCAAATCTTTTCAATAATGCGTTAGCACTTCCTCTTAAGTTATATAAGAAAAAAGAATAAGAATATTTTAAAATCATTTGTTCAGATTGATCTAAAACATCCTGAAGTCTACCATTTTGATAGAGATTAATAAGAGTATCTAAATCTTCTTTAGGAGGATTAAAATTATTTGAAATATTGTTCATAGATTTTAATATTAAATTCACTTAATTTGAATAAGTTTAGAAATTATATTTAAATAAAATACTTAACGAAGTACTAATAAGTATTGTATATTTGTGATTGCAAAAATTATTCCATTTTTAATATGAAATATCTCAATTTTTGAAAATTTCATTTATTATTAAAGTCTTAATTTAATTCTAAAACCAGAAATAATAATATTTTTAAATAATAAACCAAATATTCAAAATTATTAAAGAAATAATTTCTACTATTTGAGTGTAGATTCCTAATGGTTTTTTGTTTTTATTATTACCAAAACCAGTTAGAAAAATATTAAGAATAAATGCTATAGAATAAACTACAATTAACAACATAATTGTTATCAGTAATCCTAAAGGGAAAATAGTTAAAAGAACTATAAATGTAGAAAGTAAAAGGTTTTTATTTGATGACTTACCTATCATCGTTGAGAAATTTTCATCACTGTATGAGTAGAATATTTTTCTAATTAAAACAATTGAAAAGGTCCCTAATGAATAGCAACTAATTATGATAAATGTAAATCCTTCAACTATAAATAATTCAGCTATTAAGTGTATTTTCAAGAAAATTAAAAAAAATAAAAATAACTGGTTTTTTGTTTCTTTACTTCCAATTCTCAAATTATCACTATATTGTTTTTGTGAAAAATTACTTACTTGTCGATTGCCCAAAAATCCAAGTATATAAATATTAAACAAAACTCCTAATGTTGATGCAATTACTAAATTTAGACCAATAAAAAAAGAAAATTTTACTATTAATACTGTAACTAAACCTATAAATATTCCTACTAATGGGAATGCCCATTGTGATCTTGTATAATTTGGATTTTCACTATTACTTATATATCTAAGCAATGGTAGCACTGTGAAAAAAATAAAAGATACCAAGATATCATCTAAAATATTATAAAATAAATTTTTTTTGTATCTCATTAAATTTAACCAAATTATTATATTTTTTTCTTATCAATATTGATTGTTGTAAAGCAATATCTTATTGTTACTTGTTAATTAAATTTCATAGCAGTAATTTTAATTTATTCAAAATAGAATTTAAATATGGGTAGTTCTTTGGGGGATGAAATCTTAAAAAATAACTTAGGCTCTAACATTGGTGTAAGTGAATTATTACTTTCAGGCACACAAGCATTAGTTAAAGCTACATTAATTCAAAAAGAAAGAGATGAATTTTTAGGATTAAATACCGCCGGTTATATAACTGGTTATAGGGGTTCACCATTGGGTAGTGTAGATCAAGAATTCAACAAATCAAATTCATTTTTAGCAGAAAAATCCATTTTTTTTCATGAAGCTCTTAATGAAGATCTAGCAGCAACTGCTCTATGGGGATCCCAACAAAGCAACCTCAATGGTGAGGGAAAACATGATGGTGTGTTTGGTTTATGGTATGGTAAAGGACCTGGAGTTGATAGATCAGGTGATGCTTTGAGGCATGCTAACCTAGCTGGAACGAGTAAATTTGGTGGTGTTGTCATGGTAATGGGCGATGATCATACAGGCGAAAGCTCAACAACCTTACATCAGTCTGATTATGGATTGATTGATTCCATGATACCAATTTTTTCTCCTTCTGGCGTCCAAGAAATTATTGATTACTCTGTTTATGGCTGGTCATTAAGCCGATTTGCTGGGGTTTGGGCGGGATTAAAATGTATAAAAGATACTGTAGAAGTAAGAGAAATTGTAAATATTAATTCAACTAATATATTTATTAATAAAGATACAACTGAAAAATTTTCTGGCAAATTTGGCATAAGGCTTAACGATACACCTTTTGAACAAGAAGAGAGAATTCATAATCAAAAACTTCCTGCAGTTAAGTATTTTGTTAGAAAAAATAATATCGACAAAGGTTTATTTAGAAACGAAAAATCTACCATAGGAATAGTCTCTGCTGGGAAAAATTGGCTTGATTTAATGAGTTCATTAGCCATTTTGGGTTTAAATGAAAATAAATGCAGAGAATTAGGTATAACTTGTTATAAAATAGGAGTTATTTGGCCTTTAGAAGATCAAAATTTTAAAACTTGGGCTAAAAATTTAAAAACTATAATCATAATTGAAGAAAAAAGAAAAATTTTAGAAGATCAAATAAAAAATATACTTTTTAATGAAAATAAACGTCCAAATGTATATGGAGAATTTGATGAAAACGGGAATAAGTTATTTCCATCCTCTTATTCTCTAAACCCTAACCAAATTGTAAAAGTAATTTCTTCATTTGTTTATAAAACTACAAACAAAAAATTAAAAAAAATAAGTTCTTCTGAAGGAATAGAGAGTTCCTTAATACAATCAAAAATAAATTACGATTCCAGAAAACCTTATTTCTGTGCTGGATGTCCTCATAATAGCTCTACCGTAATTCCAGAAGGTTCAAGAGCATATGCAGGTATTGGGTGTCATTATATGGTTCAGTGGATGGATAGATCTACAGTTGGATATACTCATATGGGTGGAGAAGGTGCTAATTGGATTGGTGAAGCACAATTTTCTAAAAGGGATCATATTTTTCAAAATATTGGAGATGGAACTTATAATCACTCTGGGCTCCAAGCAATTAGGGCTGCTATAGCAGCTGGAGTTAATGTCACTTATAAAATTCTATTTAATGACGCAGTAGCAATGACTGGTGGTCAAAGAAATGATGGCTCTTTAGATCCTTTGAAAATAATTAGAGAATTAAATGCTTTTGGGGTTAAAAAAATAGTTGGTGTTTATGATCCCAAAGAAGAAATTGATTTTAAATCTTATAAAAATCTTGTTGAGCTAAAACCTAGAGAAAAATTATTAGATGTCCAAAAGGCACTACAGAAAATAAAAGGAGTTTCGGCTATAGTTTATATCCAAACTTGTGCCGCCGAAAAAAGAAGAAGAAGAAAGCTTGGTACTTTTCCAAATCCTAAAGAAACATTATATATTAACCCAGAAGTTTGTGAAGGTTGTGGTGATTGTGGAATACAGTCAAATTGTGTGGCAATACTTCCATTAGAAACTAAATTAGGCAGAAAAAGATATATTGACCAATCTAGTTGTAATAAAGATTTCTCTTGTTTAAATGGATTTTGTCCAAGTTTTGTATCACTAGAAATAGGAAATTTAAAAAAAGAAAAACCTTCAAATTTAAAATTTAAAGAAATTCCAGAACCCAAAATTAATTTTGAATATGAAAGTACTTATAACATTGTTTTTACAGGAATTGGTGGAACAGGTGTTGTAACAATGGGGACAATTCTAGCCTTAGCAGCCAAAACAGAAAAAAAATATGTTGGAATTATGGAAATGGCAGGTTTAGCCCAAAAAGGAGGAGAAGTTCATGTTCACTGCAAAATATCAAATTCCTCTAATGAAATTAATTCTATTAGAGTAGATTCTGGTCAGGCTAATGTTGTTATTGGAGGTGATTTAGTAGTGACTGCTGCTGAAAAAACTCTTTCTTTGTCAAATAGATTCAAAACTGCACTTATCTGTAACAGTAATGAATTAATCACAGGGGATTTTACTAGAAATCCACAATTACAAATAAAGTCAAATAATATGAAACTATCTCTTATTTCTAATTTCAATAAAAAATCTACCTGGTTTATAAATTCTACTGAAATTGCGAAATCTAATTTAGATAATACTATTTATTCAAATTTAGTTCTTCTTGGATACGCATTTCAAGCGGGATTAATACCTCTGAAATTACAATCTATTTTTTCAGCGATTAAGATTAATTCAAAAAAATATATGATGAATTTAAATGCGTTTAATCTTGGTAGAAAATGTTATATTGATAACTTAAATAAAAATATAAGTACTAATGATGTTCGAACTGAAGAACAAAAACTCCAAAATGCTAATACTTTTCAATTAAGAAAATCAAGATTGGCAGAGTTTGGTGGTAGTCATATTGTTAATAAATTTGTAAAAAAAGTAAATAAATCACTTGAGATAGATAAGAAGCTTGGAAAAGCAGTTTCCGATGGGTACTTTAATGTACTTTACAATAAAGATGAATATGAAGTTGCGCGTCTTCATGTAAAGTACCTTAAGGAAAATTTAGATTTAAACTTTAAAAATTATAAGAATTTAAATTTTTTCTTAGCACCACCAATTTTAAATTTTATTAAAGTCAATGGTAGACCTAAAAAATTTAAATTTGGAGCTTGGATATATATTATTTTTTATCTTTTGATGTACTTAAAGCCACTTCGCAACTCAATATTTGACATTTTTAGTTTATCAAAAGAAAGAAAAATGGAGAG
The DNA here is from genome assembly GCA_902614945.1 of uncultured Alphaproteobacteria bacterium. GTDB lineage: Bacteria > Pseudomonadota > Alphaproteobacteria > Rhodobacterales > Rhodobacteraceae > CACIIZ01. Next base: position 51,832 of record CACMNE010000008.1, read on the forward strand.
ACAACTATTAATAAGTTATGAAAAAGATTTGGAATTTATTTTCAAAAATTTTAATAACAAAAATAAAGAATTATTAATAGAGATTGCTAGATTACCTAGCAAGGTATTGGGTTTTGGTCCAGTTAAAATTAAATCAATAGATGATCATTATGTACATAGAAATAAGATATATAATAAATTGAGTAAACTAAATAATTTAAATTTAAATGCTGCTGAATAACTTATTTATTAATTCGAAGGATTGATCATTTTTTCTGGTCTAACAATATCAGCAAATGTTTTTTTATCTATTAAGCCTGATTTTATTGCTTCATCTTCTAATGTTGTTCCATTTAAGTGTGCCGCTTTAGCAATCTTTGTTGCTGCGTCATAGCCTATTTGGGGAGCTAAGGCTGTTACTAGCATTAAACTACCCCACATTAAGTCGGATATTTTCTTTTCGTTGGGGCTTATATTTTTTAAACACCTTAATGTAAAACTATAAGTTGCATCTCCTAATAATTGCAATGATTGTAAAACATTGTAAGCAATTACTGGTTTGAAAACATTTAATTCAAAATGACCTTGACTTCCAGCAAATCCAACTGCTGTATCATTACCAATGATATGTGAACAAACCATAGTTAGAGCTTCTATTTGTGTTGGATTTACTTTACCGGGCATAATAGAACTTCCAGGCTCATTTTCTGGTAAATTAAGTTCACCAAAACCACATCTAGGCCCCGAAGCGAGAAATCTAATATCATTTGATATTTTATATATTGATGTTGCCATTCCTCTTAATGATCCTGAAAAATTAACTAGCGCATCGTGTGTTGCTAAAGCTTCAAATTTATTTGGAGCAGAAATAAATGGAAGATTTGTTAAATCAGATATTTCTTTAGCAACAAGTTCTGCAAAGCCTTTCTTAGTATTTATGCCTGTACCAACAGCTGTACCGCCTTGTGCAAGAAAAAAAACATCATTAAGAGAATTTTTTATTCTTTTTAACCCCATTTTAACCTGCTGTGCATAACCGCTAAATTCTTGTCCTAGGGTTAAAGGAGTTGCATCTTGTGTGTGTGTTCTTCCAATCTTAATTATTTTAGAAAAAGAAATAGCTTTTTCATCAAGAGCTTTTAAGAGCTCTTCTAGAGCTGGGATAGTTAATTCAAGTGCTGTAGTTGCAACAGCAATATGCATTGCTGTAGGATAAGTATCATTTGAACTTTGCGATAAATTCACATGATCATTAGGGTGAATTGGGGATTTAGATCCTATTACTCCTCCAAGCAATTCTATACCTCTGTTCGCAATTACTTCATTAGCGTTCATATTTGATTGAGTACCTGATCCAGTTTGCCAAATAACTAATGGAAAATGATCATTAAATTTTCCAGCTGATACCTCTAATGCTGCTTTAATAATTGCTTCACCAATTGTAGGGTCTATTTTGCCTTGCAAAATATTTATTTTAGCACACGCAGCTTTGATAATTCCTAGAGATTTAATAATAGAAATAGGCTGTTTTTCCCAACCTATAGGAAAATTTAATATAGATCTTTGAGTTTGAGCTCCCCAGTACTTATCTTTTGGTACCTTTAAATCTCCAAAACTATCGCTTTCAATTCTATAATTTGTCATGAGAATAATTTTTCTATTTTAAATTTATTTATCTGATTTTTTAAATTCTTCAAATTGGATTACATTATTTTTTTCTTCAGTATGTAAATCATCATTAGAAGATTTAGACTTATAATTATTTTCCTTTGAGTTAGTCAAAGGTTCTAAATTTTGTGTAATAGAATTTTCAAATTGCAAAGAAAAATTTACTGAGGGATCAGAAAAACTTATTATTGAAGCAAAAGGTATTTTCATTTTTTCAGGTTTATTTTTAAAATTTAGAACTACACTGAAATATTGGTCATCAACTTGTAAGTCTTCAAACCAGTTCTGTATTACAATAGTCATATCGTTTGGGTAGTCCTTTATCATCCATTCTGAAATTTCAACTCCTGGAAAATTAGTAATAAAGGAAATGAAGAAGTGATGTTTTCCTGGTAGACCTTCTTTTGAAATACTCTTCAGCAGTTCTTTAATAGCTACCTTAAGAGAATCTTTAATAAGCTGTTCGTAATTTATATTTAAAGTCATGTTGTATCCAAAATCTACTCACTATATCAAAATGTAACATACTACATAAGTGTAGGCTTCTGTTGCCAGGTGCCTACAACCCCGCCAATCTTTGCTAGAAGATTGGACTTAATTTCCAGTTAAATTACTACTTAGGCAGCAATCGCTACTGGAGCATAATTGTCATTTGCAATTATTATTTTTGCGCCGATAACGGTGGCAATCCCGCCGAGTAAAAGCTAACATCTTTAGACGTTCGTCGATCCTATTTCGGCCCCCTAAATTTATGGTGGAGCCGCCGGGTACCGCCCCCGGGTCCGATCCGTTTATTACATGCGCGTTTATCACCATAGTTCAAAGAACTATTCATTATGCTATATATTTTTATTTTTTTCAAGTATTACCAATGACCAATACTCTTCATAGAAATCCATGGTTCTTGTATTTCTAGGGGATTTCCAGTCTGAAGTAATTCTATTGAAATATTATCTGGCGAACGAACAAAAGCCATTCTTCCATCTCGAGGTGGTCTATTTATTATTACTCCAGCTTTTTGTAGTCTTATACAAATTTCATAAATATCGGATACTTCAAATGCTAAATGGCCAAAATTTCGTCCTTCTGAATAAATTTCATTAGTATTCCAATTATAAGTTAATTCTAAAGCTATATCATCTTGATTTGGGGCAGCCAAGAAAACAAGAGTAAATTTACCTTCTTCACTCTCTTTTCTTTTTATTTCTTTTAGTCCCAACAAATCACAATAAAATTTCTTAGACTCCTCTATATTTTTTACTCTAACCATAGTATGTAAATATTTTACCTTCATTTTATCAAATCCTCAGTTTATAAATCAATAACTCTTAAAACCCGAATCTATTTATCTTGGAATTAAAATGACTTTATCAGAAGAGCAAAAAAAAGATATTCAAAATCAAAGAAATAATGCTAATCAAACAAGAAGATCCATATCTAAAGGAATGGAGGATAATCTTTACAGAATTAATGAAATATTAGATCACGGTTTTATAAGAGTTATAGACTATATGGGTAATGATGCTTCAATAGTTCAGGCGGCTAGAGTCTCATATGGGGAAGGCACAAAAAAATCTCGAGATGATAAATCATTAATTTTTTACTTAATGAGACATTGGCATTCAACTCCATTTGAAATGTGTGAAGTGAAATTTCATATAAAACTACCTGTTTTTGTTGCTAGACAATGGATAAGACATAGGACAGCAAACGTTAATGAATATTCAGCAAGATATTCTATATTAGATAAAGAATTTTATATCCCAAAATTTGAAAACTTAGCCTCTCAGTCTAGTTCAAATAATCAAGGTCGTGGTGAAATATTAGATGAAGAAGAAGCAAGCAGGGTTATTGAAATTCTTAAAAATGATAGTTTGAGAAATTACGAAAATTATGAAGAAATGCTTTCCCGAGACAATAAAAAAGGTCTAGCTAGGGAATTAGCTAGAATGAATTTACCTACAAATATTTATACTCAATGGTATTGGAAAACAGATCTACATAATCTCTTTAATTTTATCAGGTTGAGAAATGATAAACACGCACAATATGAAATAAGGGTTTACGCAGAAGCAATCGCAAAAATAATAAAATCTTGGGTTCCTTTTGCTTATGAAGCTTTTGAGCAGTATCAATTAAACAGCAGTCAATTATCCGCAAATGGTTTATCTTGCATAAAAAGAATACTAGGTGGAGAAGACGTTTGCCAAGAAACATCTGGCATGGGAAAAAGAGAGTGGTCAGAATTTTGCCAAATTATTGGTAAAGATTATTGATATTCTATTTTATAGAATTAGAGCAAGATCATTTTCAAACTATAATTATAAAAATTAAAGCTAAAGATTTGAATTAGTTTGTCGTTATTTTAGTTCGTGAAATGTTTAACGAATTCCGGATTTTTGCTATGACAAGCTTTCAAGCTTTATTTTCTTTAAAACGTTTTCTCTCATTATTTGAAGAGTATAAATTCAACTTATTAAGATTCCTTTTTATAAAGTTGAATGAACTATTTAATAAAATCAAAACAAAAACCACTTTAATTTTTAAATCTAGAACTATAAGTCAGTGGTAATTTTAATGGATTTTAAACAAAAATTTAAAAACTCATTAAGTCCCAAAGTTTTAGCAGTAGCTAAATCAAAAAGATTTAAAGATAAATTTATATTATCTGCAACCATGTTAGTATTAGCAAATTGTGGCGGTGGCGGTGGCGGGGGCGGTGGTACTACTACAGCTCAAGCTCCATCCACAGGAACTGCTTTAACTGGTACAGTTGTAAAAGGACCATTAAATAATGCTGTGGTTTTTGCCGATTACAATAATGATGGTATTTTAAGTATAGGAGAACCCTCTACTAGAACAGCATCAGATGGAAGCTTTACATTAAATTCTAATGATCCACTCGCTAATTTAGTATCTCTGGCAGATTCCCAAACTACAGACTCGTTTACCGGTGAAAATGTTGAAGGACTTAAGCTAAGTGCACCAGGAGGCTCTAGTGTAATTACTCCAGCTACAACTTTACTTGTTGAAATTAGTAAAAATAGTCCTTCTACAACTTCAAGTGATGTTGCTAATGCTTTGGGGCTTCCTGGAGTAGATATAACTACTTTTAATCCTTTTGCACCAGGGGTAGATCAAAACATTGCTTTAACTGCTGAAAAAGTTGCATCTCAGATTATAGCTACTGTTTCTTCAATTGCTGCTGCTGCTGAGGGTACTGGAGCTAATAAAGATATAGCTTTTGATAAGGCTGTTTCTGCTGTATCTTCAGCTGTTGTTACAGAAATAAATGATGGTAATAATTCAGATTCTCTAAATTTATCTAATACAAATGTTCTTAATGAAATAAAAACAAACGCTATTTTGCAATTATCAAGTAATGTTACATCAAGTAATGCATTTGAAACAGTATTAGAAAAAGGAATAGAAGCTATAGAAAATGTTAATCAGAAGATCGATACTGCTTCTGATTTAACTACTGAAGAGTCAAAATCAATTTTTAGTTTAGATACACAACTCTCTAGTCAGGTATTAACTGCAGCACAAAATGAAATATCAGGTTCAGGAACAACAACTGTTGAATTTCAAGAAGATAGTAAAGTTGATGCGGCGGTTGACACAACAACTGTTACAAATACATCCACTAGCACTGGAGCCAGCGGCGGCGGCGGCGGCGGCGGCGGCGGCGGCGGCGGCGGTGCATCTTCCTCTCAATCTTCTACTATAACTGGTACTTCTGGTGATGATAATTTGACAGTTACTTTACCATCTTCCACAGCGACTGGTAACGGTGGGAATGATAAGTTTGCAGTTATTTCAGGTTCTGTAGAAATAAGTGACCTCAATACTGGTGACGTTCTTATAGTCAGTAGTGGTGCTGTTGCTGAATCAAAGGATGTTTCAAATTTTACTGCAACTAATGTTACGAGCAATGCTGGTGAGGCAACTATTATTTCGGCAGCAAGTGGATCAACTATAAATCTTAATTTAGTAAGCGCTGGTGGATTCAAACTT
>CACMNE010000009.1:0-55167 GCA_902614945.1 uncultured Alphaproteobacteria bacterium
GGCCTGTTTTAATAGGAGAAAAAAAACAAATATCACTTTTAATAGGTCCAATAGCTATTCATCCTACTTTTCAAGGAGAGGGCTTAGGGGCTTACTTGATTAATCACTCAATAAAAATATCAAAAAAATATGGTTGGAAAAGGGCAATATTAATCGGCGATATTGACTACTATAAATCTTTTGGATTCTTTCAACAAAATGAAAATAATATAAAATTTCCCCCACCTACAGATTCAAAAAGAATATTGTTGCATGAATTGGAACAAAATTCTTTTAAGGGTGTAGAAGGTAGAGTAGTGAAATTTTGTCAATAAATAACTTATTTTTTTAAACAGTTTGGATATACTTAATTTCTTCTAAATATTCAACAACTTGGTTTCTGACTGTTTCATAGTTTGCCTCTAGTGCATAGTCTACAATTTGTTTTATTTCTGATAATTTTATATTTCTTAATAGGGACTTAACTGGAGCAATACAGTTTGGTTGCATAGACAAGGTTTTGAACCCTAAAGAACAAAGCACTAAAGCTTCAATAGGTTTTCCAGCATCTTCACCACAATAACTTAGTGGTAATTTATATTTTTCACTTTTTTTAACAATTAATTTTAGAAATGATAAAAAGCTTGTACTTAACATATCGTATCTTTTTCGAACCTTTTCATTTTCACGATCAGCAGCAAAGAAAAATTGTTTTAGGTCGTTCCCACCTACCATTAGAAAATCAACACTTTTAAAAAATAAACTTGGTGCAAATGCAAGACTGGGAACCTCTAGCATTGCTCCTATTTGTATTAAGTTAGGTACAATTCGGTTTCTCTTTTTTTCTCTATTTATTTCATCTAATATGATGTCTCTGGCTTTTAAAAATTCATTTATTTCTGTTACTAGTGGAATAACAATATTCAAATTTCTGCCTTTAGCCCCTCTAATTAATGCCTGAACTTGCATTTTAAAGACACCTGACCTTTCTAAAGTAAGGCGGATTGCTCTCCAGCCTAAAGTTGGGTTAGGTTCAATTTCTGGAGTAATAGTTGGTAGTATTTTATCACTTCCTATATCTAATGTTCTAAAAAAGACAGGATTTGCACCTGCACTATCTAACACTTTACAATAAATTTCTGCTTGTTCAGCTCTCTTAGGAACTTTATTACTAATTAAAAATTGTAGTTCAGTTCTGTATAAGCCTACCCCATCTGCTCCCGAGTCGTCTAACGAGGGTAAGTCGGCCATCAAACCGGCATTCATCATTAAAAAAATTTTTTTATTATCGAGAGTTTTTGCTTCAAGATTTTTTGATGCCAAAAATGTTTTTTTAGCTTTATTCCTTAATTTTAATTTACTTATATATAGCTCTGAGATAGTTTTATCAGGTCTTAAATATGCTAATCCTTGTTCAGCATCTAATATTATCTTATCACCATTTGACATTTTGTTTATAATATCTTTTGTTTGAACTAAAAGTGGAATGTTTAATGCTCTAGATACTATAGTTGTGTGGCTTCCCACTGAACCATCTTCCAATATAATACCTTTTAATTGATGTCTTAAAGAAACTAACTCTAGAGGAGAAATATTTCTTGCAATCAAGATCGGTTCTTTTATACCCTCTAAATTGATATAAGTTTTTTGATTTGTGAGAATTTTTAGAAGAATATTTGATATTTCATAAAATTCATTAAGTCTTTCTTTAAAATAAAAATTTTTAACTTTTGCAATTCTTGACTTTGTAGTTGTTTGTTCTTTTTCTACGGCTACAATGGCAGATAAGCCGCTATCAATCGATGACTCCATTCTTTTAATCCAACTTCTGTCTTCAATTAAAAGTTTATGTGTTTCCAATATTTCTAGAAAATCCCCTTTCTTTTTGAAATGTTTTTTACTTATTATTTCAGATATCTGATTATTAAGTTTACTAATACTTTTTTTTAGTTTTAGCTTTTCAAGCTTTGTGTTGTCAGCTATTGGATTTTGAATCTTAATTTGTGGTTCCAACAAAACTGTAGTTCCGATTACTATACCTTCTTTCCCTACTAACCCATTAATAGACAATGGATTTTTTTTATCTTGGCTTAGTTCATCACTACCATCTGAACTAGTAAAAACACCTAATTCAGCCATTTCAGCTATAACCATTGCTACTATTTCTAAACCATAAACGTCATCTTCAGTGAACTCACGTTTTTTAAGATTTTGAATTACTAAAACCCCAAGTATTTTTCCTAAACGTTGAATTGGAACACCAAGGAAAGAATTATAAATTTCTTCACCAGTCTCGGGAAGATATCTAAATCCTTTTGTTTTAGCTGCATGAGATGTTTTTATTGGTTCCGCAGTGGCAGCTATTTTCCCAACAAGTCCTTGTCCAACATTCAGTTGTGAATAATGTACCGCTTTTGAACGAAGTCCTTCAGTAGCATAAAGTTCAAGTATATTATATCTATTTATTAAATAAATAGAACAAACTTCTGAGTTCATAGAATCTGCAATTATTTTAACTATTTTATTAAGCCTAGCTTGAGCTTCTCCTAGTTCAGACAAAGTTTTCTTAAGTCTTTTAAGCAATATCCTTGAGTTATTATTATTAGGCTTTGTCATAAAGTTAGACCTTGCTAAGTTCAAATGCCTCATGAAGTACTTGAACAGCTAATTCAAGATATTTTCTTTCTATTAGTACTGAAATTTTAATTTCAGATGTGGAGATGACTTTTATATTTATATTTTCATCACCTAATGTTTTGAACATAGTTTGTGCAATTCCTGAATGACTACGCATACCTATGCCAACTATGGATATTTTTGAAACCTCTATATCCACATCTAATTTTTTATATTCTAAAATATTCTTATTTTTTCCGTTTTCTAGTGAACTTCTGGCCATATCGACTTGATCAGTAGGGCAAGAAAAGGTCACATCAGTTAAATTATTATCAGATATATTTTGAATTATCATATCTACATTTATGTTAGCCTTAGATAAGCAATCAAATACAATTCCAGCAACTCCAGGCTTGTCTTTAACGCTTAGGAGAGTAAGCTTTGCTTCATTTTTTGAGAATGTAATTCCTGACACTACTCGTTTTTCCATTATTTCCTCCTCATCGCATAATATAGTACCTGTTCCCTCATTAAAACTATTAAGAACACGTAATTTTACTTTATACTGCATTGCTAGTTCTACGGACCGGGTTTGTAAAACTTTTGCACCAAGTGATGCAAGTTCCAACATTTCTTCATAGGAAATTTTGTCTATTTTTTTTGCATTAGATGTAATTCTTGGATCTGTGGTATAAATTCCATCAACATCAGTATAAATATCACATCTTTCTGCTTTTATTGCTGCAGCTAGAGCTACTGCACTTGTATCTGATCCACCTCTACCAAGGGTAGTTACACGGTTATTAGTGCTAATTCCTTGAAATCCTGCGATTATTGCTACCTGCATTCCTGCTAAAAACTTTTCTTCCAGATTTTTAGTGCCTATACTAAGTATTCGTGCATTAGAGTGATTATCAGTAGTTTTAATTGGAATTTGCCATCCTTGCCAACTTCTTGCATTAATTCCCTCTTTTTGAAGCAGTAGTGCCATCAAACTAGATGAAATATTTTCTCCAGTAGATAAAATAGCATCATATTCTGTAGCATCATAAATTGTTGAAATTTCTTTAATTTTTTTAACTAAATTATCTGTAGTATTTCCCATTGCTGAAACTACTACTATAACCTTATTATTATTTTTAATTTCTGCAGAAATCTTTGAAACTGCATTTTTCATAATTTTAATGTCGGCTACTGATGAGCCACCAAATTTCATAACAATAGTAGTCAAATTTTATTCCTCATAAATAATTATGATTTTTTAAAACTTACTTAATTTAGTTAATTAGTTTTGCGATCAACCCAAGGAAGGGTAGTAACGGGAATACCATCTTCGTATAGGGATTTTGCTTCTTTAATTGTTGTTTTTCCATAAATTGATCTTTCGGGAGAATCCCCATAGTAAATAGCTCTTGCTTCCTTTTCAAAATTATCACCTACATATTCGCAATTTTTTTCTATTTCTTTTTTTAATTGCTTAATAAGTTTTTGTTCTTTTGAGGGAACAGTATCTAAGCTTTCTTTAGTTCTCTTTTTTTCTTTAGAACTTACACTTGGAGACATCAAAGATTTAGAAATTGATTTGGATCCACAAATTTCACAAGACAGCATTTTTTGGTTATATAGTTTCTCATAATCATCAGAGGTTCTGAACCAGCTTTCAAACTGATGTAAATTATTACATTGAAGTTTATATTTAATCATAATCTAAATTTAGTTATTAATTTTATTTTGCTTTTTATCTCTTCTGGTGGTTATTGGTTGAAAAGCAATTGAAATATGAGTTTCACAATATGGTTTTCCTTGTTCTGATGGATGCCCACAAAACCAAAATTCTGAAGTAGAAGGATCTCCGATGGGCCATTTACAAGTTTTTTCTGTTAGTTCCAATAAATTTAATTTTTTTGCTTTCTTTTCAATCTCTATCATATTTTTTAGTGCAACTTTATCAATTTCAGTGTCTATTTCTCCTGTTTCTAAAGAAGAATTTTCATTAGCATTGAGGCCTAGAGTAGATTTATTTTCGTTATTGGTTAAGTTTTTGATAGAAGGTTTTCTTCCTCTCTTTTTTCCTTTTCTTTGTGTACTTGATTCTAAGGAATTCTCTAGGTCTGAAACTTTAGAATTTTGATGTTCAACTAAATTTTTTTCTTTAATTTTCTTTTCTTTTATTTTTTGTCCATTTCCATTTGACCCAGACCCTCGCTCTGACAAACCAAGTCGGTGAATTTTACCAATTACAGCATTTCTAGAAACACCTTCCCCTAGTTCAATAGCAATCTTACTTGCGCTATTACCACTTTTCCACAATAAGGTTAATTTTTTTACTCTTTCTTCAGTCCACGCCATAAATTCACTTCCTACGTAAAGATTTTCAGTATTATTATATAATATCAAATTATAAATAAACTATAAAAATATCTTTAATAATTAATTTTTTTAGTTTAATTTGTTAATTTTATTTTATTTGATAACTATCATAATTTTTGTTGATTTGATATAGAGTATTTGAAGTTTTTTTATAATGAATCCTATATCAATTTCTAATTTTATAAATATCAAATTGAAATGATATAAAATATAAAAACAGGAATATTTATGGAAGATGCAATACTAGCAACATATAGCCGACAAAATGTTTCTTTTAAAAAGGGGGATGGTATATGGCTATATTCTAATGATGGACGTAAATTTTTAGATTGTACTTCTGGTATTGCTGTAAACATTTTAGGTCATTGTAATGAAAAGTTGGTTAATGTTTTAATAGAGCAAGCTGAAAATTTATGGCATACCTCTAATCTATACAGAGTAGAAAATCAAGAAAAATTAGCTAAATCACTTGTTGAAAATACTTTTGCTGATAAGGTTTTTTTTACTAATTCTGGTACTGAAGCAATAGAATGTGCCATAAAAATGGCTAGAATTTATTTTTCAAAATTGAAACAAAAACGATATGAGATATTGTCTTTTGATGGATGTTTTCATGGGAGATCAATGGCTGCTATTACTACCTCAAATTCAAATAAAATGAAAGAAGGTTTTGGTCCCTTAATCCCTGGTTTTAAAGTAATTGGTTTCAATGATAAAAATGCCTTATACGAGAATATAAATAATAAAACTGCAGCAGTTATTGTTGAACCAATTCAGGGAGAAGGTGGAATAAGAGTATTTCCAGAAAAAACTCTAAAATTAATAAGAAATTTATGCGATAAAACTGGAACTCTTCTGATTATTGATGAGGTTCAATGTGGTTTGGGCAGAACGGGTAAACTTTTTGCTCATGAGTGGTATAATATTGAGCCTGATATAATGGCTGTTGCAAAAGGAATTGGAGGAGGGTTTCCTTTAGGTGCTTGTCTATCTAGTGAAAATGCATCTATTGGTATGGTGCAGGGAAAGCATGGTTCAACTTATGGAGGGAATCCACTTGCTTGTGCTGTAGGATGTGCAGTGATGAAAAGTGTTTTAGAGGAAGGATTTTTAGAAAATGTAAGAACTATATCAGGATATTTTTCTCAAAAGATTTTAGGTTTAGTTTCTGAGTTTCCAGATGTTTTTGAAGAGGTCAGAGGATCTGGTCTAATGCTGGGCATAAAAACTAAAATAGAAAATATAAATTTCACAAACGAGGCATTCAATCAAAATTTATTACTAGTTCCAGCTTCAGATAATGTAGTCAGAATTCTACCTCCACTCAATATTACAAAAAAAGAAGTTGATCTGGTTATAAAATTACTACGGAAGACATCTCAAAGGATTAAAGATTGAACAATTTTATAGATATTGAAGATATAGATTCAAATCAATTAAAAAAGATAATGGCATTTTCTGCAGGACTTAAAGCAGAAAGAAAAAATATTAGTAAAGGTACTAAAGATTTTAAAAAGTATTTAACAAATAAAGTAGTGGCTTTACTTTTCAAAAAACCTTCAACAAGGACTAGATTTTCATTTGAAGTAGGCATTTTTCAGATGGGTGGTCAAACTTTAACTTTTTCGCTTAATGAAATGCAAATTTCAAATTTTGAAAGTATGTCGGATACTGCTAGAGTTCTCTCTCAGTACTTAGATATGGTTGTACTAAGAACTGATAATCACTCCGATTTAATTGATTTAACAAATTACTCAAGTATTCCAATAATTAATGGTCTATCTGATAAATCTCATCCATGTCAGGTACTTTCCGATATCTTTACATTTGAGGAAATAATTGGCTCAATAGAGGGGAAGAAAGTCGTTTGGTTAGGAGATTCAAATAACGTTTGTAATAGTTATATCCAAGCTTCTAATAAATTAAACTTTGAGTTGGTAATTTCTGGACCAAGAGAATTTTTATCGAGTGAAATAAAAAGAAGTCCAAAATATCAGTATGAAATACATCCCGAAAAAGCCCTAAAGAATGCAGATCTTATAGTTACAGATACTTGGTATTCTATGCATCATACGAAAGAAGAAAGAAAATTAAGACAAGAGATTATGAAAAAATATACTTTGACTAATGATTTAGTTAATTTATCAAAAAAAAATTGTTTGGTTTTTCATTGTATGCCCATTTATAGAAATAATGAAATTATGTCAGATGTAGCAGATAAATTTTTTGAAATATTCCTTAAACAAGCTGAAAACAGGTTACATGTACAAAAAGGGATTATGAAATGGTGTTTTAGTTAATAGTTTACCTTGAACCCATCCCTGGTAAGTTTAAAGTTTTCATCAATTATACCCTGAGCCCATTCAGAACTTTTACGTATTCCACCGAGTGGATAAATGTGAATACCTTCTATCCCATTTTTTTTTAAAATTTCTTCAGAGACAGCAAGTTTTCTTACTAATTTGTCTGGTTCTTGAGTTTTAACTAAATTTAATACATTTGAACCTTGTTTTTTTAAAAAATTCATTGAGTTACCAATCCCACAAGATAAGGAGTACTTTATTAAAGTAGAAAGCTTAGCAACTCCTGGAAGTCCGATAATAATTGGAATTTTATTTCCTTCAGAATTAATTCTCATTGACCAATCTAAAATAGCTTCAGCATCAAAACAAAATTGACTTACTATAAAAAAACGAGAATCTGAAGTTTCAGAAAATTTATTTTTTAGAATTAGTGATTTTTTAATTTCTTTATCTGGTATATCTGGACTTCCTTCGGGATGACCTGCTATTCCAATGTCATTTATACCATATTTATCAAAAATACCTGTTTCTAAAAGACTCATAGTATCTGCATACGGTCCAATTTGCTCTTTTCCTGCTCCACCGACTATTAAAATTTTTTTGACATTGGCTTCTCCAGCTATTCTAGAAACATAATCTTCTAACATCTCTTTTGATGGAATTGATCTTGCAGCGAAATGTGGAGCAGGATTAAGTCCTTCTAGTCTTATTTTTTTTGCTGTATTAATAGTATCTTTATAATCTGAGCCAGGAAGAAAAGTAATAAATATTGTTGTGGGTGGTTTTATAAATTGAGATAAATTCTCAATTTTATCTGCTACAAAAGGTGTTATTTCTAAAGAAAAACCCTTTAAAAATTTTATAATTTTTTTATATTCACACGACTCAAAATGAGAATTATTACTGTTTTTCATGAAATTTCCTAATACAAATAAAAATATTTGAAATAATTTATTTTATATAAATGATAGTAATAAAAACAATCAATAGCTAACTTTTTATTTTTTTGTTTTTTTGGTTTTAATTTGATATTACATGTATAATTATTTAAATCTCGGTACTCAACATTATGACAAAAATTTTTGTATTATTTTGGCAAGATATACCTACTGTGATAGAGGCTAGGGATGCTACAGGTATTGAAAAAGTTGAACTCTCAAAAAGATTCAGTGAATTAGTTGATTTAATAGCTATGAAAAAAGGTTTAGTGGGAACAGACGACTATTTACAAAATTGGAAAAAGAAGAAATTTCCTAGTACTAAAAAAACAGCAAAGCAGATAGTTTTAGAATTGTCCAAGCATTTTGAAAGTAAATATGAAGAGATAAAATTGAAATCCTTAAATGCATTAGAATAAGATAGTGAATTTCAATGTTCAAAAATTCCAATTTTGAGAAAATTTTATTTTCCACGCCCAATATTTCCCCATTGAAAATATTAAGAACTCATGGTTATAGAAGTAAAGATGTAATTAGGAAAAAAATTCTTGATGCTTCAAATAAATCCATTGAAAGACTTTCTTCAAGTTCTATACCAGTGGGGTATTTTTGCATCGAAGAAATAAGTAAGCACTTTATGAATAAAATTGAGCTCAAGTGTGGAACAACTTTCCATTGTGATTTATTTAAAGAGCGGTTAAACAAAAGTAAATTTTTGGTTGCGTTTATTTTAACTTTAGGGAAAGAGGTGGATGAAAAAATAAAGAAAATTTCAAACTACTCAGATGAGCCTTTAGGAGCATTATTTTTAGAAAATGCTTCTTGGTTAGCATTAGAACTAGTTTTAAGGGATGCAAGATCCAAAATAAGCAAATTTGCCCAAAATAATGCTATGCAAATTGAAAATAGAATGGCTCCAGGTTATACTTATCCATCTAAAATTAATAGAAAAAGAATAATGTGGGAACTAGAAGAACAAAAAATCTTATTCGGATTATTTGACAAAGAAAACATTTCAATTAAATTAACTGATGGTTGCACTATGCTTCCAAGAATGTCGCGATCAGGAATTTTTGGTTTAAAAAAAATAGTTTAAATTAAAAAAATTAATAATAAAAAGTTTGGTGCCCGCTTCCGGACTCGAACCGGAACGACTGTTAGGTCGAGGGATTTTAAGTCCCTTGTGTCTACCAAATTCCACCAAGCGGGCATTTCATTTTAATTAATAACAGTTACCTTTTTCTGGTTTCGTTACTTATTTTACTATCTACTTACGTACCAAGTTAGCATACTAACTAGTTACTGATGTACTTTAATGCGTACTCTCTTTTCGTTCAAGTATATTATAAAATGTTTGTAACATATTTAGATTCTGACAATAGTTAATTATTAGGTCGTATTAAAAACATCAAAGAAGGGAAGTAACTTCTAGGGACTTTAATAAAAAATAACCCATTTGCAGTGTTCGAATTTAGTTAATCTCATTTTAGAAAGATCCAAGTTTATAAAATAAGAAAAATACTCACATTTATACATTTGAATAAAGGAGAAATAAATTAATTTATTTTTTATTGTAAATTATATATGAGGATAGAAATTCTTAACTAAAATTTAAATCCTGTAAGTAAAAACTAACATATTATTTTTTAAAACTCTTTTTAATTCATAAGTCATACTAAACAAATAATCGTAAAGCACTAGAATTTAAATTAATTCGTTATATATTATATTTTTATATAATCATTTCTCCAAAATCTTTTGTAATGAATTTTAAATAAACTGTGTGGGGGTAAAAGTGTCTGTTTTGTTTAGTTATATCACTATGTTATTTTTTTTTATAGTTGCAGAAATAATTGTATTGAGCAATGTGATGCAACCTTTATTTAAAAAACATATTGGTTTTTTGATGAATGAAGAAACAAATTTTTCAATTGCTGCAATCTTCTATTTGATTTACGTAGCAGGTGTTTTTTGGTTTGCTACTAGAGCTGGTATTAAGGCAGAATCTTATTTAGTAGCGATTTTTTCAGGTGCATTTCTTGGATTGTTGGCTTTCGGTACTTATGAAATTACTAACCTGGTAATCCTAAAAGATTGGAAGATTAGTTTAGTATTAGTTGATACTTTGTGGGGAGTTATTGTCACAAGTTCTATGGCGTTTGTTGGTTATAAGGCACATAGTTTTTTTTCACAGTATTAATTTTGTTAAATTTTAAATATTATGAACCAGAAAATTTCTCCTTAAAATCTTCTTTTTCTGAATCAGTTATTTTTGGAAATATAATATTTGGGGAATGCATTTCATTTTCATCAGTAAGGTTGTCAAAAATTTTTCCTAGTCTTTCTGGCCACTCTGTTTTTTTTTGCAATCCAAAATTCTTTCTAATTTTCTCACATGAATCTGGGATGAATGGTTCAGATATTAAACAATAAAGATTAATTAAATGAAAAGAAAATCTTATTATCATTTTTGCCTTGGTTTCATCTGTCTTTAAAATTGACCAAGGTTGAGCTTTTTGAAGATATTCATTTCCAACCACCCAAATATTTCTCAATTCTTGACTGGCTTTTCTAATTTCAATTTTTGTTAAAAAATTATTGTACTTTTCATACAACAGTTCTAATTCATTAATTGTTTTAGTTTCTAAAATACCATAATCATTGCATTTAGGAATTTTGCTTCCAAATTTTGCTAAGGAAAATTTTGTAACTCTTGTTATAAAATTTCCTAATACATCAGCCAAATCTTTATTTATAGTATTTTGAAAACTATCCCAAGTAAAATTTGTATCAGAATTTTCAGGAGCGTTAGATAATAACCACCAACGCCAATAGTCAGCTGGAAATATTTTTAATGCAACATCCATAAAAATACCGCGCTTCTCACTTGTTGAAAATTTACCTCCTTCATAGAGCAACCAATTAAATCCTTTTATGTAATCAACTAGTTTCCAATTTTCTCCAGATCCGAAAATAGTTGCAGGAAAAGAAAGGGTATGAAACGGTATGTTATCTTTGGCCATGAATTGAACATAGTATACTTCATTGGCTCCTTGATCAGTAATCCACCAATTCTTCCATTCCTTGTTGGAATTATTTTCTGACCATTCTTTTGTAGCTGCAATATATGCAATAGGTGCATCAAACCAGACATAAAATACTTTATTTTCAAAACCCTTCCAAGCTTCACCATTCTTTTTTACTTTAACTCCCCAAGATAAATCTCTTGTTATCCCCCGATCTTTTAAACCTTCCTTATTATGAAGCCACTTTTTTGCTATAGATTTTGTTAGAATTGGCCAATCATCCTTTTTTGAAATCCAATCATCTAATTTATTTTTTAGTTCACTTTGTTTTAGATATAAATGTTTTGTTTCTCTAATTTCCAATGACTTAGACCCTGATATTGTAGAAGAGGGATCAATAAGGTCTGTAGGTTCAAGCTGTTTTGTACAATTTTCACACTGGTCTCCTCTAGCTTTTTCATACCCACATGATGGGCAAGTACCTGTAATATAGCGGTCTGGCAGGTATCTATTATCTTCTTTGGAAAAAAACTGATTTTCATTTACTTCCTCTAAAAAACCATTTTCCCATAATTTAGTAGCGAAGTGTTGGGTGAGTTCATGATTTTGTTGACTTGATGAACGGCCGAAGTAATCAAAAGAAATAGAAAAACCATCAGCAATTTTTTTTTGAATGTTCCACATTTTTTCACAAAATTTTTCAACTGTTTCTTTTTTCTCAATTGCTGCAAGCTCGGCTGGCGTACCATGTTCGTCTGTAGCACAAATAAAAAGTACCTTGTTACCTCTTGCTCTCATATATCTTGCATAAACATCAGCTGGTAATTGACTTCCAATTAGATTACCTAAGTGCTTGATCCCATTTATATATGGCAGAGCTGATGTAATAAGAATTTTTTTCATTAAATCTTAAGCAATTTATCAGTTTACAATTTTATGGCTGCTAACATTTCTGGATATCAACAATGTTAAATTATTATTATTATTATTTGATATTTTATATTTACATTTTCTAAAACTTGCAAATTTAATTTAAAATCTTTATTAAGCTTGACTAGTAGGGGTTTAGCTCAGCTGGTAGAGCATCGGTCTCCAAAACCGAGGGTCGTGGGTTCGAGTCCCTCAGCCCCTGCCAATAAATGAATAGAGTTTCAAAACTAAATCTTAGAGGAAATAATGATAAACCCATTCAAGTATGTTCAACAAGTAAGGAATGAAGTTTCAAAGATTGTCTGGCCTACAAGGAAAGAGACTATGACTACTACTGTTATGGTTTTTATAATGTCAGCACTAGTTGCGTTGTTTTTCTTTATAATTGATACTATTACAAGTAATTTGTTAGATATTATTTTGAAGTTATCCTCTTGATTTAATAAACCAGCAGTTGTATAGCGTTCCATATAAATCGATTCGAACATACCAAGCCAAAATGTAGTCTTATAGTGAGTAACTTAACTATTTGTGACTTGTTTTTTTTATGAGGGAATTTTTATGTCTATGAGATGGTATTCAGTAAGTGTACTTTCCAATTTTGAAAAACGAGTTGCAGAAACTATAAAAGAAGCAGTTGTTCAAAATTCTCTTCAAGACGAAATTGAAGAAGTTTTGGTTCCAACTGAAGAAGTTCTTGAAGTTAGAAGAGGAAAGAAAGTTCAATCGGAGAGACGTTTTATGCCGGGATATGTTCTTATTAGAATGAAAATGACTGATAAAAGTTACCAACTAATAAAAGAAACTAATAGAGTAACTGGTTTTTTAGGACAAAAGGGTAAACCAATGCCTTTACCTGATTCTGATGTTGCTAGAATACTTAATCAGGTAGAAGAAGGTGCAGATAAACCAAGAGCTCTTGTCTCTTATGAGGTTGGTGAGCAAGTAAATGTAATAGATGGTCCATTTGAAGGATTTTCTGGGCTCGTAGAAGAAGTTGATGAAATTAATAGCAGGCTGAAAGTTTCAGTTTCAATATTTGGTAGGGCAACTCCAGTAGAACTAGAATATGGTCAAGTACAAAAACAAACCTGATTTTAATAAAATATCAGTACTAAGATTAAATAGAGTTATGAAAGGTAAGATTTAATGGCAAAGAAAGTAGCAGGTGAACTTAAACTACAGATTCCGGCTGGAAAAGCTAATCCTTCACCACCAGTTGGCCCTGCTCTCGGACAGCGTGGTTTGAATATCATGGAGTTTTGCAAAGCTTTTAATGCTAAAACCCAGGATTTAGAGGCAGGTGCTCCCTGTCCCACCATTATAACCTATTATGTTGACAAATCTTTTTCTATGGAGATAAAAACACCACCAGCTTCTTTTTTTCTAAAAAAAGCAACTAATATCAAGTCAGGTTCGCAAACTGCTGGTAAGGAGACGGTAGCTCAAATTACTTCAAAAAAAATTGAAGAAATTGCTCAAGCGAAAATGAAAGATCTGAATGCTAATACTTTAGAAGGGGCAATGAAAATAATAATGGGTTCAGCTCGTTCAATGGGAATAGAAGTAAAGGATTGAAAATTGCCAAAGATTACAAAAAAACGACAAGTACAAGACAAACTTTTTCTAGATAAAGAAAACCTCAATGCAGAAGACGCAATAGAGCTTATAAAATCAGGAGCTTCAGCCAAATTCGATGAAACTATTGATGTTGCTATAAATCTAGGTATTGATCCAAGACATGCTGACCAAATAGTTAGGGGTGTTTGCGCTTTACCTCATGGTACTGGTAAATCTATAAGAATTGCAGTATTTGCAAAGGGAGATAAAGCATCTGAAGCAACAAAAGCAGGTGCGGATATCGTAGGAGCAGAAGATCTAATGGAAACCGTTTTAAAAGGTAATATTGAATTTGATAGATGTATAGCTACCCCAGATATGATGCCTATTGTAGGTCGTTTAGGGAAGGTTTTAGGTCCGAGAAATTTAATGCCAAATCCAAAGGTTGGTACAGTCACCCCTGACGTGGCTGCTGCAGTTTCAGCTGCAAAAAATGGTGAAGTTCAATTTAAGGCCGAAAAAGCAGGTGTAGTTCAAGTTGGTATTGGAAAAGCATCTTTTGACAAAAAAAAATTAGTCGAAAATTATAATGCTTTTATGACAGAACTAAAAAAATCTAAACCAACTGGTGCTAAAGGTGTTTTTATAAAGAAAATTTCTATGTCATCAACTATGGGTAAATCTATGACAATTGATAATTCTACATAAATAAAGTTTCCCTTTGGGAAAAGCTTAGCAAATGCTAAGCAAAACCGTCCGAGATAGCGGGCTCTTTATTATAAGAATAAGTCCTGCTTTAGATTGGTAACTGAAATATAGGTTATTTTAATTAAATAATCTTAATTAAAGGGAACCCGGACAATTAGCTGAGTTAATAATATATTAACTTAAATAAAATCAAGGCTTTGCCTTTAATTTGGAGTAGGAGTTTGAATAGAAAACAAAAAGAACAAGTAGTTGAAGAACTAAGTCATATTTTTAAAAATTCAGGAGTTGTATTAGTCGCGCAATATAGTGGACTAACAGTGTCTGAGATTTCTGAATTAAGAAATTTGATGAGAGAATCTAATTGTGGAGTAAGAGTAGCTAAAAATAGGTTATCAAAGATTGCACTTGAAGGTAAAGCAAATGCAAAACTTTCTGAAATTTTGAATGGCCAAACAGTTTTACTCTTTTCTGAAGATCCTGTTTCAGCAGCTAAAATTTCAGTTAAATTTTCAGAAACTAACGAAAATTTAAAACTAATTGGTGGTTCATTAGGAGAAGAAATCTTAGATTTAAATGGTATTATTAATCTATCTAAGCTTCCTTCTAGAGAAGAACTCATATCTGAAATTACTGGAATGGTTGGTTCTGCAGGATCTTTATTATCACAATTAATAAGTTCTCCAGGCAATAATATTGCAGGAATAACTGTTGCATTAGAAGAAAAAGAGGCAGCATAACTTTTGAATAAAAAATTTTGACTTTGTAAAATTAAAATAACTTAATATTTAATCGAATGGATGGTAAATTATGGCAGATGTAAAAAAATTAGCTGAAGAAATTGTTGGTTTAACACTTTTGGAAGCTGTAGAATTAAAAAATATATTGA
The DNA here is from genome assembly GCA_902614945.1 of uncultured Alphaproteobacteria bacterium. GTDB lineage: Bacteria > Pseudomonadota > Alphaproteobacteria > Rhodobacterales > Rhodobacteraceae > CACIIZ01. Next base: position 15,317 of record CACMNE010000009.1, read on the forward strand.
AGGATGAGTATGGAATTGAGGCTGCATCAGGGGGTGCAGTGATGGTAGCTGGTCCAGCAGGAGGTGCTGGGGATTCTGGTGGATCTGCAGAAGAAAAATCTGAGTTTGATATTATACTTAAGGCTGCTGGTGATAAGAAAATTAATGTAATAAAAGAAGTTCGAACTATCACAGGCCTGGGTTTAAAAGAAGCAAAGGATTTAGTTGAAGCTGGTGGAAAGGCTGTAAAAGAAGGTGTTTCTAAGGATGAAGCAGAAAAAATTAAAGCTCAATTAGAAGAAGCAGGTGCTGAAGTGGAATTAAAATAGTTTCCGCAATCACAATCTTAATTGGTGCCTTCTTGAAGGTACCAATACTTTTTAAATTTAATTATTTTGAAACTTACTGGTTGAGATTTTTTAAGTTAAATCAAATTTTTAAGTGAATTAAAATTAACTACGGCATTTTAAATTAGAGGTGAAAATGACCAACGCTCATAACAATCAAAAGCGAGTAAGAAAATCATATGGCAAAATACGTGAAGTTGCAGAAATGCCAAATCTTATTGAGGTGCAAAGGTCATCATATGACATCTTTCTTAAATCAGGTTCTTCTGATACTCCATTAGATAGCGAAGGAATTCAAGGTGTATTTCAATCTGTTTTTCCTATTAATGATTTTAATGATACAGCAGTGTTAGAATATGTAAGTTATGAACTAGAAAAACCTAAATATGATGTTGAGGAATGTCAGCAAAGAGACATGACTTACAGTGCACCATTAAAAGTTAAATTAAGGCTTGTTGTTTTTGATATTGACGAGGTAACTGGATCTAAGTCAGTTAAAGGAATAAAGGAACAAGATGTATATATGGGAGATATTCCTTTAATGACACCAAATGGTACTTTTGTATTTAATGGTACTGAAAGGGTGGTTGTTTCTCAAATGCATAGATCTCCTGGTGTGTTTTTTGATCATGACCGAGGTAAAACACATTCCTCAGGTAAAATTTTATTCACCTGCAGAATAATTCCATACAGAGGATCTTGGCTTGATTTCGAATTTGATGCAAAGGACTTGGTCTACGTAAGGATTGATAGAAGAAGAAAATTACCGGTTTCCACAATGCTGTACTCATTGGGTATGACACAAGAGGACATATGTAAAGCATATTATGATACTGTGACATATGTAAAATCTAAGGACAATAAATGGAGTTGTCCATTCTTTCCTGAGCGTCTAAGAGGAATAAAGCCAAGTTTTGATATTATTGATGCTGATTCTGGAGAAATAATTGCTCCTGCAGACAAAAAAGTTACACCAAGATTGGTGAAAAAACTTTTAGATCAGAAAAGCTCTATTAATATCATAGTTCCATTTGAAAATTTGATTGGTAGGTATGCTGCTGTTGATATAATTAACGAAAAAACTGGTGAAATCTGGATTGAAGCAGGCGATGAACTTACATGGGAAATTGATGATAAAACTGGTAATGTTATTGGTGGATCACTTTCTAAGCTTATTAATAATGGAGTAGTTGAAATTCCTACCCTAGACATAGATAATGTAAACATTGGTCCATATATCAGAAATACCATGGCTGCTGATAAGAATTTTAATTACGAAATGGCACTTGTTGATATTTACCGTGTAATGAGACCAGGTGAACCTCCAACCTTAGATGCAGCCATAAATCTATGTGATACTTTATTTTTTGACCCTGAAAGGTATGATTTATCTGCAGTTGGTCGAGTAAAATTAAATATGCGTTTAGATGTAAATACTGAGGATACTCAAAGGACATTAAGAAAAGAAGATATTGTAGGTGTAATTAAAGCATTAGTTGATTTGAGAGATGGTAGAGGTGAAATTGATGATATTGACCACTTAGGAAATAGAAGAGTTAGGTCTGTTGGTGAATTAATGGAAAACCAATATAGGTTAGGCTTGCTTAGAATGGAAAGAGCTATTAGAGAAAGAATGACTTCAGTTGAAATTGATACTGTAATGCCTCAAGATCTAATTAATGCTAAGCCTGTAGCAGCTGCAGTAAGAGAATTTTACGGTTCTAGCCAACTTTCGCAATTTATGGATCAAACGAATCCTCTTTCCGAGGTTACTCACAAAAGAAGATTATCAGCACTTGGCCCAGGAGGATTAACTCGTGATAGAGCTGGTTTTGAAGTGAGAGACGTGCATACTACGCATTACGGTAGAGTATGCCCTATTGAAACACCAGAAGGTCCAAACATTGGATTGATTAACTCCTTGGCGTCATTTGCCAGAGTAAATAAGTATGGTTTTATTGAAACACCATATAGAAGAGTAAGGGATGCAAAAGTTACAGACGAAGTAATTTACATGTCAGCAACTGAGGAGATGAAATATACTATTGCTCAAGCTAACGCTAGGCTTGATGATAAAGGTAAGTTTATCAACGATTTAGTTTCTACTAGAAAATCAGGTGAGTATATGCTTAATCCTGCTGAATCTGTTGAATTGATAGATGTTAGTCCTAAACAACTTGTATCTGTAGCTGCTTCATTGATACCTTTTTTGGAAAATGATGACGCCAATAGAGCGTTGATGGGATCAAATATGCAAAGACAAGCAGTTCCTTTGCTTAAAGCTGAGGCGCCGTTTGTGGGTACTGGAATGGAAAGTGTGGTGGCTAGAGATTCTGGGGCATCAATGGTCGCTAAGAGGGCTGGCATTATTGATCAAATAGATGCTATGCGAATAGTTATCCGTGTTACTGATAAACTAGAAGATGGTGATCCTGGTGTTGATATTTACAGGTTACGAAAATTTCAGCGATCTAATCAGAATACCTGTATTAATCAAAAACCTCTTGTAAAAGTAGGCGATACAGTAGCTAAAGGAGAAGTAATAGCTGATGGTCCTTGTACAGATATGGGTGAGCTTGCACTTGGTAAAAATGTACTTGTGGCTTTTATGCCTTGGAATGGTTATAATTATGAGGATAGTATTTTAATCTCTGAGAGAATTGTTAGAGATGATGTTTTTACTTCAATTCATATTGAAGAGTACGAGATTTCAGCAAGAGATACTAAACTTGGTCCAGAAGAAATAACTAGAGATATCCCAAATGTTGGGGAGGAAGCACTTAGAAATCTTGATGAAGCTGGTATAGTATATATTGGAGCAGAAGTGGGACCAAATGACATATTAGTTGGTAAAATAACTCCTAAGGGAGAAAGTCCAATGACACCAGAGGAAAAATTGTTAAGGGCAATTTTTGGTGAAAAGGCTTCTGACGTAAGAGATACTTCCCTTAGAATGAGCCCAGGGGATAGTGGAACAGTAGTAGAAGTTAGAGTTTTTAATAGACATGGTATTGAAAAAGATGAAAGAGCTATTCAAATTGAGAGAGAAGAAATAGAGAGATTAAGTAGAGATAGAGATGATGAGCTAGCTATTCTTGAAAGGAATATTTATGCAAGATTAGAAAATCTTTTAATAGATCAAGAAGTAATTAAAGCACCTAGTGAATTTGGTAAAATTAAAATAGTTGATAAATCTTTATTAGATAGACTATCTAAAGGGCAATGGTGGCAATTAATAATTGATGATGATAAAAAAATAACTCAAATAGAGGCTTTAAAAAATCAATTTGATGTACAGAAGAAAACACTAGAAAGTAGGTTTAGCGACAAAGTAGAAAAGGTTAGAAGAGGAGACGACTTACTACCTGGTGTTATGAAAATGGTTAAAGTTTTTGTCGCTGTTAAGCGTAAATTACAGCCAGGTGATAAAATGGCAGGTCGGCATGGAAATAAAGGTGTTATTTCAAGAGTTGTTCCAATTGAAGATATGCCCTTTTTAAAAGATGGGACTACAGTTGACGTTGTTTTAAATCCTCTAGGTGTTCCAAGTAGAATGAATGTTGGTCAAATTTTGGAAACTCATATGGGATGGGCTTGTCATAATTTGGGTAAAACTATTGGAAAAGCTCTTGATGAGTATAAAAGATCTAATAATTTAGAAGAAGTTGTTAAGTCGGTAAAACAAGCATATGGTGATGAATTTTTTGAGAATAATTTTAAAAAAATGAGTGAAGAAAGAATTATTGAAGCAGCTCAAAATGTTGTGAGCGGAATTCCTATTGCTACACCTGTATTTGATGGTGCAAAAGAAGCTAATGTAAATGATGCATTAATCAGGGCAGGATTAGATGAGTCTGGTCAATCAATAGTGTTTGATGGAAGAACTGGGGAACAATTTACAAGACCTGTTACCATAGGTATGAAATATATTTTAAAATTACATCACTTAGTTGATGAAAAAATACACGCAAGATCTACAGGACCTTACAGTTTAGTAACTCAGCAACCTCTTGGTGGAAAAGCTCAATTTGGTGGTCAGAGATTTGGTGAAATGGAAGTTTGGGCACTTGAAGCATATGGTGCAGCATATACTCTTCAAGAAATGCTAACTGTAAAATCTGATGATGTTGCGGGTAGAACAAAGGTATACGAGAGCATTGTCAAAGGAGACGACGATTTTGAAGCTGGTGTTCCCGAATCCTTCAATGTACTTGTCAAGGAAATACGTTCACTTGGTCTAAGTGTAGATCTTCTTGACAGGGATTTAGACTAACGAATTTTATATTTAATATCTTGGATTAATTTTATTAGGATTATTTAATGAACAAAGAAATAGCAAACCCTTTTAATTCAAATACACGTACAAGGTCATTTGAAGAAATTAAGATTTCCCTTGCCTCACCTGAAAAAATTGTGAGTTGGTCTTTTGGTGAAATTCGAAAACCAGAAACTATTAATTACAGAACTTTTAAACCTGAAAGAGACGGTTTGTTTTGCGCCAGAATTTTTGGACCTATCAAAGATTATGAGTGTTTATGTGGTAAATATAAAAGAATGAAATATAGAGGGGTGACTTGTGAAAAATGTGGAGTTGAAGTTACTCTTCAAAAAGTAAGAAGAGAAAGAATGGGTCATATAGACCTAGCTTCTCCAGTAGCACATATATGGTTCCTAAAGTCTTTGCCATCAAGAATTGGCCTTATGCTTGACATGACTTTAAGAGATTTGGAAAGAGTTCTTTATTTTGAACAATATATTGTCATTGAACCTGGACTTACAGAACTTAAAAATGGTCAACTTCTTACGGAAGAAGAATTTCTAGATTTTCAGGATCAGTATGGAAGTGACTCTTTTAATGCAGGAATTGGAGCTGAAGCAATAAGAGAGATGTTATCTTCAATTGATTTGGAGGCTGAGGCAGAAAAACTTAGAGCAGAATTAGTAGAAGCAACTGGAGAGCTAAAGCCAAAAAAAATAATAAAGAGACTTAAATTAGTTGAAAATTTTATTGAGGGTGGAAATCGGCCTGAGTGGATGATACTAACAGTTGTTCCTGTAATACCCCCAGAGCTACGTCCGTTAGTTCCATTAGACGGAGGTCGTTTTGCCACTTCTGATTTGAACGATTTATATAGAAGAGTGATAAATAGGAACAACCGCCTAAAAAGGTTAATAGAATTAAGAGCTCCAGATATTATAATACGTAATGAAAAAAGGATGTTACAAGAATCTGTTGATGCTTTATTTGATAATGGTAGAAGAGGAAGAGTAATAACTGGAGGTAATAAGCGACCACTTAAATCTCTTTCTGATATGTTAAAAGGAAAACAGGGAAGATTTAGACAAAATTTACTTGGAAAAAGAGTAGATTTTTCTGGAAGATCTGTAATTGTAACCGGTCCAGAATTAAAACTCCACCAATGTGGTTTACCTAAAAAAATGGCTTTAGAATTATTTAAGCCATTTATTTATTCAAGATTAGAGGCAAAAGGGCTTTCATCTACTGTAAAACAGGCAAAAAAATTAGTTGAAAAAGAGAGGCCAGAAGTTTGGGATATACTAGAAGAGGTTATAAGAGAACATCCTGTACTTTTAAATAGAGCTCCTACACTTCATAGGTTAGGTATACAGGCATTTGAGCCAATTTTAGTTGAGGGGAAAGCTATACAATTACATCCACTTGTATGTTCTGCGTTTAATGCAGATTTTGATGGAGACCAAATGGCAGTCCATATTCCTTTAAGTCTTGAGGCACAACTAGAAGCTCGTGTATTAATGATGTCAACGAATAATGTACTTTCTCCAGCAAATGGGAAACCAATAATAGTTCCTTCACAAGATATGGTATTGGGTCTGTATTACTTATCACTTGAAAGAAAAGGCTTGGTGGGAGAAGGTAAATCTTTTGCTAGTATTGAAGAAGTAGAACATGCACTAGAACAGGGTTTTGTAGAACTACATTCAAAAATAATTGCTAGAATGCCTCAAATTGATGAGCAAGGTTTAACCATTTATAAAAGATTTGATACTACCCCTGGTAGATTAAGAATTGGGAGTTTGCTACCAAAAAATCATAAAGCCCCTTTTGAAATTGTTAATAGGTTACTCAGAAAAAAAGAGGTAGGAGAAGTAATAGACGCAGTTTATAGACACTGTGGTCAAAAAGAATCTGTTATATTTTGTGATCAAATAATGCAGTTGGGGTTTAAGGAAGCCTTCAAGGCAGGTATATCTTTTGGTAAAGATGATATCGTAATTCCAGAGAAAAAATGGTCTTTAGTCGAGGATACAAGAGATCAAGTTAAAGAATTTGAACGTCAGTACATGGATGGACTTATTACTCAAGGTGAGAAATATAATAAAGTAGTAGATGCTTGGTCAATATGTTCTGATTCTGTAGCTGATGCTATGATGAGTGAAATATCGGCTGTTCAACCAGAGCAATTAGACAATGATAAACAATTAAATTCTGTTTATATGATGTCTCATTCTGGAGCTCGAGGTTCACCTGCGCAAATGAAGCAACTTGGTGGTATGCGTGGTCTTATGGCAAAACCTTCTGGTGAAATTATTGAAACACCAATCATATCAAATTTTAAAGAGGGTTTAACTGTTTTAGAGTATTTTAACTCTACTCATGGTGCAAGAAAAGGATTAGCTGATACTGCATTAAAAACAGCTAACTCTGGTTATTTGACAAGAAGATTAGTAGATGTTGCTCAAGATTGTATTATTAGAGAAGAAGATTGTGGAACTGAAAATTTTATTCAAGTTTCAGCTGTAATAAACGATGGTGAAGTAGTTGCATCATTATCAGAAAGAATTTTGGGAAGGGTTGTAGCTGAGGATATATTGTCACCATTAGATCAATCAGTAGTCCTTAAAAAAGGAGTTATGATTGATGAAAGGATGGCTGATAATATTGATGATTTGAACATTCATACTGTAAAAATCAGATCAGCTCTTACCTGTGAAGCTGAAGATGGTATATGTGCTCAATGTTATGGAAGAGATTTGGCAAGAGGGACAAGAGTAAATCCTGGTGAAGCTGTCGGTATTATTGCAGCACAGTCTATAGGTGAGCCAGGAACTCAATTGACAATGAGAACTTTTCACATAGGAGGCATAGCTCAGGGTGGCTCTCAATCATTTATTGAATCTAGTCATTCAGGAAAAATAAAACTTTTGAATGCTAATCTTATACAAAATTCTTCAAAAGAGAATATTGTGATGGGTAGAAACATGGAAATATTGATTGAGGATGATAAAGGTAATCAAATCTCTACTCATAAAGTTTCATTTGGTTCAAAGATATATGTAAAAGAAGGTGATAAAATTAAATCTGGTCAAAAATTATTTGAATGGGATCCCTATACCCTTCCTATTATAGCAGAAAATAATGGTGTAGCAAAATTTATAGATTTAATAGCAGGTGTTTCACTTAGGGAAGAAACTGATGATGCTACTGGAATAGCACAAAGAATTGTATCAGATTGGAGATCAGCTCCAAAAGGAAATGAATTAAAGCCAGAAATAATTGTTGCTGATCAAAATAGTGGAGAACCAGTAAAACGAGAAAATGGAAACCCAGAAAGACATGCTATGTCTGTTGAGGCAATTCTATCTGTTGAAGATGGTGATATAGTAAGTGCAGGTGATGTAATTGCTAGAATACCAAGAGAAGGGGCAAAAACAAAAGATATAACTGGTGGTTTACCACGAGTGGCAGAGCTTTTTGAAGCGAGACGACCCAAAGACCATGCAATAATAGCCCAAATTGATGGTTATGTAAGATTTGGAAAGGATTATAAAAATAAATTAAGACTGACTATTGAACCACCAGAAGGTGAGGGTGAACCAATAGAATATCTTGTTCCAAAGGGTAAACATATTCCAGTAAACGAAGGAGATTTTATAAGGAAAGGAGAGAATATAGTTGATGGAAATCCAGCACCACACGATATTTTATCCATTCTTGGAGTAGAAGCTCTTGCAAATTATATGATATCAGAAGTTCAAGATGTTTATAGATTACAAGGTGTAAAAATCAACGATAAACATATTGAAGTAATAGTCCGTCAAATGTTGCAGAAATTGGAAATATCTGACAGTGGTCAAACTATTTTGTTGAAAGGAGAACAAGTTGATCGTATGGAGTTTGAAGAAATTAACAAAAAAGCGATTGAAAAAGGGTATGAACCAGCTAAAGGAGCTCCTGTTTTATTAGGAATTACCAAAGCTAGTCTTCAAACTAGAAGTTTCATTTCGGCAGCTTCATTTCAAGAAACAACAAGAGTTCTTACAGATGCTTCAACACAAGGGAAACGAGACAAACTTATTGGACTTAAAGAAAATGTTATTGTTGGTAGATTAATTCCTGCGGGAACAGGAGGAGCGGCAAGATATATTAAAAAATTAGCAACGCAAAGAGATGCTGCTATATTAGAACAGAAAAAGAAAGAGGAAAGTGCACTTGTTTCGGATGACACTAAAGTAGGAACTAATGATATTATAGATGAAAAAGAAAACTAATAATTGTTTCCAAAAAAGAGCTGAGAAATAACATTAAAATAACTTATTTTTGATAAGATGATCGATTTATATAGTTTTTAGTGTTTAATTTACTCTAAATTAAAAAAAATTTGCTTTTTTACAGGATATTTGTTTCATTACTGTTGACATTTTTAAAAACCCAGAATATTTAACGCCATCACCTTTTATTAAGGTTTTATTATTTTAACTATTGGCACACGATCCGGCATTTCAGATCCTCTGTATTTACCAGTTTATTAATTACTGGGTCGTTGTCATTTAATAATTGGATTAAGTCCGTAATTTTTGGAGTAGGTATAAATGCCAACTATACAACAATTAATTAGAAAGCCTAGAAAGCCCCGAGTAGTAAGGCAAAAATCTATGCATATGCAGGCTTGTCCACAAAAAAGAGGCGTCTGTACAAGAGTGTATACTACAACTCCAAAGAAACCCAACTCTGCTATGCGAAAAGTAGCAAAAGTAAGATTAACAAACGGATTTGAAGTTATTTCTTATATTCCAGGTGAGTCACATAATCTTCAAGAACATTCTGTTGTTTTAATTCGTGGTGGTAGAGTTAAAGATCTCCCAGGTGTTCGTTATCATATACTTAGAGGTGTTTTAGATACACAGGGCGTTAAAGACAGAAGGCAGCGTCGTTCAAAGTATGGTACAAAAAGGCCAAAGTAGAAGGAAGTTTAATGTCAAGACGTCATAGTGCAGAAAAAAGATTAGTTTTACCAGATGCTAAATTTGGAGACATTGTGTTAACAAAATTTATGAATAGCCTAATGTTGCATGGCAAAAAGTCAACTGCTGAGACTATTGTTTACGGAGCTCTTGAACGTGTTGAAAATAAATTAAAAAAATCTTCTGTTGAACTTTTCCATGAAGCACTTGAAAACATTAAACCCTCAATTGAAGTGAGGTCTAGAAGGGTAGGAGGTGCTACTTATCAAGTCCCTGTAGAAGTAAGACCAGAAAGAAGACAGGCGCTTGCAATTAGATGGTTAATCAAGGCTTCTAGGGGAAGAAACGAAAATACTATGGAAGAAAGATTAGCATCAGAAATTATTGACGCTGTATCATCAAGAGGTACTGCAGTAAAAAAACGTGAAGATACCCATAAAATGGCTGAAGCTAACAAAGCCTTTAGTCATTACAGATGGTAATTAATTTAGTTGAGTAGTAGTTAAGGATTATGAATATGGCCAGAGAATATACACTTGATTTATATAGAAATTTTGGAATTATGGCTCATATTGATGCCGGTAAAACAACATGTACTGAAAGAATTCTCTACTACACAGGCAAATCTCACAAAATAGGTGAAGTTCATGATGGAGCCGCAACCATGGATTGGATGGAGCAAGAACAAGAGCGTGGAATTACTATAACCTCTGCTGCTACTACAACATTTTGGGAGCGTACAGAAAATGGTCAGATTGCCGAAGGACCTAAACATAGATTTAATATTATTGATACTCCAGGGCACGTTGATTTTACTATTGAGGTTGAACGTTCATTGGCAGTATTAGATGGTGCAGTATGTGTGCTTGACGCTAACGCAGGAGTAGAACCTCAAACTGAAACAGTTTGGAGACAAGCTGATAGGTATAAAGTCCCAAGAATTGTTTTTGTTAACAAGATGGATAAAATTGGTGCAAGTTTTAGTAATTGTGTTGATATGATTATGGATAGAACCGGCGCTAAACCATGCCCTATTCAATTGCCAATTGGTTCTGAAAATTCTTTTGAAGGTATGATTGATCTCATCACTATGGAAGAATGGATTTGGCAAGGTGAAGATTTAGGTGCAACCTGGTCTAAGAAAAGTATAAGAAATGATCTCTTAGAGACTGCTAAAAAAATGCGATCAGAAATGATTGAGATTGCTGTTGAAATGGATGATGAGATAATGGAGTCCTATCTTGATGGGAAAGAACCAACAGTCGAGGAAATAAGAAAACTTTTAAGACTAGGTACTCTAAATATGACATTTGTTCCAGTCTTGTGTGGCTCTGCCTTCAAAAATAAGGGTGTACAACCTTTATTGAATGCAGTTATTGATTTTTTACCTTCACCTCTTGATGTTCCGTCATATTTGGGTTTTAAACCTGGAGATGTTAATGAAGAAAGAAATATTGAAAGATCAGCAGATGATTCACAACCATTTTCTGGTTTGGCATTTAAAATTATGAATGATCCCTTTGTAGGTTCACTTACTTTCCTTAGAATTTATTCTGGAGTTGTTAAAAAAGGGGATAGTTTTATTAATTCAACTAAAGGTAAAAAAGAGAGAATTGGTAGGATGATGATGATGCATTCTATTAATAGGGAAGAAATTGAAGAAGCTTTTGCTGGAGATATAATTGCTCTTGCTGGTTTGAAAGATACAACTACTGGCGATACAATTTGTGATGTAGCATCTCCAGTAGTTTTAGAAACTATGACTTTCCCAGATCCTGTTATTGAAATAGCAATTGAACCAAAGACAAAAAATGATCAGGAAAAAATGTCTGCTGGTTTGCAGAGACTTGCAGCAGAAGATCCTTCTTTTAGAATTGAGACTGACCTTGAATCTGGTCAAACTATAATGAAAGGTATGGGTGAGTTACATCTTGATATTTTAGTTGATAGGTTAAAAAGAGAATTTAAAGTTGAAGCCAATATAGGAGCACCACAGGTTGCATATAGAGAGACAATTTCTGTAGAAGCTGAAATAGACTATACGCATAAAAAACAGTCTGGTGGTGCAGGTCAATTTGCTAGAGTAAAAATGGTAATAACACCAACTGAACCAGGTGAGGGTTATAACTTTGAAAGTAAAATAGTTGGTGGAGTAATCCCAAAAGAATACATACCAGGCGTAGAAAAAGGTATTCAATCTGTTATGGATAGCGGGCCACTAGCAGGGTTCCCAGTAATTGATTTTAAAGTTTCTCTTATAGATGGAGCTTATCATGACGTAGATTCAAGTGTGTTAGCTTTCGAAATAGCGGGACGTGCAGCTTTGAGAGACGGATTAAAAAAAGCTGGTGCAAAATTATTGGAGCCAGTAATGAAAGTTGAGGTGGTTACTCCAGAAGATTATACGGGTAGCATTATTGGTGATCTTACCTCAAGAAGGGGAATGGTTACTGGTCAAGAGACAAGGGGTAATGCTATTGTTGTAAACGCTTTTGTTCCTCTCGCTAACATGTTTGGCTACATAAACAATTTAAGATCGATGTCCTCTGGACGAGCTCAATTCACTATGATTTTCGATCACTATGAGTCTGTTCCTTCAAATATTTCAGAGGAAATCCAAGCAAAGTATGCATAGAAAACTTTTAAATTTTTAACTATTTTTTTAATGGAGACCAAAAATGGCAAAAGAAAAATTTGAGCGTAATAAACCACATGTGAATGTAGGAACTATAGGCCACGTAGATCATGGGAAAACAACTCTTACTGCTGCTATTACAAAGCATTATGGAGATTTTAAAGCATATGACGAGATAGATGGTGCGCCTGAAGAGAAAGCTAGGGGTATAACCATTTCTACTGCACACGTTGAATATGAAACTGAAAAAAGGCATTATGCTCATGTTGATTGTCCAGGTCATGCCGATTACGTAAAGAATATGATCACTGGGGCAGCACAAATGGATGGTGCCATACTAGTAGTAAATGCAGCTGATGGGCCTATGCCACAGACACGTGAACATATTTTGTTAGCAAGGCAAGTTGGAGTTCCAGCTCTTGTAGTATTTTTGAATAAAGTTGATCAGGTAGATGACCCAGAATTATTAGAGTTGGTTGAAATGGAAGTAAGGGAATTACTTTCAAAGTATGAATTTCCAGGGGATGATATACCTATTGTATCTGGTTCTGCTCTAGCGGCCCTTGAAGATAGGGATGCTGAAATTGGTGCAAATAAAATAAATGAATTGATGGCCGCTGTTGATGACGCCATTCCAACTCCTGATAGACCTATTGATCAACCATTTTTAATGCCAATTGAAGATGTTTTTTCAATTTCTGGTCGAGGAACTGTAGTTACTGGTAGAGTTGAGCGTGGTGTTATTAATGTAGGTGATGAAATTGAGATAGTTGGAATAAGAGATACATCCAAATCTACTTGTACTGGTGTTGAAATGTTTAGAAAGCTTCTTGATAGAGGAGAAGCCGGTGATAATATTGGAGCGCTATTAAGGGGAGTAGAAAGAGATGGGGTTGAAAGAGGACAATGTTTAGTAAAGCCCGGAACTGTTACACCACATACAAAATTTGAAGCAGAAGCTTACATACTAACAAAAGAAGAAGGTGGTCGACACACTCCTTTTTTCGGAAACTATAGGCCTCAGTTTTACTTCAGGACAACAGATGTAACTGGTACAGTTCAGCTTCCTTCTGGCACTGAAATGGTTATGCCTGGTGATAATTTAAAATTTACTGTTGATCTGATTGCCCCTATTGCTATGGAAGAGAAATTACGTTTTGCAATCAGAGAAGGTGGTAGAACAGTAGGGGCTGGAGTTGTTTCAAAGATTTTGGAATAACATTCTATTAAACTAAATTTAATATGTTATTAGGTGGTTAGTAAATGCAAAGTCAAAATATAAGAATAAGGTTGCAAGCTTTTGACTACAGAGTCTTGGATGTAAGCACTGCTGAAATTGTGTCTACTGCTAAAAGAACAGGAGCACAGGTCAGAGGTCCAATACCCTTGCCTAATAAGATAGAAAAATTTACTGTTCTCAGAGGACCTCACGTTGATAAAAAAAGCAGAGAGCAATTTGAAATTAGAACTCATAAGCGACTATTAGACATAGTGGATCCCACCCCTCAGACTGTTGACGCTTTAATGAAATTAGATCTCGCAGCTGGAGTAGACGTAGAGATTAAACTTTAGGATATTGAAATGCGATCTGGTATAATTGCAAAAAAAATGGGTATGACTAGGATATTTAGCGACGATGGTGAGCAAATACCTGTTACAGTTTTAAGGTTAGAAAAAGTCCAAGTTGTTGCTCAAAAAACTCAAGATAAAGATGGATATTTTGCCTTAAAATTGGGGTCAGGTTCAATAAAAGCCAAAAATTGTAATAAATCTTTACGCGGACAATTTTCGGTCGCTAAAATTGAGCCAAAGAGAAAACTAAAAGAATTTCGAGTTTCCTCGGAAAACCTCATAGAAGTAGGAAAAGAAATTAACGCTTCTCACTATGTAGAAGGTCAATATGTTGATGTTTCTGGCTTATCCATTGGAAAAGGATTTGCTGGAGCAATGAAAAGACATAATTTTTCTGGGTTGAGAGCTTCTCACGGTGTGTCTATCTCTCATAGGTCGCATGGTTCAACTGGACAGTGCCAAGACCCTGGACGTGTTTTCAAAGGAAAAAAAATGGCAGGTCACATGGGTGATTGTAAAGTAACAATTCAAAATTTAAGAGTTGTAAAAACAGACCCTGAACGAGGCTTAATTATGATTAAAGGTGCAGTTCCTGGGGCTAAAGGTGGCTGGGTAACTTTAAAAGATGCAATAAAGAAAAAACTCCCTGATAATATTCCATATCCTACTTCATCTGAGCAGGTGATTGAAAGTAAACCTTCTGATGTGGATATTTTAGATAAGTCTGATAGTTCAAAAGATGAAGCTAATAAGGCTCTTAAACCAGACGTTTTAACCGATAAACAAAAGGATTTGGAGCCAAATAATGAAAATTGATGTTGTAGATATTAATAATAAAAAATCTGGAACTATTGAATTAAACAGTTCGCTTTTTGGTCTTGAGCCTCGCCCAGACATTTTAAATAAAGTTGTAAGATGGCAATTGGCTAAGCGTCAGCAAGGAACACATTCTGTTTTAACTAGATCGGAAGTTTCTTATTCTACAAAAAAAATTGTACGACAAAAAGGTTCAGGTAGTGGACGCCACGGCTCAAGAAGAGCACCAATTTTTAGAAAAGGTGGTGTTTATAAAGGTCCCAAGCCCAGAAGTCATGCATTTTCTTTAACAAAAAAATTAAGAAAACTTGGCCTTAGACATGCACTTTCATCCAAATATTCAAGTGGCAACTTAATAATCTTAAATAAAGCTGAAATTGATAATCAAAAAACTAGTGATTTCTCAAAAAAATTAAAAAAACTAAAATGGGGTCGAGTGCTAGTTGTTGGTAGAGAAGACAACCCAAAAAGCTTAAATTTTTTTAATGCTAGTAAAAATATCCCTATGTTAGACTTTTTATCGGTAAATGGTATCAACGTTTATGATGTGTTAAGAAGAGATACATTGGTATTAACAAAAGCTGCAGTTGATTCTTTAGAGGATAGATTATTATGAAAGATCAAGCCACAAGTGAATCTTACGATATTATTAGAAGACCAATTATTACCGAAAAAGCAACGATGGCCTCGGAGCATGGAATTATCGCTTTTGAAGTTGCAATTAAGAGTACCAAAAAACAGATAAAAGATGCCATTGAAAACTTGTTTAACGTAAAAGTTGAGGCAATAAATACATTGATCGTGAAAGGTAAAGTTAAGCGATTTCGTGGAAAGATAGGTAAGAGGCGTGACCTTAAAAAGGCTTATGTGACTCTTGCAGAAGGTAATACTATTGATGTTAGTACAGGATTATAATTGAAGTTGGTGATAAATTATGCCTTTAAAATCATATAAACCTACTACTCCGGGTCAAAGAGATCTTGTTTTAGTTGATAGATCTGAACTATGGAGTGGTAGACCTGAAAAATCTCTCTCTTTTGGATTGAATAAAAAAGGTGGTAGAAACAACTCTGGAAGAATTACTATGAGGCGCAAAGGTGGAGGTGCTAAGCGTCTTTACAGATTAATAGATTTCAAAAGAAATAAATTAGATATAAAAGGAATTGTCGAGAGAATTGAGTATGATCCTAATAGAACTGCATTCATCGCCCTTGTAAAATACGAAGATGGAGAAAAATCATACATTCTTGCACCACAAAGAATTAAAGTTTCAGACACTATTATTTCTTCATCAAGCTCGGACATTAAACCTGGTAATGCAATGCCGTTTACTGGTATGCCAATTGGAACTATTGTGCATAATGTTGAGTTAAAAAGAGGGAAAGGTGGTCAAATTGCTAGAGCTGCAGGTTCGTATGCTCAATTTGTGGGTAGAGATGGTAATTATGCACAATTAAGACTTTCATCAGGAGAAATGCGATTAGTTCGTCAAGAATGTATGGCTACCGTTGGAGCAGTGTCAAACCCAGATAATTCAAATCAAAATTTTGGTAAAGCTGGTAGAAATCGGAATAAAGGCATAAGACCATCTGTTAGAGGTGTAGTAATGAACCCAATAGATCATCCACATGGTGGTGGTGAAGGCAGAACTTCAGGAGGTAGACACCCTGTAACTCCATGGGGGAAACCTACTAAGGGGGCTAGGACGAGAACTAATAAATCAACTGATAAATATATATTAAGGTCTAGACATAACAGGAAAGGGCGAAAGTAAATGGCAAGATCTATTTGGAAAGGACCTTTCGTTGAAGGTTATGTTTTGAAGAAAGCAGAAAAAGTAAGAGAGTCTGGTAAAAATGAAGTTATAAAAATATGGTCTCGAAAATCTACTATTCTTCCTCAGTTTGTTGGATTAACATTTGGTGTTTATAATGGAAAAAAGCATATTCCAGTTTTGATAAGTGAAGAAATGATAGGTCAAAAGTTTGGAGAATATAGCCCTACAAGAACATATTATGGTCATGCCGCAGATAAAAAAGCAAAGAGAAGTTAATTAAATGACAGATGTATCAACAAATTCAAAAGAAGATAAATTAGAAGCCACTGCTAAGGTTAGAATGTTAAAAACTAGTACTCAAAAGTTAAATTTAGTCTCAAGAATGATCAGAAACAAACCTGTCAATATAGCTCTAGCTCAGCTTAAATTTTCAAAAAAAAGAATAGCTAAGGATGTTAGAAAATGTTTAGAATCAGCAATTGCTAATGCAGAAAATAATCATGATTTAGATATAGATGAATTAGTGGTTAGTGAAGCATATGTGGGAAAAAACCTAGTTTTGAAAAGGGGTAGGCCAAGAGCCAGAGGACGTTATGGTAAAATCTTAAAACCCTTTAGTCAATTAACCATAAAGGTCAAGCAGATTTTGGCAAATAGTGAAGAAAAGGAGAAAGCATAATGGGACAAAAAATTAATCCTGTTGGTCTCCGACTTCAGGTAAATAGAACTTGGGAAAGTAGATGGTTTTCTAATACAAAAGAATATGGTGATTTACTCCATGAAGATTTAGAAATTAGAAGATTTATTAAAAAAAATTGTGCACAATCAGGTATTAGTAGAGTAATAATAGAAAGACCACACAAAAAGTGCAGAGTAACCATATATGCTGCAAGACCTGGTGTTATTATTGGAAAAAAAGGTGCAGACATAGAGTCTCTAAAAAATAAAGTTGCAAATTTAACAAAAAGCGAATTGCACTTGAATATCGTAGAAGTCAGAAAGCCTGAGATCGATGCCGCACTTGTAGCTGAAAGTATAGCGCAACAGATGGAAAGAAGAGTGTCATTTAGGAGAGCTATGAAAAGAGCTGTTCAAAATGCTATGAGAATGGGAGCCCTTGGAATTCGTGTAGATATTGCCGGAAGGTTGGGTGGTGCAGAAATTGCCAGAACGGAGTGGTATTCTGAAGGAAGAGTTCCAAGGCACACATTAAGAGCTGACATAGACTATGCTTTGGCTGAAGGATTAACTGCTTATGGTATTATTGGTGTCAAAGTATGGATATTTAAAGGTGAAATTATGGAACACGACCCCTCAGGACGAGATAAAAGAATTAGTGAAGCTCAAGAAACTTCTTCAGGTATTAGAAATTGAACATAAAGTTATAGGAGAAAAAGATGCTTCAGCCCAAGCGAACAAAGTTTCGCAAACAACATAAAGGTCGCATACATGGGAATGCTAAAGGTGGGTACGAGATTAACTTTGGTAATTATGCACTTAAAGCCATTGAACCTGATAGAGTTAATGCAAGACAAATAGAGGCTGCTAGAAGAGCTTTAACTAGGCACATGAAAAGGCAGGGGCGTGTTTG
The DNA here is from genome assembly GCA_902614945.1 of uncultured Alphaproteobacteria bacterium. GTDB lineage: Bacteria > Pseudomonadota > Alphaproteobacteria > Rhodobacterales > Rhodobacteraceae > CACIIZ01. The sequence goes on from CACMNE010000009.1 coordinate 33,259, forward strand.
GATCCGTATCTTTCCAGATGTGCCTGTAACAGCCAAGCCTATTGAGGTTAGAATGGGAAAAGGTAAAGGATCTGTAGATAGGTGGGTTGCAAAAATAAAGCCAGGAAGAATAATGTTTGAGGTTGACGGAGTAGCTGAGGATGTGGCAATGGAGGCACTGAGATTAGCTGCTATGAAATTGTCAGTTAAATCTAGATTTGTAAAACGTGAAGATTGGTAGTTGTAGGATACCCTATGAAGATTGAAGAACTTAAAAATAAAACTTTAGATCAGTTAAGAAGCATTTTGATTGATTTAAAAAAAGAATCTTTCAATTTAAGATTCCAGAAAGCTAATGGTCAATTGGAAAATACTGCTAGAGTTAAAGTAGTTAAAAGAAGCGTTGCTAGAGTACTAACTCTTATTAATAATAAAATTAAAAATGAGTCGGAGAATTAATTAGATGCCAAAACGTATTTTAAGAGGACAAGTTACAAGTGATAGTAATGATAAAACAATAACTGTACTAGTAGAGCGTCGTTTCACACATCCGGTTCTTAAAAAAACAATTCGTAAATCAAAAAAATATAGAGCTCATGACGAATCAAACAAATTTAAAATTGGTGATATTGTAAGAATTCAAGAATGCTCCCCTTTTTCTAAATCAAAAAGATGGGAAGTGTTGACAAATTAAAAATACTTTATATTAAGTTAAAATCGAAACCGTGAGGAATAGCCTCGAAGGTCGGGAGAAAAAAAATGATCCAGATGCAAACCAATTTGGATGTCGCCGATAACTCCGGTGCAAAAAAAGTTCAGTGTATTAAAGTCCTAGGTGGAGCAAAGCGAAAATATGCTTCTGTTGGTGATGTTATAGTAGTATCAGTAAAAGATGCAATCCCTAGAGGAAGAGTAAAAAAAGGGGACGTTAGAAGGGCTGTTATAGTAAGAACAGCCAAAGAAATTAAGCGTTCTGATGGTAGTACAATTAAGTTTGATAAAAATGCAGCAGTTATGCTAAATAATGCTGGTGAACTTATTGGAACTAGAATTTTTGGTCCTGTAGTTAGAGAATTAAGGTCAAAAAACTTTATGAAAATTGTTTCCTTAGCGCCGGAGGTTCTTTAATGCCATCAAAAATTGTAAAAGGTGATAAAGTATTAGTATTAACAGGTAAAGATAAAGGAAAAACTGGAGAAGTCATTCAGATTTTTACCAAATCCCACAGAGCTTTAGTTTCGGGCATTAATATGTCTATTAAGCATACAAAGCAATCAGAGAAAAATGCTGGTGGTAGAATACCAAAAGAGGCTCAAATACATATTTCAAATTTAGCTTTGATGGATCCTAAAAATAATATTGCTACAAAGGTTGGATTTAAGTTAGTTGATGGAAAAAAGGTTCGTTTTGCTAAAAAATCTGGAGAATTGATTAATGGCTAACTATGTCCCAAGACTTAAGGAGAAGTATTTAAAAGAAATCCGAACTGGATTAAAAGAAAAGTTTTCCTATAAAAATGATATGATGATACCTAAATTACAGAAAATTGTGTTAAACATGGGTGTTGGTGAAGCAGTTGGAGATAGTAAAAAGATCAAAAGTGCCCACGCAGACCTTAGAATTATATCTGGGCAACAACCATTAATAACAAAGGCAAAAAAATCTATAGCAGGTTTTAAAGTTAGAGAGGAGATGCCACTAGGTGTTAAAGTTACTCTTAGAAGAGACAAAATGTACGAATTTTTAGATAGGTTGATTACTATTGCAATGCCTAGAATAAGAGATTTTAGAGGTGTTTCACCCAAGAGTTTTGACGGAAGAGGTAATTATGCTTTAGGGATAAAAGAGCATATTATTTTTCCAGAAATCGATTTTGATAAAGTCGATTCCATTTGGGGATTAGACATAGTTTTATGTACTAGTGCTAATAGTGATGATGAGGCAAGAGAATTGTTAAGAGAATTTAATATGCCTTTTTATAATTAATTTAGTGTTGGAGATTGTGATGGCAAAAGTGTCAATGATAAATCGTGAATTAAAAAGACAAAAACTAGTGAAACGATTTTATAATAAAAGATTAGAGCTTAAGAAAATTGTAAAAGATAAAGATTTACCAATGGAAGAAAGATTCAAAGCTCAAATAAAGTTAGCTAAATTACCACCAAACTCATCTCCTTCAAGACTACATAATAGGTGTAAAGTTACTGGTAGACCAAAAGCTTTTTATAGGAAATTACAAATGTCTAGAATTGCTCTCAGAGATTTAGCTTCTAGAGGTGAAATTCCTGGTATGATTAAATCAAGTTGGTAATGAGGAGAATCGAATGGTTATGAATGATCCAATTGGTGATTTACTTGCAAGGATTAGGAATGCTCAAATGAGAAACAGAAACGACGTTACAACGCCTGCATCCAAATTAAGAGCTTGGGTATTAGATGTTCTCCATTCGGAAGGTTTCATTCGGGGTTATAAGGCAGTAGAAAGCGAAGATGGTAAGAATAACATTGTTATTGATTTAAAATATTTCGATGGTGAGCCAGTTATAAAGGAATTGAAGAGAGTTTCCACACCTGGTAGGCGTGTTTACACTAACGTAAAAAATATACCAAAAGTAAGGCAAGGTTTAGGTATAGCTATAATATCAACTCCAAAAGGAGTTATGTCTGATAGTAAAGCGAGAGCTACTAATGTAGGTGGCGAAATACTTTGTACGGTTTTTTAAAGGATAAAAGAATGTCAAGAATTGGGAAAAAACCTATCATTGTACCTCAAAATGTTACTGCAAACATAGATGGTAATAAAATTGAAATAAAAGGACCAAACGGTTTAAGAGATTTTCATACTTCAAAAGAAGTTGAAGTTAAGCTTGAAGACAATCAAATAGTTGTAAGTCCAAAGAATTTATCAAAGAAATCTAGGCAGCATTGGGGAATGAATAGAACTCAAATTGCTAATTTAATTGAAGGTGTTACTGTTGGCTTTACTAAAAATTTAGAGTTGAACGGAGTTGGCTACAGAGCAGCATTACAGGGCAACACCTTAAAATTGTCGTTGGGTTATTCTCATGAAATTGATTTCGAAATACCTAAAGATGTAAAAATTACTGTTCCCAAGCCGACTGAAATTAATATCAATGGAATTGATCAGCAAATAGTTGGTCAAGTAGCTGCCAATATTAGAGAAAAAAGAAAACCAGAACCATATAAAGGTAAAGGTATAAGATATAGAGATGAGTATGTCTTTGCTAAAGAAGGTAAGAAAAAGTAGGAACTTTTAGATGTCGAATAAAAAATTAAACTTGTTTAAAAAAAGAAGACTGAGAATTAGAAATAAAATTAAAAGAGCTAAAAACACAAGAATTAGAATGAGTGTTCATAGATCTTCTAAAAATATTTATGTTCAGCTTATTGATGATAGTATTGGTACTACTTTAGTGTCTGCGTCTTCTAGAATGTCAGTATTGGGCAAAGATATGAAAAATACTAAGGAAACAGCAAAACTAGTTGGAAAAGAAATTGCTCAGAGAGCAAAGAAGTCAGGAATATCAGAAGTGTATTTTGATAGGGGAGGGTTTCTTTATCATGGTAGAGTAAAAGCTTTAGCTGATGCTGCAAGAGAAGGTGGCCTTAAATTTTAGGAGAAAATTAATATGGCAAGGGATTCTAATCGAAAAGATAAAAAAGAGCGGGAAGACTCACCGGAATTTTCCGATAGATTAGTTGCAATCAATAGGGTTTCAAAAACAGTTAAAGGTGGAAAGCGCTTTGGCTTTGCAGCTCTGGTTGTTGTTGGTGATCAAAGAGGCCGTGTTGGGTTTGGTAAAGGAAAAGCGAAGGAAGTTCCCGAAGCTATAAGGAAGGCTACTGATCAAGCAAAGACACAAACCATGCGAGTGCCTCTTAAAGAAGGTAGAACATTACATCATGATGTAAATGGCAGGCATGGGGCAGGCATTGTTGTAATGCGAACAGCACCACCAGGAACTGGTATTATTGCTGGAGGTCCAATGAGAGCAGTTTTTGAAATGTTAGGTATTCAAGATGTTGTAGCAAAGTCTATAGGCTCACAGAATCCTTACAATATGGTTCGTGCAACTATTGATGGTCTAAAAAAAGAAGTAAGTCCGAGGATCATTGCTCGTAGAAGGGGTAAAAAGCTTTCTGCAATTGTTGTGAAAGATGAAGAGCAAAAGGAATTATCAGCATAACTTAAAAGTTGGGTAAAATTATGGTAAATAAAATTTATGTAAAACAGATTAGATCACCAATCAGAAGACCTGATGTTCAAAGAAAAATACTTAAAGGTCTTGGTTTAAATAAAATGAATAAAACTTCTGAGTTAATTGATACACCTTCTGTTAGAGGAATGATTAATAAAATAAAACATTTGGTTCAAGTCGTAGAAAAATAATTATTTGGTGATTTAATTTTTAGCTGAGAAAAAATAATTTTAGATTTAGAGATATTAAAATGAAATTGAATGAATTAAGAGAAAAAAAAGGTGCTTTTAAAACAAAAAAAAGAGTAGGCAGGGGGCCTGGATCCGGTGTAGGGAAAACATGTGGTCGCGGACTTAAGGGACAGAAATCTAGGTCAGGGGTTTCTCTTAATGGTTTTGAAGGTGGTCAAATGCCAATATACATGCGACTCCCTAAAAGAGGGTTCAATGTACCCAATGCAAAAAAATATTCTGTAATTAATGTTGGCGTACTGCAAGACTTTATTGATAGAAAAAAAATAAATCCTGAAAATGAGATTAATGAGGAGACTTTATGTTCTTCTGGTGTTATATCAAGAAATTTTGATGGTGTTCGTCTTCTTGCTAAGGGAGAATTAAAAACCAAAATTGTTGTCAAGCTTACTGGAGCTTCCAAAGGTGCAATATCTGCTATAGAAAAGCATGGTGGAACTTTTAAAAAATTATCTTAAAGTTTATTTGATTTTTAATTTTCTTGGATTGTAAAAAGAAAAAAGGTTAAAAAGGGTTATAAATGCCTTCTGCAGCAGAACAAATGGCAGCAAACTTGAGTTGGGGATCTTTTGGTAAAGCAAAAGACCTTCAACGTAGAATTTTTTATGCTTTAGGGCTTTTGATAGTCTACCGTATCGGGACATATATCCCAGTTCCAGGTATTGATGCATCTCAACTCAGATCCTTTTTTGAACAAGCAAATACTGGTATTGGTGGTATGCTTAATATGTTTACTGGTGGTGCTGTGGGAAGAATGGCTATATTTGCACTTGGTATAATGCCTTATATAACATCTTCAATTATTATGCAGCTTTTAGCATCAATGGTTCCACAATTAGAGCAACTAAAAAAAGAAGGAGAACAAGGTAGAAAAAAAATAAACCAATATACTAGGTATGGGACTGTTGTTCTTGCTTTTTTTCAAGCTTACGGAATTTCAGTAGGATTAGAAAGTCAAGGCTTAGCATCAGATCCAGGTTGGTATTTTAGGGCATCCTGCATAATTACACTAGTCGGAGGCACTATGTTTTTGATGTGGCTTGGCGAACAAATAACTGCCAGGGGTATAGGAAATGGTATATCATTAATCATTTTTGTAGGTATTGTCGCAGAGCTTCCATCAGCGCTAGCGCAGTTTTTTGCATCTGGAAGATCAGGTATTATTAGTCCAATAGTAATTCTTTCAGTTATTGTTATGGTTATTGTAGTAATTGGTTTAGTTGTTTATTTAGAGCGTGCTTTGAGAAAGATAAATATTCAATATCCAAGAAGACAAGTAGGTATGAAAATGTATGGTGGGGATACTTCAAATCTACCAATTAAGCTTAATCCCTCTGGAGTAATTCCTGCAATTTTTGCTTCTTCTCTTTTATTACTACCAACTACTGTTGTTACTTTTGCTCGAGATGATAGTGATGGGTTCTTATCTTATGTAGCTGCATATTTAGGACCTGGTCAGCCATTATATTATGTTTTCTTTGGTGGAATGATAATATTTTTTACATATTTTTATACACTTAATGTTGCATTTAAGCCTGATGATGTAGCTGATAACTTAAAAAAGCAGGGAGGATTTGTTCCTGGAATACGACCTGGTGAAAGAACAGCTAAATATTTAGAATATGTAGTTGTTAGAATACTTGTATTAGGTTCTGGTTATCTTGCAGCAATTTGTTTGCTGCCTGAAGTTATGAGATCTCAATTTGCAATTCCCTTTTATTTTGGAGGTACTTCTCTTTTAATTGTTGTTTCTGTCACTATGGATACTATTACTCAAATTCAATCTCATATGTTAGCCTATCAATATGAAGGTTTGATAGAAAGATCAAAGATACGTGGTTCTACTAAAAGAAATAAGAAAGGAAAAAGATGAACAATATAATTCTACTTGGACCTCCTGGAGCAGGAAAGGGGACACAAGCTAGAACTTTATGTGAAGCATTTGGATTTGTTCAATTATCAACTGGAGACATGTTGAGAGAAGCTAAGAAAGATCAGTCTGAATTAGGAAAAAAAGTTGCCAATATTATGGCAAGAGGTGAGTTGGTTACTGATGAAATAGTGATAGGACTTATCGAAAAAAAGCTTACAAATGAAGAAAATAAAAAAGGATTTATTTTTGATGGATTTCCCAGAACTCTAGCACAAGCTGATGCTTTGGGAGATTTGTTGGAAACAATTGGTCAAAAACTGGATCATGTAGTAGAATTATATGTGGATGACGAAAAATTAGTTAAGCGTATAATTGGGCGGTTTACTTGTTCAGCTTGTGGAGAATTATATCACAAAACTACCAAGCCTCCTAAAAACCCCGGTATATGTGATACATGCGGTAGTAAAGACACTTTTAACTATAGACAAGATGATAATGAAGATTCATTAAAAATTAGACTGCTAGCTTATTATAGAGATACTTCTCCGTTGATTGGATATTATCATGCACATAATAAATTAAGAAAAGTTAATGGTCTTGGAAGTGTTGATGAAATTCAATCTAAGATAAGGAATGTATTATTATAATTTTAAAAGATTTTCTTAACTATGAACTTGACGAAGTGAATTCCTTGGATATAATCCGCAAAAATATTTGAATTATTTAACTATACAATCTTCAGTTAATTCTTAAAATTAAAAAACAACGGAGAAAAATTTGGCTAGAATAGCTGGTATAAATCTACCTACTGGTAAAAGAGTTCCAATAGCTTTAACTTATATACATGGTATAGGAACAAATACTGCCATAAAAATATGTACAGAACTTAAAATACCTTTTTTAACAAAACTTAATGAACTTGATGACATACAATTATCATCAATAAGGGATTATATTGACTCTAAACTAATGGTAGAAGGTGATTTGAGAAGAGAAAAATCCATGAACATTAAAAGATTAATGGATCTAGGATGTTACCGTGGCTTAAGGCATAGGCGGGGTCTTCCTGTTCGAGGTCAAAGAACTCATACTAACGCTAGAACTAGAAAAGGTCCTGCGAAGACTATTGCTGGAAAGAAAAAATAGGATAGACAAACTATGGCTGTTGATAAATCGAGAACAAAAAAGAAGGTTAAAAAAAATATTTCTACGGGTGTTGCTCATATAAATTCTAGCTTTAATAATACTAAGATTTTGATTTCTGATGCACAAGGTAACGCGATAGCTTGGTCGTCAGCAGGAACTATGGGATTTAAAGGTTCAAGAAAATCGACTCCTTACGCTGCGCAAATGGCTGCTGAAGATGCTGGTAAAAAAGCTCAAGACCATGGAATGAAAACACTAGAAGTAGAAATACAAGGTCCTGGTTCTGGAAGAGAATCAGCTTTGAGAGCTTTGTCTGCGGTTGGTATGATAGTTACTTCAATTAGAGATGTTACACCAATGGCTCATAATGGCTGCAGACCACCTAAGAGAAGAAGAGTTTGAAATATATGTTTCATATTAGTTAAACTTTTTTAAAATTATTATAATTTAAACCCTCGGGCGTAAAAAACTTCTGGATTAGGTTTTTTACAGGAATGGAGGAACTTATGATCCATAAAAATTGGCAAGAATTGATTAGACCATCTAATGTTTCCATTAAACCAGGTGATGATCCAAAGAGCAAAGCGACTGTTGTGACTGAACCTCTAGAAAGAGGATTTGGACTAACTTTAGGTAATGCCCTTAGAAGAATATTGTTATCTTCATTACAGGGTGCCTCGATAGTTTCAGTACAAATAGACGGTGTTTTGCATGAATTTTCTTCATTAGCTGGTGTAAGGGAAGATGTAACTGACATCATTCTTAACTTAAAAGGGGTGTCTGTATCAATGGAAGTTGAAGGTCCAAAAAGATTATCTGTGAATGTAAAAGGTCCTGGGATTGTCACTGCTGGAGATATTGAAGAAACAAATGGAATAGAAATATTAAACAAGGATCATATTATTTGCCACGTGGATGAGGGAGTTTCTTTTTCTATGGAGCTAACTGTGAATACGGGGAAAGGCTATGTAGCGGCAGATAAGCAAGTTTCTGAAGATAACCCAATTGGAGTAATTGCAATAGATTCTTTGTTTTCTCCAGTAAAAAAGGTTTCATATAATGTTGAACCAACAAGAGAAGGTCAGGTTTTAGATTATGACAAACTAACTATGGATATTGAGACTGATGGCTCAGTCACTCCTGAAGATGCGCTAGCATTTGCCTCTCGAATATTGAAAGATCAACTTGATGTATTCATTAACTTTGATGAGCCTGAAGCTGACATACGTGATGAAGATGAAGATGAGCTAGAATTTAATCCATTGCTTCTTAAAAAAGTTGATGAATTAGAATTGTCCGTAAGATCTGCTAATTGCTTAAAGAATGATAATATAGTCTATATTGGAGACTTAATTCAAAAAACAGAAGCAGAGATGTTAAGAACTCCCAATTTTGGTAGAAAGTCTTTGAATGAGATAAAAGAGGTTCTCACAAGTATGCAATTACATTTAGGAATGGATGTCACTGAATGGCCACCTGAAAACATAGAGGAATTATCAAAAAAATATGAAGATCAATTTTGAGGGTTGATAAAATCTAATAGAATGTTATTAGTCTAAAAATATTTTTTTGTTACTTGGATAAAAAATGAGACACGGCAATAGTAATCGTAAGTTAAACAGGACGCATGAACACCGTAAAGCAATGTTTGCAAATATGGTTTGTTCGTTGATTGAGCACGAGCAGATTCAAACCACACTGCCAAAAGCTAAAGAGCTAAAAAAAATTATTGATAAATACATAACCCTTGGAAAAAAAGGATCTCTTCATTCAAGAAGAATGGCTATATCTCGTTTGAGACAAAATTCAGCAGTAACAAAGCTTTTTGAAATCTTGGCTCCACGATACAAAAAAAGAAATGGGGGATATTCAAGAGTTTTAAAAGCTGGTTTCAGATATGGTGATGCTGCTCCACTTGCAGTAATTGAATTGATAGATCGCGACATCTCTGCTAAAGGTGCTAAAGACAAAGAGCTTGAAGAAATAAAAGACGATCAACCTCAAGAATAATATTTGTTTTTAATAAAATTCAAAAAAATAGGACTCTAATTATATTTTTTGTATATAATATAATCTATAATGAGCGACTTATTTGATTTTGAAGAAAAAAAAGATATTAATAATTCATTAAAACCTTTACCAGATAGATTGCGCCCAAATTCTTTTACAGAAATATTAGGGCAGGACCATATTATAGGTGAAACTGGGCCTATAAATTCAATAATTAAAAATAATAACTTGTCTTCCATAATTTTTTGGGGCCCCCCTGGTACAGGTAAAACTTCAATAGCTAGAACTATACCAAAAGAATTAATGAATAGTCATTTTCATGAAATAAGTGCTGTCTCTTCGGGAACAAGTGATTTAAAGGAATTATTTAAATTAGGTAAAGATATATCATTGAGTGGTAAAAAATTAATTCTATTTGTTGATGAAATACATTATTTTAACAGATTACAACAAGATATGTTTTTACCTTATATTGAAGAAGGCACTATTGGATTAATAGGTGCTACATCACAAAATCCCAGTTTTCAACTTAATGCAGCCCTTTTATCTAGATCTCTGGTATATCAATTCGAAAAATTATCTGAAGATACTCTTAAAAAAATAATTTTGCGATCTGAAAAATTTTTAAAATATAAATTACCCCTAGATAGTGAGGGTAAAAAAATTTTAATTCAGATGAGTGGTGGGGATGCAAGAGTTTTAATTAATCTAATTGAGCAAGTTTTTAATATTAAAAGGAAAATTAGTTCCAAGGATTTGAAAGAAATACTTTCGCTAAATATACCAAAGCACGATAAAGCTGGGGATAACCATTATGGTTTAATTTCTGCTCTTCACAAATCTATAAGAGGTTCTGATCCTGATGCAGGGTTATTTTGGTTAGCAAGAGCTCTTAATGCTGGTGAAGATCCTTTTTATATTTTTAGAAGACTACTTAGAATTTCAATAGAAGATGTAGGTCTTGCAAATCCTGAATCTCAAAGATTAGTTTTGGATTCATGGAACACATATGAAAAATTAGGATCTCCAGAGGGTGATATTGCTTTAGCAATGAGTGTGATCCTATTGTCATTATCACCGAAATCTAATGCTGTTTACTTAGCAGATAAAGAATCTCAAAAATTTGCCAAAAAATATAGTTCAGAAGAGCCACCTAAACATATCCTTAATTCTCCGACCAAATTAATGGATCGTTTTGGTTATGGTGCCGGTTATGAGTATGATCATGATTCAAAAGTTGGATTTTCAGGGCAGAATTATTTTCCTGATGGATTTAAGCGACCGATATTTTATTATCCTGTTGAGCGAGGTTATGAAAGAGAATTAAAAAAAAGAATTACATATTTTTCAAAACTCAGAAATAAGTTTCAAAATAATGGCAATTAAGTCAGAGGAATATAATTAAAAATGAGTAACAAGGTAAAACCATTGATTGTTACTACTGAGGAAGCAGGTCAGAGATTAGATAAATGGATAAAGTTTCATTTCAGTAATATTTCTAAGATTATGGTAGAGAAGTTATGTAGAACAGGTCAAATTAGAGTTGATAGTGCAAGGGTAAAACCTAATATTAAATTATTTGAAAACCAGTTAATAAGAGTTCCGAATTTTATTCGATATAATAACAAAAAAATAGATAAAGTTTTTACAAATAAAGATACTGATTTATTTAATAAATTAAAAGAAGCCATTGTGTATGAGGATGATTATTTCTTAATCTTTAACAAGCCGTTTGGTTTGGCAGTACAAGGAGGATCTAAACTAGGAAACGTTCATTTAGATGGGATTCTTCCTTTATTTTCAAAAAACAAATTTTCTCCACCCAAGTTAGTTCATCGTTTGGATAAAGAGACTTCGGGTATTTTAGTAGTTGCTAAAACTTCCAAAAGTGCAAGTGAATTTTCAAAACTAATGGTAAATAGAAAAATCTTAAAATCTTATTGGGCATTGGTGACCTCTCCCCCCAAAAATAAGTCAGGAATCTTATATAATCCATCATCAGATGCTTTGTTATTAAAAAAAGATCTTATTGAAAAATATCGTCTAGATAAAGAATTCATTAAAGCTAAATTATTTACTTTAAATTCAGAAAACAAGGAAACTGTTTCAACCTATAAAGAAATAAATGTTCAGGATAATTTTTCTTGGCTAAAGCTTTGGGCAATTACTGGTAGAAAACATCAATTAAGAAAACAACTTGCTCATATTGGCTGTCCTATAATTGGGGATGATAAGTATAGTCAAAAAGAAAAAATTTTGAGAAATAACATAAAAGAAAAACTTCAACTGCATGCTAGGGAGATAATATTTAAAAACCAAATAACAGACAAATTAATAAAAGTAAAATGTTCGCCCCCTGATCATATGAAGGAATTTCTGAACACAAGTAAAATTAACAAATTCTGATCAAATTTATTTATAAAATGATATTGAAGAAAAAGAAATTTTGGACGGTTATTAAATTGAAAAAAAAAGAATCTAAATTTGGGATTCTTTTAGATAAAAATTTACTCAAGACACCTCAAAAAAAAGATTGTTTAATATCAAACATCAGAATAGCAAAAGATTTATTAAAAGAATGGTCCTCCATACAGGATGACATAAATTTTTTTAATATGCCTGTTACGCAGATTTGTTTTGCCTCTTTAGACAGAAAAAGAAAAGAAAAAATAATTCTAATGAATAAAATTACAGAATATGGGATGACTGATTTATTATTTTACAGGGATACTTTTGGGACAGAATTAGAAAAGTTACAATCAAAAAAATGGGATAAATTATTAGATTGGATCAAAAATGAATTGGATTTAGATTTTAAAATTGTTAACGGAATAATGCCTGTTGAACAACCAAAACAAAACTATAATACTTTCTTTAATGAACTTGAGAAATTAGATTGTATTTCATTAACAGCTTTAAGTGACATAGTAACATTGTCAGGTTCTTTAATACTTGGTCTTTTGTTATTAAAGAAAAAAATTAAATCAAAGCAAGCTTGGTCTTTAGCAAAAGTTGATGAAGAATGGCAACGCTCAAAGTGGGGGACACTTCCGGAGCAAGTAGAAGATGATGAATATAAGAAGCATAAATTTTTTATTTCTTGTAAACTCATCAATTTATTAAATTGACTTAATTAAGAATCACTTAAACAAAAATATTTATCGTTAAATTTTTTATTATCTTTAAATATTATTTTAAAGTATTGTTAACCTACTGTTTTATTTATATTTTTTATTAATTCAATAAATATCAAATAAAGGGTAGAAAAAGTTTGTTTAATGCAGTACTTTCACAACTTATTTTGATATTAATTTTAATCAGAATTTTTTTTAATTTAAAAGGGGAAATTATGAGAAAATCACTTTTTATAGTCTTGTCTTCAATTCTTTTGATTGCAGGCGGACAGGCTGCTTTTTCTGGCGGTCATTCTGTGACATTAGACGATGTCAAATCACGTGGAAACTTATTATGTGGTGTTTCAACGGGTGCTCCTGGTTTTGCTACAATTGATGATTCTGGAAAAGATGTAGGATTTGACGTTGATTATTGTCGTGCTTTAGCAGCTGCAATTTTTGGTGATCCAATGGCAGTAAAATTTGTAGGATTAACTTCTGCAGTGAGATTTACAGCTTTAGCAGCTGGTGAAGTAGATATTCTTGCTAGAAATACAACATGGACCTACAGTAGAGATACAGATCTTAAGCAAACTTTTTTGGGTGTCAACTACTATGATGGTCAAGGTTTTATGGTTAAGAAGGATCTTGGTGTCAATTCTACTCTAGAATTGGATGGTGCAACAGTCTGTATACAAGTAGGAACAACAACAGAACTTAACCTAGCAGATTATTTCAAAGAAAATGGTATGAGTTACGAACCTGTGCCAACAGCTGATAACGCTGAGTCTCAACAGCAGTATTTAGCTGGTGCTTGTGATACTTACACAACTGATGCCTCTGCACTTCACGGAACAAGAGTAAATTTAGAAAATCCTGATGATCACCTTGTTTTACCAGAAATCATTTCAAAAGAACCTCTTGGACCTCTTGTAAGACATGGTGATGACAATTGGGCTGATATTGGTAGATGGGTTTTAAATGCTCTTATTATCGCTGAAGAAAAGGGTATTACCAAAGCCAATATAGATAGCTGGAAAGATACTAAGGACGCAGAAATTCACAGATTACTCGGTACTGGTGATGATGATATTTTGGCAATGGTAGGACTTCCTAAAAATGCTATGTACAATGCAATTAAAGCTGGTGGTAACTATGGTGAGATTTTTGAAAACAACCTAGGTGCTACAAGTGGAATTAATATTGAGAGAGGTGTTAATGCTTCTTGGACTAAAGGTGGAATTCTTTATTCACCACCATTTAGGTAATACATAAAATCGATTGGGGGCGGCTTTATAAAGACGCCCCTTTTTTCTTTCATGATCAAAATTATGTGAATTTATGAAAGCTGCTGCGCCACCAAAAACTGAAAGTTTTAAATTAAGTATGTTACTTAGTGACACCCGATACAGGGGAACGTCTCTTCAGGTAATTACTTTTATAATTTTTGTAGCTGTATTTTTCTGGTTGGTTGATAATACTTTAAAAAATTTAGCATTATTAGGTAAAGATGTAAGCTTCAATTTTTTATTCCTAAGAGCGGGTTATGATATTAATCAGCGTTTAATACCTTACACTAGTGATAGTACTCACGGAAGGGCAGCTTTTGTGGGAATTTTAAATACCTTGCTGGTAGCTTTAGTAGGATGTTTTTTTGCTACAATTTTAGGTTTGTTTGTTGGTATTTTAAGACTTTCAAAAAACTGGTTAGTAGCTAAATTAATGTCAATTTACATTGAAGGTTTTAGAAATGTCCCTGTTTTGCTTTGGATTGTAATGATTTTTGCTCTTCTAACTGAATTTACACCTGCTCCAAAGGCATTTAAGGGGGCTGATCCGCAAGCAACTATGTTACTTTTTGACAGTATCGCAGTAACTAATAGAGGTACTTATTTTCCGGCACCTATATTTGGTGAAGGATCATTTTGGCTACTTTTAAGTTTTATATTATCTGTACTCATAGTAATTTTTATAAAAAAATATGCAAATAAACAGAAAAAAGAAACAGGTAAAAGTTTACCAACTTTTTGGATAAGCATATTTATAATTATTTTGCCGACCTTAGTTCTTTATTTTTTATTAGGGAAACCAATTTCCCTTGAATATCCTTATCTTAAAGGTTTTAATTTTAAAGATGGAATACATTTGAGAAATTCTTTTCTTGCTCTTACTTTGGCTTTGGCATTATATACTTCAGCTTTTATTGCTGAAATAGTTAGGGCAGGTATTTTAGCCATATCGAAAGGGCAGACTGAGGCGGCAGCCTCCTTAGGATTAAGACCAAATAAAATTATGAACTTAATAATTTTACCTCAAGCACTCAGAATAATAGTTCCTCCATTGATATCAAATTATTTGAATTTAACAAAAAATTCATCACTAGCAATCGCTGTAGGTTATATGGATGTAAGAGGTACTCTTGGTGGTATCACCTTAAATCAAACAGGTAGAGAATTAGAATCAATGTTGTTGTTAATGGGGTTCTATTTGTGTGTATCTTTACTAATTTCATCAGTAATTAATTACTATAATAGATCATTTCAAATAGTGGTGAGATAAGTTGTCTAAACTAGCCTTTGTTCAAAAAAATAAAATACCACCTTCTCCAGCGCCTATATCTGAAGTTGGTATTATTGGTTGGTTAAAACAAAATTTATTTTCAAGTTGGTTCAATACCTTACTAACGTTACTATCTATTTATTTTATTTTTATTATTTTAAAAGATTTTATTCCTTGGGCATGGGGTGGTCATTGGGATACAAAATCTCTAAGAGAATGTTTAGACTTAAATCCTGACGTAGCTTGCTTTTCAGTCTTAACAGCAAGATGGAAGCAATTGCTTTTTGGGTTATATCCTGCAGAAGAATATTGGCGTCCAACAGTCACTTTTATACTCTTAATTTTTTCAATAATCCCTATTTTGTTTCCAAAGTATTTTCGTTTTTTTTGGTTTTCAATAATTTATCCAGGATTAGCTATTTGGTTGCTTTGGGGTGGGTCCATATGGGGTGTTGGAATAGTTTATATAGGATTTTTCCTAGGAGTTTTATTATTTATTTTGCTATTTAGGAATATTACCAAAAATATGGTTATTGCTGGAATTAGTTCTATTCTTTTTGTAATTTTATTTTTTATATTTTTTTCCAATTATCTTGTTAATATTTTAGATATAATCATCCCAATTTCATTACCTCCTGTAGAGTCTCTTAAAATGGGAGGTTTTACGTTATCCTTGATAGTTGGAATAACTGGTATAGTTGCTTCTTTTCCCATTGGTATTCTTCTAGCATTGGGGAGACAGTCAAATTTGCCAATTATAAAAATGATATGTGTAGGTTTTATTGAGTTTATTAGAGGAGTACCCTTAATAACCTTACTTTTTGTGGCTTCTGTTTTACTAAATTATTTTTTACCACCTGGAACTAACTTTGATATAGTTTTAAGAGTAATAATTATGGTAACGCTTTTTTCTGCAGCTTATATGGCTGAAGTTATTCGAGGAGGTTTAGCAGGATTACCATTAGGACAACATGAGGCATCTGCATCTCTAGGATTAACATATTGGCAATCTCAACGTCTAGTTATTATGCCTCAAGCTTTAAAAATCTCTATTCCAGGGATTGTGAATACATTTATTGGATTGTTTAAAGATACAACACTTGTATCAATTATTAGTTTAAGAGATCCTGTAGGTTTAGCTTCTACAATTAGGGCAGATCAAACATGGAATGGTATTTACTGGGAATTATATGTAGCTATTGGTTTAATGTTTTTTGTGGTTTGCTTTGGTATGTCACAGTATTCTCAATATTTAGAGCGTAAATTAAAGACAGATAAGTAATAAATGGTAATTTTAATTTTGAAGGATATGTAAAAATGGAAAAAACCAAAATAAATATCACTGATGAGGTTGCTATTCACATTTCAGAGATGAATAAGTGGTATGGAAATTTCCATGTTTTACGGGATATTAACCTTGAAGTAATGAGAGGTGAGCGAATAGTAGTATGTGGGCCATCTGGTTCTGGAAAATCTACACTTATTAGATGTATTAATCGGTTAGAAGAGCATCAAAAGGGTCGTATCATTGTAGACGGCACTGAATTGACTACTGATTTAAAAAACATTGATAAGATACGCTCAGAAGTAGGAATGGTCTTCCAACATTTTAATTTATTTCCTCATTTAACTACATTAGAAAATTGTACACTAGCGCCTATTTGGGTAAGAGAAACTCCAGCTAAAGAGGCGCAGGAAATTGCTATGGAAATGTTAGAAAAAGTAAAAATCCCTGAACAAGCTAACAAATATCCAGGTCAGTTATCGGGGGGGCAACAACAGAGAGTAGCAATAGCCAGATCATTATGTATGAAGCCCAGAATAATGTTATTTGATGAAGTTACTTCAGCACTTGATCCTGAAATGATCAAAGAAGTTTTAGACACAATGATACAATTAGCAGAAGATGGCATGACTATGATTTGTGTAACGCATGAGATGGGTTTTGCAAGACAAGTTGCCGATAGAGTAATATTTATGGATGATGGGCAAATAGTAGAACAAAATGAACCTGAAAGCTTTTTTAATAAACCTCAATCTGATCGGACGAAGTTATTTCTAAGCCAAATATTAGGTCATTAGTCTATTTCTTCTCTTATCAATGTACCAACCCCATGATCTGTAAAAAGTTCTAATAAACAAGCATTTTGTATGCTTCCATCAAGAATAACAACTGCTCTAACCCCTTTTTCTATAGCGTCTATTGCAGTATTAACTTTTGGTATCATTCCGTCTTTAATTATATTTTGATTTATTAATTTTTTAATTTCTTTTAAAGGGGCTTTTTCAATCTTTTCACCATTTTGATCTTTTACCCCTTCAACGTCCGTTAATAAAAGTAATCTATCTGCCTTTAATGCAGAAGCTATACTTCCTGCCATTGTATCTGCATTAATATTAAACGTTTCACCGTTCTCATTTGTTCCAATTGGAGAGATTACAGGTATAAAGTCATTCTCTACCAAAGTGGTAATTAATTTAGTGTTGATAAGAATTGGTTTCCCAACAAATCCCAATTTTGGGTGATCTTTTTCACAAATTACTAAAGAAGCATCCTTTCCTGAAATTCCAACGCCATTGCCTCCTTGACTATTAATTGATGAGACTATGTTTTTGTTTAAATCACCAGATAAAACCATCTCTACTATCTTAACAGCACTTTCATCAGTTACACGTTTTCCATCAATGAAATTAAAACTTACTCCCCATTTTTCTAGGGCACTATTTATCATAGGCCCTCCACCATGGATAATAATTGGGTTAACCTTACATTGCTTCATTAAGACAATATCTCTTGCAAATGACGACAGATTTTCAATGTTACTCATTGCAGCACCACCTAATTTAATAACTATTGTAGCAGAGTCGTATCTTTTTAAATATGGTAGTGCTTCAGAAAGAGTTTTTGCTGAGGTTATCCAATCGATTTTGTTATAATCCTGCATTATTAATCCCTTGTAAGAATTTATTATGTCTAACTGAAAATTTTACCAATTGACATTCTTAAAGTTTCAATTCCAATATTTTTTTTAGTAGAGGTTAATATAACTTCTGGAAAAGCATTTGCAAATAAGGATAGCTTAGTAAAAGTTATTTTTTTGATTTTTTCAAATTCTATTGGTTTGATTTTATCAAATTTTGTGAATATTACCTGAAAAGTTATTGCAGCCTCTTCTAAAATTTTCATAAGATCATCATCACTTGGTTTAATTCCATGCCTGCTATCTATTAAAAGAAATACTCTTCTCAAGTTATTACTATAAAAAAAATAATCTTTTACCATTTTAAACCATGCTTGCCTTTCTTTTTTTGATACTTTTGCATAGCCGTAACCAGGTAAATCAACTAAGTGCTTATTACCTCCAATTCTAAAATAATTTATTTCTCTAGTTCTACCAGGAGTTTTTGATGTTCTCGCTATTGATTTCCTACCAGTTAAATAATTTATCAGTGAAGATTTACCTACATTTGATCTGCCTGAAAAACAAATTTCTATAAAATCTCCATCGGGCATATCATGAAATGATTTTATTCCTTTAACAAAATCAATATGTGCAGTAAAAAGCTTGTTATAGCTTTTTTCTTTATTTTCTATAATATCATTTCCAATGTAAAATTGGAATTCTTGTTTTTCAGTAATCACATTACTCAGATTTTTTAAATGATTTTAAGATATTTCCAAAAATATCTGGTTTTACTCCTTGTGAGTACATAATAATATATTGTTGTCCAAATTGAATTAGATTATTTGCAACCCAATATATTACTAATCCTGCTGAAAATTGACCTAGCATAAACATAAAAACCCATGGCATCCAAGCAAATATCATTGCTTGTGTTTTATCAGTAGGAGCCGGATTTAGTTTTTGTTGTAACCACATTGTTACACCCATCAAAATAGGATAAACACCTATAGAAAATATAGAAAATAAACTTGTTGGGTCAGGTGGGGAGAATGGTAATAAGCCAAATAAATTCATATATGAAGTAGGATCAGGTGCAGATAAATCCTTTATCCAGCCAATAAATGGTGCATGTCTCATTTCTATTGTAACAAACAAAACTTTATATAAAGAGAAAAATACGGGTATTTGTAATAAAATGGGTAAACATCCAGCAACAGGATTGACCTTTTCTTTTTTATATAAAGCCATTAACTCCTGCTGTAATTTAGCTCGATCATCCCCTGCATTTTTCTTAATTTTTTCCATTTGAGGTTGTAAGTGCTTCATTCTAGACATTGATACGAATGATTTATATGAAAGTGGGAATAATAAAGTTTTGATGAAAAGAGTTAAAAGAATTATTGACCATCCCATATTATGAGTGAAACTATTAAACCAATCTAAAAGGAAAAAAATTGGTTTAGTTAGATAAAAAAACCAGCCCCAGTCAACTGAATCTACAAAATTTTCAATATCTAAAGATTTTTGATAAGACTTAATAGTGTTAACCTCTTTTGCACCAACAAATAGGTTGGTTGTCACAGAGGCACTTTCATTAATGTTAACTTGTACAGGAGGTAATCGCATCCATACTTCAAAATTATCAGAGGAAGGAAAATATCTTTGGTCCATTTTAAATGTTTGACCTGCTTTAGGAATTAAAGTGGACATCCAATATTTATCAGTAAAACCTACCCATCCATTTTGTTGAATTTCTCGAGTAATTTCTTCTCTCGAAAGATCTTCAATATCTCCATAATTAGTCTCTATTAGTTCTCCATCATGCATCCCAACAACACCTTCATGAAGAATATAAAAACCAATAGTTTCTGGTTGACCGTTTCTTGTTAAATTTCCATATGGATACAATTGAATATTTTCAGAACTACCATTAATTACAGATTGAGAAATTTCAAACATATAATTTTCGTCAATTGATATAGTTTTTTCAAAAATAACACCTTTTTTATTTTTCCAGCTTAAAGTAATTGGAGAATTTTCTGTTAGAATACTACCAGATTTTAAGGTCCAAATAGTACTAGAATTTGGGGTTTCACCTTCATCTAAACCTTTCATTCCAGCCCAGCCATGAAAGGCATAATATGGATTTTTAGTTCCATCAGGTGACAATAAGGTGACATTATTAGAACTTTCTTTTAAAGTTTCACGATATTTTTGCAAGCTAAGTTCGTCAATTCTTCCACCTTTTAACCAAATAGAGCCTTTTAGATTTTTTGTTGAAATTTCTACTCTAGGTGCAAATGTTTCTTCAGAGTTTTGGGACGTGCTATTATTTAATTCTGATATTTCTTCATTTGACAACTTTTTATTACTTCCAGTTATAGTTTGACTGGTTTGATTTTTTGACGTCCCTATCTCATCAGGGATAGGTTCTGGAGGGAATAGAAACATCCAAGTTAGTAAAACAAGAAAGCTAAGCGCTGTAGCTAATATTAGATTTTTTGTTTGTTCATCCATAAAATACTCATCTATTTTTTTATTTATTACGAAATAAAGATTTAATAAAAATTTACAACCTGTTTCTGTCAAGATTCGCGAAATTAAATAGTGATCTATCCAACAAGTGGCTAGGTCTGCTATTTGATAAAGCTTTGTACATTATTTTCTTCCTTCCTGGAAAATCTAACTCCCACTGTTCAATCATTTTTTTTATCTTTTTTCTTTCCAAAGCGTCTTGACTGCCACAAAGATCACATGGAATTATTGGAAATTTCATATAATTAGAAAATCTTTCACAATCTTTTTCGCTTATACTTGCTAAGGGTCTTAAAACTAATAAATCCCCTTCATCATTAATCAATTTTGGAGGCATCGAGGATAGTTTCCCACCATGGAAAAGATTGAGAAAAAAAGTCTCTAAAATATCATCCTGGTGATGTCCCAGGACAACCGCTGTACATTTTTCTTCTCTAGCTATTCTATAAAGGTGTGCTCTCCTCAATCTTGAACAAAGTGAACAGTAAGTTTTATTTGTTTGAATTTTATCTTTAACAATAGAGTAGGTGTTTTGATATTCAATTCGATTAGGCACTCCTATTTTTTTTAAAAATTTGGGTAATACTGTTTTAGGAAAATTTGGTTGACCTTGATCTAAATTACAGGCCAGAAGTTCTACTGGTAACAGTCCTCGCCACTTTAATTCAATTAGGCAAGCTAATAATGTAAAACTATCTTTACCACCAGATAGACAAACTAACCATTTTGCATCTTTCTCTATCATTTCAAAATCATAAATGATATCTTTAGTTTTCCTAACAATACGTTTTCTCAATTTTCGAAATTCAAGACTATTAGGGCAATTATAAAATATGGGATGTATTTCTTCTTTTGTATCAATCATTATTAATTTTCTTTTTTGGGACAGGATCATAACCAAATCCACCAAACGGATGGCATTTTAATATTCTTTTCAAACTTAATAATGAACCTAAAAAAATACCATGAACAAGTATAGCTTCTTTGCAATATTGTGAACATGTGGGCTCAAATCTACAATTACGTCCTAAAAGAGGACTAATACAAATTTGGTATAGATAAATTGGGATAATTATTAATTTTCTAATTTTTTTCAATCTTTTTTAATTCCATTTTATGTAATTTAGATAAAGCATCTTTTAGATTTGATTCAAGAATTTTAAACGATATTTCTTCAGTAGTTTTTTCTTTTCCAATCAAAACATAATCCCAGCCCTTTAAGCCCTCAATAGGAATGATATTTTTTACTAAGGCTCTAAGTCTTCGCTTTGCTCGATTTCTTTTTACTGCATTACCCACCCTTTTTGAACAAGTGAG
>CACMNE010000010.1:0-52486 GCA_902614945.1 uncultured Alphaproteobacteria bacterium
CACCATATCACATCAGCTAGTGTGTGTAACTCATTGATATATATGCATTTTTTTCTAAAGATCTGTGACACTAATCTAACATCCTTTGTATTCTTTCTTAACGCACTCTCCGGCTAGTCTTTGCGCTTCTTGGATTTGGGAAGGGGTCATCTCTTTATTTAAGGCTTCTAACAATCCTTTAGAGTTCTCAAATCCTTGTGAAGAAGCTATGCTAGCCCACATGTGTGCATAGACTTTATCAATTTTAACACCTTTCCCATTGTAGTATAAGTAAGCCATATTGTGTTGGGCTTGTGGATTTCCCTGTTCAGAGGCTAGAGTCATCCATTTTACTGACTCTTGATAATCTTGAGGTACACCTAGTCCATTTAAATAAAAAAAACCAATATTGACTTGTGATGTTATATTTCCTTGGGTAGCAGCTAATTCAAACCATTTGGCTGCGGTCTGATAATCTTGAGGAACAACTTCTCCATCTCTATAAAATATACCTAAATTTTTCTGCGCCGAAGCATTACCTTGATCAGCAGATAGAGTCATCCATTTTACTGCTTCCTGATAATTTTGGGGTACACCTTGTCCATTATAGTACATATAAGCAATATTGTGTTGTGCAGATGAATAGCCCTGTTCAGCAGCTAGTCTATACCATTTTGCTGACTCTTTATAATCTTGAGGTACACCTTGTCCATTATCGTACATAATGCCTAGATTATATTGGGCGTATATATAACCTTCCTCAGCAAGAGGCTTCCATTCCTTCAATGCAGTGGCATAATCACCTTTATTATAGGCTTCTATACCCTTTTGAAAATCACCACTCCAACCCATACCAAAGCTTCCTAGAGCAAGGCTAATAGTAAAACACAGAGTTATGATTAATCTTTTCATGAATTTATGATGATATTAGAATTGTATAATTGAGGATAAAATTAAATATTTAGTTAGTCAAATCTTACTCATCCACCTATTCAATACTCCTAAAGAATAACCTTTTCCATAAGATTGTCCTACCCCTGCAGTTAACCAACCACCTAATCTATCAATAATATCAAAAGGACATTCAACTGATCTCAATCTATCTCTAAAGCTATGCCTTAATGAATGCACCACACAATTCTCAGGAATATAGGGCTTTAACCATTTGTTCAAAGCTGCACTAGCTGAATTAGAATTACAGCACTCACTATCTGTATATCTAGGAAAGGCACACCTATGATAAGATCCCTGCTCTTTTATTCTTTTTGCAGCCCATAAAGATATTCCAACTAATGGTACATCTCTTTCACTACCAATTGTTTTAAGCCTTCTCCAAGAATGAGGCCTTACTTTTATATGAGGTATTTCATGATCTAGAACTATATCATCAGCAGCTAAACCAGTAGCTTCTCCCAACCTTAATCCAGAATCTATCAATAAAGCTAATAACCATCTAAGATCATCATCTAATTTCTTACACTGATACCTAAGATGTTCTAAATTATGAGAAGGAATAGGACTTCTTTTTAGCTTATTCTCCTCTATTGGCATATAAGTTCTAGAAAAAGCGTTTGAACAATCTAATCCATTCTCACTGATGCAGATATTGATAATTGATCTGATACTTGAGAATATTCTCTTTACTGAATTGACCTGCAAACCTTTATCTAATAGCCAATCACGAAACTTTCCAGCATCCTTTGAGGTATATAAAGATAAGGATCTATTACCTAATAGGTCAGTAACATAACGTATATTTCTTCTTGCAGTACGAAAGAAAACTCTATCTCTTCCCTGCCCTTTAAGTTTCAAATATAAATCCAATGCTTGTGTAAGAGTTGGATTATGATCTCTTTTAGTATTAACCTTATCTTTAGCTATAAGGATCTGAGGAATATCTAATTTCTGTAGACGCAAACCCAACCAATAGTCTTCTAGTTTCTGTTTTACAGTGGATGAAACTCTCAATGCTTTAAGTTTTGATTTGGTTTTAAGACTGAAACTTATCCTATTGGAAGAATAATATTGAATTAAATCCCTAGGAACTCTTCTGACAAAATAAAAAATTGAATTGCGTGTAGTAAGATAAAGTTCTTCTTTTTTGTACATCATTTTGTGCATCACTTTGAATATAAAAATAACAAAAATGCATATATATCAATGAGTTACACACACTAGCTGATGTGATATGGTGCGGCTGAGAAGACTTGAACTTCCACGGGTTTTACCCCACAGCGACCTCAACGCTGCGCGTCTACCGATTCCGCCACAGCCGCATTATTTAATTTTATTTTAAATTTTATAATATTCAATCATAAGATATAATACATACATTATTGTCAATTATATAAATTCAAATAAAAAAATTGTAACACTGGGACTAGATTTTATGGAGTGGATAATAAGCAAAGATATCATAGATTATGAAACAGCCTTAAAAAAAATGGAAAAAATAGTTGATGAAATAATTCAAGAAAAGAAAAATGAAACTATATGGCTTTTAGAACATAATGAAATTTATACTGCAGGCACTTCAACCAAAGATATCCATTTGAAAAACGTTAAGGATGCACCAATTTTCAAAACAAATAGGGGTGGCCAACTTACTTTTCATGGTCCTGGACAAAGGATAATTTATTTAATGATTAATTTGAAAAGATTTTCTTACGATATAAGAAAATATGTTTATTTTTTGGAGCAACTAATCATCAATACATTAAAAGAGTTCAATATTTCCACTCATAGATGGGATAAAGCGATTGGAGTTTGGACATATAAAACTTTTTACGTTAATGGAATCATGCAGAAAAACAGAAGATGTAAAATTGCATCTATTGGAATTAGAGTAAGGAAAAAAATTGCACTGCATGGTGTTTCAGTTAATATCTATCCAAATCTAAATTATTTTGATAATATTATTCCTTGTGGATTGGAAAACTCAAAAGCAACCTCAATAAATGATTTAGGTTTGGATGTTACATTCAGTGATTTTGATAAATCTTTAAAGTATAATTTTGAAAAACTTTTAAAAAATATTTGATTTATTTAATAAAAAGACTTGGATTGGGTCACGATGCCACATATATTTAATTAAGATATTTATGTAAAACTGTTAAAAATAATTTTTATATTGGGGGCAATAATGGCTGAAGCATCTACGAGTATTTCTCATAGTCACGAAAGACCAAATTTTTTTATTAGATGGTTTATGTCTACTAACCATAAAGACATTGGTATTTTGTACATAATAACTGCTGCTTTATTTGGTTTTATATCTATAGCTTTTACAGTTTACATGAGATTAGAACTTATGGAACCAGGCGTGCAATATATGACCATAGAAGGTGAGCCAAACGGTCATTTATGGAATGTATTAATTACTGGTCACGGCGTTTTAATGATGTTTTTTGTAGTAATTCCAGCGCTGTTTGGTGGATTTGGTAATTATTTTATGCCCCTTATGATAGGCGCACCAGATATGGCATTTCCAAGGATGAATAATTTGTCTTACTGGCTTTATGTTGCTGGTGCATCATTAGCAACCCTTTCTTTAATAACACCTGGTGGAAATGGACAACTTGGGTCAGGTGTTGGTTGGGTTCTTTATGCGCCTTTATCAACCTCTGAAATGGGTATGTCTATGGATTTAGCTATATTTGCTATTCATTTATCAGGTGCTTCGTCTATTTTGAGTGCAATTAATATGATCACAACATTTTTGAATATGAGAGCACCTGGAATGACACTGCATAAAACTCCCCTCTTTCCTTGGTCTATTTTGGTAACAGCTTTTTTGATTTTATTTTCCTTACCAGTATTAGCTGGTGCAATTACGATGTTACTTACTGATAGAAATTTTGGGACAGCATTCTTTGATCCAGCTGGTGGAGGTGATCCTGTACTTTATCAACATTTACTATGGTTTTTTGGACATCCTGAGGTTTACATGATTGTAGTTCCTGGATTTGGGATAGTGAGTCATGTTATTGCTACATTTTCTAGAAAACCAATATTTGGCTATCTTCCTATGATTTATGCTATGATTGCTATAGGAGCACTAGGATTTGTTGTATGGGCACATCACATGTACACAGTTGGAATGTCAGTAACACAACAAGCATACTTTATGCTTGCAACAATGGTGATAGCTGTTCCTACTGGGATAAAAATTTTCTCATGGATAGCTACGATGTGGGGTGGTTCTATTGAATTTAAAACACCAATGTTATGGTGCATTGGTTTTTTGTTTTTATTTACTGTTGGAGGTGTTACTGGAATCGTTTTAAGTCAAGCTGGAGTGGACAGAGCATATCATGACACTTATTATGTAGTAGCTCATTTTCACTACGTAATGTCTTTAGGAGCTGTTTTCTGCATTTTTGCTGGAATTTATTACTGGATTGGTAAGATGTCTGGTAGACAATATCCTGAATGGGCAGGAAAGTTACATTTTTGGTTAATGTTTATTGGTTCTAATATTACGTTTTTTCCTCAGCATTTTCTTGGTAGACAAGGTATGCCTAGAAGATATATTGATTATCCCGAACAATTTGCACTGTGGAATTATGTTTCATCAATGGGAGCATTTCTCTCATTTGGATCCTTTGTTTTCTTTATTGGTATAGTATTTTACACATTACTTTGGGGAAAGAAAATTAAGGAAAATGCTTATTGGGGTGAGTATGCTGATACTCTTGAATGGTCATTACCAAATCCTCCGCCCGAACATACATTTGAAACATTGCCAACACGTCAAATGTGGGACAAATCAAAGCAACATTAAAAGTTCAACTAGTACAGATATTTTCATATGAAAAATATTAAAATAGAGGATCCTATACTTTCTCTAACGATTTGGCCTCATCGGTCATGTGATAGAAAAACATTTAGTTTAATTTTAGCATTTGTTGGAATTATTCTGGTATTACCTACTTTTCTATTTTTAAATATATTTTTTGCACTATCAATTTTACCATTTTCATTATCTTCAATATTAATTTTGTATCTTGTAGGGAATAAAAATTTTAATGATGCCCGTTTGATTGAAAAATTAATAATCTACCCAAAAAAAATTGTACTAGAGAGAAAAGAACCCAACAATGCTACAAAGAAATGGTATTCTAATCCCTACTGGACCAAAGTAAACCTTTATAACAATGGTCCTGTAGAAAGTTATTTAACTCTAAAAGGTAATGGAAAAGAGGTAGAGTTAGGATCTTTTTTGACACCAGAAGAACGAATAAATCTTAAACAAAAAATTGATGATACACTGATTAAAATTTCATCACCTAATTTCTCTAGATACTAAAATAAATTTCTGATATTGATAACTTTAAAATTAGTTTCATATTAGGAATATCAAATTTGATCTATAGAAATAAAAAAGACTGGGAGACTAGTACCAACAAAAGAGTTTCTCTACTAGGAATGTCCGGTCTTGGAAAAACAAAAATATCAAACATGTTACAATCAACATTTAGTTGGTTTCATTACTCTGTTGATTACAGAATCGGCACTAGATATCTTGACGAGCATATTGTTGATAATTTTAAACAAGAGGCTATGAAAAATGTTTTTTTAAGAGATTTACTTCTCTCTGACAGTATTTATATATCCTCAAACCTAAATTTTAATAATCTTTCACCTCTTTCTACTTATTTAGGAAAACCTGGAAGCGAAGATCTTGGTGGAATTGATTTTAATCTTTATAAAATGAGACAAAAACAACATAGAGAAGCTGAAATTTTGTCCGTAATGGATACAAATAAATTTATTGAAAAATCAAATAATATTTATGCTTACCAGAACTTCGTATGTGATACTTCAGGATCAATTTGTGAAGTGGTTAATCCAGAAGATCCAAATGACCCACTATTAACTCACTTGTCTAAAAATACGTTAATTATTCTAATCAAAGGAGATAAAAAACATAAAGGTCAACTCATGAAAAGATTTAAAGCTAATCCTAAACCAATTTACTATAATGAAAACTTCCTTAATGAAAAGTGGTCTAATTTTAAAAATATTAATAATGTCGATGATAAAAATGTTGACCCCGATAAGTTTATTTTATATTGCTTCGAAGATTTATTAGATCATAGGATACCAATTTATGATTCAATTGCAAAAAATTGGGGTATCACTATTAATGCTGATGATATTTCAAAGATTCAAAATGAAAAAGATTTCATCAATTTAGTCTCAAATTATCTAAATATTTTATAAGAGTAAGAAATTTGCCCATTAGATTACCAGCCAGTATACCAGCTTTTAAAATACTTTCTGAAGAAGGTGTTATGATGATGTCTGAAGATAGTGCTGAAAGACAAGATATTAGACCACTTGAAATAGCATTATTAAATTTAATGCCCGAAAAAGAAAAAACAGAAAGACAATTTGCAAGATTAATTGGATCTACCCCACTACAAGTAAAACTTACTTTAGTTAAAATAACAAATCATAAACCCAAAAATACTTCTCCAGAATATCTTACAAAATTTTATAAAGCATTTAAGGATATAAAAAATATGAAGTTTGATGGTTTTATAATTACAGGAGCACCTATTGAAAAACTTGATTTTAATGATGTAAATTATTGGGAAGAGCTATGTCAAATTATGGATTGGACAATAACTAATGTACATTCTGTATTTTCTATTTGTTGGGGTGCAATGGCAATGCTTTATCACCGATTTGGTATAAATAAAGAAATCCTTACAGAGAAAGCGTCTGGTTGTTTTAGATATGAGAATTTAAAACCTAATTCTCCATATTTAAGAGGAGTTTCAGATGATATAATTATACCAACAAGTCGATGGACTAAAATAAATTCATCTGACCTTTTAAGTAAATCTGACCTAAAAATTTTACTTGACTCAAAAAAAATGGGTGCATGTCTAATAGAAGATAATAGTAATAAAACTTTATACATGTTAAATCATATTGAATATGAAACGAATTCATTAAAAGAGGAATACTTAAGAGATTTAAAAAATAATAAAAATACTCAAATACCATTTAATTATTTTGAAGATAATAATCCAAAATTTAGACCTTTAAACAAATGGAGGAGCCATGCACATCTATTATTTGGCAATTGGGTTAATCAAATTTATCAGGAAACACCATTCAATATAGAAAAAATTGGAATAAATAAATTGTGAATCTATCCTATTTACAATTATAAAACTCTAATATTTTTGTTTTTTGGGTCGATTAGTTATAGAGAATTGTATTATTAATTAGATTAAACTATTTTAAAAAAGTATGAGATCACTAAATGCGTCATGAACTTAATAGAGTACCTCAATTTTATGTGACCGCACCACAAAAGTGTCCATATATTAAAGGTAAAATTGAAAGGAAATTATTTACTGCATTATACGGAAGAAATACTGTAAATTTAAATGATGAACTATCATTACAAGGATTTAGAAGATCTCAAAAAGTTTTATACCGCCCTTTATGTGCTAATTGTTCAGCATGTCTTTCAATAAGAGTTAAAGTTAATGAATTTTCCTACTCTAAGTCTCAAAAAAGAGTTATAAATAAAAATAAAAAGCTTATACGTGTTAAAAAAAAACCAGAAGCTACCGATGAACAATTTGAAATTTTTAAAAAATATCTGAACTGTAGGCACCTAAATGGCGGAATGAGTGATATGGATGCCCATGAATTTTCTTCAATGATTGAAGAAACAAATGTCGATAGCGAAATATTTGAATATTGGGAACTTAAAAAAGATAAAAGAAAACAACTTGTTGCAGTATGCTTAACAGATAAAAATAAGGATGGATTATCAATGGTCTATTCTTTTTATGATCCAAAGTATAACTCACAAAGTCTGGGAAAATTTATGATATTAGATCACATAAATTTAACAATAAGTAGTAATTTAGATTATTTATATTTAGGTTATTGGATTAAAAATAACTCTAAAATGGGATATAAATCTAATTACTTTCCAGCAGAGGTTTTTTACAAAAATCAGTGGAAAGAAATAAATGAAAAAAATATTAATTCTTTTGATTTAAATTCTAGTCAAAAATTTCCTAAATTACACAAAGATAACTCAAATCTCGAGAGCATCATTCAACTTCCACGTTTTTCTCAGGATCCAGACTAGTAATAATGAACTAGTTATCTGGTAAAAGATCTGGTAAAAAAGTAACGATTTGAGGAAAAAACCACAGTATAGTAAGCCCAATAATTTGTATTATAACAAAAGGAAATATTCCTCTATATATATCCAAAGTGGATATATTTTTTGGTGCAACACCTCTTAAATAAAATAAAGCAAAACCAAAAGGTGGAGTTATAAAAGATGTTTGTAAATTTACTGCGATTAAAATAGTAATCCATTCAGGAGGCATTATAGCTGGATCTGCTGCATAAACTACGGGGCCAACTATTGGAATGACTATAAAAATTATTTCAATAAAGTCTAAAACAAATCCTAAAAAAAATAATACAACCATTACTACTAATAAAAGTACTCTGGGATCTTCAAAACTTCGTAAAAAATGTTCAATATATTCTTCACCACCAAAAGAACGTAAAGTAAGTGCTAGTAACTGAGAGCCAATTAAAATAGCAAAAACCATTACAGAAACTTTAGCAGTTTCTTGTAAAATACTAGGTAAAAGACGGTCCTTAGAAAGCAACCATGACTTTACACTACTGTATAAACCGTCTGGAGTTTTTTCAAGAACACCTTCTGATCTTGCAGTTAATAAAATAATTAATGCATAGAATATCCCCAACATTGAAATTATATAGGTTATTACAGCTATATTTGTAGCAACCGTTCTACCAAACCCTATTAATTCGTCATCATCTAAAAAATTCCATTTTATTGTTAACATTAAAATTATTGATAATGTTGTTAAAAGCAAAAATTGACGGCCAGATTTGTTATTTAATGGTCCTAGTTGAGTTTCAGTACTAAGAAGTTTTATCGCTGCAAGTAGTAATGCTCCTCCTGCACCAAGGGCAGCAGCTGGAGTAGGATTAGTAACTCCTCCAAAAATAGAACCTAATACAGCAATTATTAATACCACAGGAGGCACAACTACCCTAATTACTTCAATTTTTAGTAGAAAATGAATTGATTGCTTTAAACCATAGAACAGGAAAATGAATGGAAAAAAATAATAAAATACTCTTGTCCATGGTAGTGTTTCAGCACCAACATAAAAAATAGCCATAAACAGAGTAAATAAAACTCCAAAAATACCAATATATATTGATATTTTTGATCTTATGTCAGCTAGAGGAAGAGAGCCAATAAGTGCTAAGGAACAAATTAAACAAAATACTGCTAATGAAGTACTTATAAGTGGTGTTTTATAATTATCAAGACTTGAATTTAGATAAGACCCCAATTCTTTTAAAGCTATTCCATCCCCTAAATCTTTATATGCTAACCTTATAAGATTTGCTGCTTCATCTTCAACTGGTAAACTTATATCAAAATTTACTTCTCCATTAGATACTGCTCGTACAGCCCTTTCGTAACTAAAAGAAGATGCCATTAGGGCATCTTTATCTAAAATTTGCTTTGCTGGTTCTAAAGCTCTTTTTAATTTTGACCCTGTAGGCATTTTTCTTATGTTTTTTACTAAATCTTTTAAATCAATAGAATTATTTATATTTAACAAGTTTTCATTAAATGAAGTTATGAAATCATTTGGTAAAAAATCAGCATAGAGTGAAGTTAACTCCTCTGAAACTCTTATTACATCTTTCTTTCTTATTTCGAATTCTTGAAATTTTTGATCATCATCGAAGGACTTAAAATTTTTCCTTCTTGATTTTGATAAAACTTCATTATAATTATTTTCGGCAATTAAGAATGGAGAAAAATTAAAAGTTTCTAAGGCAGTTCTTGCTAATTTTTGTATTTCAGTTCCTGTTGGTGCATTTGACACTGCTTCTGCTAATTCTGACACAGAATTTGCATTTTCAGCAACTGAAAGCATTAAAAGAAATTCGCTTGCTCTCTCTTCTCCTAACATTGCCTTTATTGCATTAGAAAATCTACTTAAGCCAACCAGCAGATCATTTTTCCTTGTTTCAAATTCATTAGTCCTTAATGTTTTTATAATATCATCTGAGTTTATTTCACTTAAAATTACTTCCCAATCTTCTCTTAACTGAGAAGGTACATCTTTATTTCTTGATTTTAAAAGAACGAATTCTCTTAAAGTTTCAAAATCATCCTGATTAATAGATTTATTTGGCTTTGCATCTTGGATACGTTCAAAAAGTGCTTGAAAACTAGAAAATTTGAGCGCATCTTCAGGTTTTTGTTGCGTCCCAATTATATTCGATGAGGTTGAAAGAAAAAAGATTATAAACAAACTTAAAATTGATAATGTGACATAATTAAAAAGTTTTTTCAAAGAAGACTTATTTTTTTTATTTTCATTATTATTATTTTTTCCTATTGGTGGAGCCAGTTTTGGATTATAAAGTGCAATTCCAAATGCATAAGCAGCATACAATAGCGCTAAAACAATACCAGGAATAAAAGCTGCTTTAAAAAGTGTCCCTGTTGAAATTGCAATATCGCTCCCCAATAATTCAGGCAAAGGTATATTTAGAGCTTCAGACCTTGCTTTCTGAGCTTTTGAATAAATATCACCTACCATTGCACCCAATAAAACTAGAACAATAGAAGGTGGAATAACTTGGCCAAGTGTGCCCGAAGTTGCTATTACACCTGTAGCAAGTGGTTTAGAATATCCAGCTTTTAACATAGTAGGCAAAGATATTAACCCCATTGTCACAACAGTTGCGCCAACTATACCGGTAGAAGCTGCTAATAATGCCCCTACAGCAACTACTGAAACAGCTAAACCACCAGGTGCACCACCAAAAAGCTTACCCATTGAGGTTAGTAGTTCTTCAGCAATTTTGGACCTTTCTAAAGCAATACCCATTAATACAAATAATGGCACTGCTAAAAGTGTATCATTTTGATTTTCACCAAATGCCCTGATATAGGTATTAGAACCCCACTGTGCCAGTGTTCTCGTACCTTCTATCCATGCATTAACATCGTCAATAGCTAGGCCTATATGATTATTTAGTACAGGTACAAACTGGCCTTGTTCATTTTCTACTAAAAGTAATCCCCATTCATTTAATAATGCAATTATAGCAAAACTAACAACTGCAGCTCCAGAAAGACCAAATGCTACAGGATAGCCGGAGAGAATTGATAAAAATAAAGTCGAAAAAACTATAATTAGACTTAATTCAACACCATCTAAACCAAAAAGCATTTTTCACCTAAATATTTAAAATATTAAATTTATAAACCATTACTATTTGTCCTTACTGTCTCTAGAAGAGAATTTATCAGTACTTTCCAATAAGAAGCTTACTCCCTGTAAAAACATAAGGGCAGCTAATACCAAAAGTAAAAAGAAATACAATGGGACGCCTGTAAATGTTTCACCAGTAGATACTGTCCAATTCCAACCCTTAAAACTAGAAGCACCAGAAATTCTACCTATTACATCCCTACCAGTCATCAAAGTGGTAAGGTGATTGAAATTTGTTACTGTCATTATTTTATTTATAGCTAAATGCCAACTTAACCACCATAATGCTGCCATAGATGGTAATAAAAAAACAACAGTACCAATAATATCTAATAGGGCTTTTTTCTTTTTTCCTAATGCACTGTAAACTAAATCAACTCTTACATGACCACCTTCAACAAAAGTAAAAGCACATGCAAACGCTATAATTATGGCATTAAAAAACATCAATTCTGTAGCAAACCAAGGCATAGTTATTACATCAGAATCTGGCAGGATATTTATCCCAAAAAATGCCAACGGAAATCCGTTAGCTCTAAATACTTGCTGTAGAAAAATTATCATTATTTGCATGATAGCCATAATCAATGCAAACCATGAAGCTATCTTTCCTAAATTAGTATTAAATTGATTAATTGCCTTATAGCTATATCGCCAAACAGATTTAAAAAAAAATCCACCTATCCAAACTACCAAAACTGCAGCAAGCACCATAAACAAAAATTCAGAGGATTTTCCAAACATTGCAAAATCTATACTAAACCGGTCTAAAGGATAATCAGGTGAAGCGGCTTTAGCTGAAACATAATCTAAAAAGAGATCTTTATTTTTTAGTATATTATCATTTTTTGAATTTTCTAAGATAATTGGGGCTTCAAGTTTTATATTAGCTACCCCTTTAAGCTCATTTGTAAAATCTTTTAATAAACCATTATTTTTCAACTCTGCTTCTATTGAAACTAACGCAGGCCTTGCAATTTCAGCTTTAGAAGTTGCAGAAAACAATTCAAACAGCCAATATAATAGTCTTGGAATAGCCAAGATTATGTCAAGAAGACCATTAAGTACGGAAACTATTATTTGAATAAAACTCATAAGGTTTTTTACCTAAAATTGATACTACTTGAGAAAATTCAAAATTATAATACGAAGCTCAGCAAAATAATATATTTTGCTGAGCTTTACAATTTATTTGTTGATGTTGTGGCTTAACCACCCATAACTCTGTCACGCTGTGTCATATAGGCACCTGCAGATTTTGATATCCATCCAGAAGAAGCACGCATTGACTTCATAGCTGATTCATAAGTTCTTTTAAACAAATCATCACCCATGTTTTCTTCAAAAACTTCCATTGCACCCTTACCAAAAGCATCCCACACATCATTAGGAAATTCTAAAGCTCTAGTACCACCAGCTATAAGTCTTTCTAAAGCTGCACCGTTGTTCGCAAGATACTGTGAGTGAGACCATCTATTAGCTTCACCAGCAGAGACCCTAATCATTTCTTTATGCCCATCGGATAATCCATCCCAACGATCAAGGTTGACACAGACAGATAAACCTGCTCCAGGTTCATGAAAACCAGCTGTATAATAGATATTAGTTGCTTCATGAAGTCCCAAAGATTCATCAGATGCTGGACCAATCCATTCGGCACCATCAATCGCTCCTGATTGTAAAGCCTGATAGATTTCTCCACCTGCCATAGTGATTGATGAAGCACCCATTTTGGAAATAACTTTACCACCAAGACCAGGCATTCTGTATTTAAGACCTTCAAAGTCAGCTGCCGAATTGATTTCTTTTCCAAACCAACCACCTGCTTGAGTTCCAGTATTCCCAGCTAAAAAACCTTTGAAACCCATTTCTTCTCCGAGTTCATCCCATAATTCTCTTCCTCCATTATGAAGAATCCAATCATCAAGTTCTTGACAAGTCATTCCAAAAGGTACTGCTGTGAAAAAAGCAGTTGTTGGGTTCTGTCCAATGTAGTAATACATAGCAAAGTGAGCAGCATCAGCAGTACCTGAAGTCATAGCATCGAAAGCAGCAGCTGTTCCAGAAACTAGTTCACCATTAGCTTTAAGATCAATTTCTAAAGTGCCACCAGAGATTGCATTACAATTATCAGCAAATCGTTGAGCCGCATCATGTACACCAAATGAACCACGTCCCCATGTTGTAACCATTGTTAACTTCTCTCTTCCTTGAGATAAAGATGGTGTAGCCAAAGCTGCGCCACCAGCAATACCAGCCAATGTAGAGTTAGTTATAAATTTTCTTCTATCCATTTTTAATTTCCCTCTCTAATTTTTATAGCATTTAATACTAAGAAAACATCGTATACATTATTTACTATACTTATTTCAAGCTAAAATTGTTTATTATATATTTTAATTGAAAATACTTGAAATTAAATCCCTTTTATTTTTTAAAATTTTCCAAAAAATTGCTCAATATATAGTTATTTGAAATTATTCGATGATTTTTTTAGAAAGATTAATAAAATTTTAATAATAACAACTATTTCAATACTTTAATTAATTATTATTAATGCTATTATGTAAAAAAATTTAAAATAAAAATTAGGTATTGATATGAATAATATTATGTCGGGAGCTCAAATTGTAGTAGAAGCATTACTTGAACAAAAAGTTGATACAGTTTTCGGATATCCAGGCGGTGCCGTTCTTCCCATATATGATGAAATTTTTAAACAAAGTAAAATAAAGCATGTTCTTGTAAGACATGAGCAAGGAGCGATTCATGCTGCAGAAGGATATTCTCGATCAACAGGAAAACCAGGCGTTGCCCTTGTTACATCAGGACCAGGAGCAACTAATTCAGTTACTGGCTTAACAGATGCACTTATGGATAGTATCCCAATAATTGTATTAACAGGACAAGTGCCTACATTCATGATAGGCAATGATGCTTTCCAAGAAGCTGACACAGTTGGTATTACAAGGCCTTGCACTAAACATAATTGGCTTGTAAAGGACACAAATATTCTTGGTAAAACAATACACGAAGCTTTCTATGTTTCAACAAACGGTCGTCCTGGTCCAGTTTTAGTTGATATCCCAAAAGATGTACAATTTGCTACTGGATCTTACCTGAAGAAAACAGATTTTACACCAAAAAGATATAAACCGAAAACAAAACCAAATAGTGATTTAATTTTAAAAGCAGTAAAAGCTTTTGAAAATGCAAAAAATCCCATAATTTACTCAGGTGGTGGAGTTATTAATTCTGGAGATAATGCTTCAAAACTTCTTAGAGAACTAGTTCATGAGAGTGACTTTCCAATAACTTCTACTTTAATGGGACTGGGTTGCTATCCTGCATCTAAAAAAAATTGGATGGGTATGTTAGGAATGCATGGAACTTACGAAGCAAATATGGCTATGCATGATTGTGATTTTATGTTTTGTATAGGAGCTAGATTCGATGACCGCATTACTGGCAAAACTGATGAATTTAGTCCAAACTCCACTAAAATTCATGTAGATATTGATCCTTCATCTATAAATAAAAATATTTTAGTTGATATTGGAATTGTTGGGGATATTAAAACCACTCTTCAGGCATTCCTAAAATTATGGAGAAAAAGAGGATCTAAGTCTTCCATGAGTAAATCGTGGTGGAAAACTATTCAAGGTTGGAGAGCAGTAAATTGCTTAAAATATAATAAATCAAAGTCATCTATTAAACCACAATATGCTCTTCAAAGACTTGAAGATTTAACTAAAAATACTGACAGATATGTTACTACTGAAGTGGGGCAACATCAAATGTGGGCTGCTCAGTTTATGGGGTTTGAAGAGCCAAAACGGTGGATGACTTCAGGTGGTCTAGGGACTATGGGATATGGTTTCCCTGCTTCCATTGGAGTACAACTTGCACATCCAAAATCTCTTGTTATTAATGTTGCTGGTGAAGCTAGCTGGCTAATGAATATGCAAGAGTTAGGAACGGCAGTACAATATAACCTCCCTGTTAAACAGTTTATTCTAAATAACGAAAGACTAGGTATGGTTAGACAATGGCAAGAATTATTACACGGTGGAAGATATTCACACAGTTGGTCTGACGCACTACCAGACTTCGTTAAACTTGCAGAAGCATATGGGATAAAAGGAATTTGTTGCAGTGATCCCAACAAGCTTGATGACGCAATTTTAGAAATGATAAATTATGATGGACCAGTAATTTTTGATTGTTTAGTTGAAAAACATGAAAATTGCTTTCCTATGATACCATCTGGAAAAGCTCACAACGAAATGATCTTAAGTGCTGAAGAGCCGGAACAAGAAATTGGCAAATCAGGTGCAGTGTTAGTTTAGAAAAGAAAGAAAAAACTGTGCAAAAATTATTTTTAAAAAAAGGTGTTTCAAAAAAAAGTGCTTATAACTTGAGAAACCCAAAAGACGATAAATTTGAAAGACACACTCTTGCAATTTTAGTAGATAATGAGGCTGGTGTTTTGGCAAGAGTTATCGGCTTATTTTCTGGAAGAGGCTATAATATTGATAGCTTGACGGTTGCTGAGGTTGACCATACTGGTAATTTATCAAGAATTACTATCGTCACTTCTGGTACTCCATCTGTTATAGAACAGATTAAAGCTCAATTAGAAAGGATGATACCTGTACATGATGTGCATGACCTAACAACAGAAGGTGCTTCAGTGGAGAGAGAACTAGCACTGTTTAAAGTTTTTGCTAAAGGTGAAAAAAGAGTTGAATCTCTGAGATTAGCAGATGTGTTTAGAGCTAAAGTAGTTGATAGTACATTAGTTAGCTTCACATTTGAACTTACTGGAACACCAGAAAAAATTGATGCATTTGCTGCCCTTATGGTTCCTCTAGGTCTTGAAGAGATTGCTAGAACTGGTGTTGCAGCACTTTCTAGAGGATGAAAAACTTGGAAATGTTGTTCTAAAAGTTTTTAAAATTGACCAATTTTACAATTTTACTAACTACATCCAGTTGTGCTTCCACAATTGTTACATTTCAAGCATGTACCATTTCTCACCAAAGTGAAACTTCCACACTCGTTACAGGGATCACCTTCAAAACCTTTTAATTTTGCAATTTGTCTTTCATCAATTTTCATCCCTGCTTTTTGATTTTTGCTTTCCAACTCTTCTTCAGCATTTAAATCAACAGTTTCGTCATAAAGTAGACTACTTTCATTTGCCACACCAGTTGGAATTATGGATTTAGTTTCTTCAACTAGTTTCTTTGGTAATCTTTTTCGAAGATATCCAGTTGATGTAAATTGCTTGATTAATTCAATGTTTTCTTCAGGAGCAGAAGATTTCGTATGAGTATTTTCAGTGTTCACATTATTGGTGTTTTTTGCCGATGAGCCTAGATCATCAAAAACCTCTCCAATAGGTTTTACGTGTGCTAAATCAGTTCTATCTAAATAGGATATTGCTAGTTCGCGGAATATATAATCAATTATTGATGTAGCGCTCTTAATACTGTCATTGCCTTGAACCATGCCGGCGGGTTCAAATCTAGTGAATGTAAAGGCTTCAACATATTCTTCAAGAGGTACCCCATATTGCAAACCTACGGAAACTGCGATTGCAAAATTATTCATCATTGCTCTAAATGCAGCTCCTTCTTTATGCATATCAATAAATATTTCACCTAATTTACCGTCTGTATATTCACCAGTTCGCAAATAAACCTTATGACCACCCACTATAGCTTTTTGAGTATAGCCCTTTCTTCTTTCTGGTAGCTTGTTTCTTTCTTTTAGTGCTTCTTTGTAAACTATTTTCTCAATTATTTTTTCTGCAACTACTTCACTTTTTGTGAGATGATCTTCAGTATCAGAATTGTCTTCATCAATCAGACTTGATGAAAGAGGCTGAGAAAGCTTTGATCCATCTCTATACAAAGCATTAGCTTTTACTCCTAATGACCAACTTAACTCATATGCTTTTTTGCAATCCTCTATAGTTGCAGAAGCTGGCATGTTGATAGTCTTGGAAATTGCTCCAGATATAAAACCTTGGGCGGCAGCCATCATATATATATGACTTTCAACTGATAGAAATCTTTTACCCGTTTTACCGCAAGGATTTGCACAATCAAAGACTGCATAGTGGTTTTCAGACAGCAATGGAGCTCCCTCAATTGTCATAGTTCCACAAGCGTAAGTATTTGCTTCCTCAATTTCATTAGGACTAAACCCAAGATGTTGCAATAGACTAAAGGTAGGATCATTAAGTTTTGTTTCAGGTATACCAAGAGTTTCTTTACAAAAGGTTTCACCAAGCGTCCATTGATTAAAAACATATCTTATATCGAAACTAGTAGGCAACGCATTTTCGATTTTGCTAATTTCTTCCTTACCAAAACCATGACCAATAAGCGAGCTATGGTTAATATGTGGGGCATTTCCTAATGTTCCATGCCCAACGGCATATCCAATAATTTCCTGTCTTTCATTATCATTATAACCCAATCTCTCCAATGCAGTAGGAACTGACTGATTAATAATTTTGAAATAACCACCACCGGCCAATTTCTTAAATTTAACAAGTGCAAAATCAGGTTCTATGCCTGTTGTATCACAATCCATTATCAAACCTATTGTCCCAGTCGGTGCAATAACTGTTACTTGTGCGTTTCTAAAGCCAAACTGTTCACCAATTTTAAGAGCTTCATCCCAAATTTCTCTTGATAATACTGGTAAAGTTCCATCTGGACAGTTTTTAAAATCTAATGAGATGGGTTCAATTGGAAGACTTTCATATTCTTTTTCTTTACCTATGGCTGCATTTCGATGGTTTCTGATTACACGCAACATTTCGTTTCTGTTGTTTTTATAACCTGGGAAAGCCCCTTGTTCTTTAGCCATTTCAGCAGAAGTTTTGTAGGACATACCAGTCATAATTGATGTAATAGCTCCGCAAAGGGCTCTTGCCTCAACACTATCATAGCTTAGGCCCATATTCATAAAAAGGCCTCCGATATTAGCATAACCTAACCCTAAGGTTCTATAATCGTATGATCTCTGCGCTATTTCTTTAGATGGAAATTGTGCCATCATTACTGAAATTTCTAAGGTTATTGTCCATAGTTTTGTAGCATAACAAAATGAAGATGAATTAAATTTACCATCCTCCAGAAACTTAAGTAAATTTATTGATGCTAAGTTACATGCAGTGTCATCTAAAAACATGTACTCTGAACAAGGGTTTGATGCTCTAATTTCTCCATTATTTGGACATGTATGCCAGGAATTAATTGTATCGTGAAATTGTATACCTGGATCCGCACAAGCCCATGCAGCATGACCAATATTTTCCCATAAGTCACTAGCCTTAATGGTTTTTGAAATTTTACCATTTGTTCTATTGATTAAATTCCAGTCTTGATTACCTCTGACGGCATCTAGAAAATCATTAGTTACTCTTACTGAATTATTTGAGTTCTGGCCTGAAACTGTTAAATAAGCCTCTGAATCCCAATCCACATCATAAGTTGGGAACTCGATAGAATTATACCCTTGTTTTGAATATTGCAAAATTCTTTGGATGTAGCTTTCAGGTATCATAGATTTTTTAGCTTCAGCTATACTAATATGAAGATTTTTATTTTTCTTTGGATCATATGCATTTTCTTCCAATCCATCCCAATTATTAATTGCATTGAAAATTTTATTCAATTTTTCTTCATGCAATTTCGAACCTGCAACTAAAGCTGCAACCTTCTGTTCTTCAACAACTTTCCAATTTATAAATTCTTCAATATCGGGGTGATCCATGTCACAAATAACCATTTTAGCAGCACGCCTTGTTGTTCCGCCCGATTTAATAGCACCAGCCGCTCTATCTCCAATTTTTAGAAATGACATCATTCCAGAAGAATACCCACCACCTGCCAAAGATTCATTAAAGCCTCTTAAATTTGAAAAATTTGTTCCCGTTCCAGACCCATATTTAAAAAGTCTAGCTTCTCTAGTCCAAAGATCCATAATTCCATTTTCATTTACTAAATCATCCATAACTGACTGAATAAAACAAGCGTGCGGTTGAGGATGTTCGTAAGCTGATTTGGATTTAACAAGTTTTTGATCCTGATAATCTACATAATAATGCCCTTGGCTTGGCCCATCTATACCATAAGCCCAATGCAAACCTGTATTAAACCATTGGGGTGAATTTGGAGCACCTTGCTGATTTGCTAAAATATATCTCATTTCATCATAATAGGCTTTAACATCTTTTTCAGAATCAAAATAACCACCTTTAAATCCC
This sequence comes from uncultured Alphaproteobacteria bacterium, assembly GCA_902614945.1. Classification (GTDB taxonomy): domain Bacteria; phylum Pseudomonadota; class Alphaproteobacteria; order Rhodobacterales; family Rhodobacteraceae; genus CACIIZ01. The sequence goes on from CACMNE010000010.1 coordinate 19,597, forward strand.
CAATAAGCCCAAGCACCAGCAATTCTATCAAAAACCTCCTTACATGACTTTTCACCTGAAAATCTTTCTTCTAATGGTAAAGTTGATAATTTCTTTTCATCTGGAATTGATCTCCAAAGAAATTCAGGAACATCTTCTTCAGGGACCCTTTTTAAATATTTTGCAATACCAGCTTTTCTAAAATATTTTTGTGCAAGTACATCTGCTGCAACTTGACTCCAACTTTCAGGAACTTCAACATTTGATTGAGAGAAAACGATAGTTCCATCAGGATTCCTAATTTCTGATGATGTTCTTTTAAATTTTATAATAGAGTACGGGTCATTATTATTTTTAGTGTTAAATCTATCGACTTTCATTATGATTCCTTATTATAATTTTATTTTTTTTGTGCTCGATTAAATTCATAATTCTTTATTTTACAAATAGTTCTTCAAACCAAAAATGACTTTGGTAAAATACCATATTTAGTAATTTTAAATTTGATAGAATACTAATTGATGATTTTTCGAGCCAAAGGTCAATAAAAATTTTTATATTTTTTTTTAATTTTTTAATTGACCTTTTTTTTTTTTTTAAAACAAAAAAAAAAAATGATTCATAAACATTTTTTTTTAATCAAAAATTAGAGCTTATCAAGAAACAATAAAAGAAAAGTTTATTTAATATTAGATTGTTATACAATTTTCCTTAAATACAAAAAAAAATAAAACAAAAAAATTAAGTTAAATGAACAAAAAAAAAAATTATAGAAAAAAATAAAATTGAGCAAAAATATTACACTATTTTAATTAAAATTTAACTGTGAGACATATCTAATAGCCTCAAAAAAGTAACATCATGTGAAAATTTTTAAAATCGAAATCAATGCAAAAGTAAGAATCACTACAGATATCATTTTTGATAGCTTATTTTTTTTTGGTTGGTTTAATTTTTGATTTTCATATTGCTTTTTTACTTTTGACAAAAGTTTGTCATTTTGAGCAATATTGACATTCAAAGAGTGGTTTTGAAAGATTTCAATAAGTTCTTTTTCGCTTAGTATTCTATTATCCAAACCTGTAATTAAATCGTTAACCTCATGTATTTGATTACTAATTTTCAATTTTAACTTATTGTTTTCATTGTATAATTGAGTTTGAATATTTTTTTTAAGTGTTGGTAAGGTGACCATCATTTTTTCTATTTGATTTATTTTTTCTAAACTTTTCTTATTAGCATTTCTGAATATTGAAAATTCTCCCCATATCTGACTTTTTAAAGTCTTATATTTGTCTTTGAACAGTCCTAAAACATTTTTTTGTGCTTCTATAAATTTAGTTTCTAATATTTTTTGATTATCAGTATTCTCTTTTTTATAATTTATGAAGACATCATTTATATTAGATAATTTTATACTTAGTTCTGAAAAATTAGATTCTGTTTTAGATTTTATTTCTGATAAACTTTGATTTAATTTATCAATATTTTGTTTAATGGATTCATCATTTTGCATTATTTTGGCGTTAAAGATATTAGCGTAGTTTTTTATTTTTGAGTCATAAGCTTTTTTCATTTCAATAAAAGAATTGTTTAAGTTCTTATTTGTTTCGTCTAATCCTTTTTTAAAACTTTCTTTCAAGTCATTATTTTTTCTTAAAACTTCTGTTAATAGAATTTTCTTACCGTGTTCTATTTCTTTTTTAAGGCCGCTAATTGATATATTTGTATTTTGAAGGAAATCATTTGATTTGATATTTGATTTATTTATCTCCTCATTGAGTTCATCATATAATGACAAACTATATGTTTTTAATTCTTTAATAATAACATCAAATTTTTCTGCAATGTTTTTATCTACTAGCTGAATTTTGTCTAATGACTGCTTTTTATTTTCATCAATTATTTTTTCTAAACTGGATTTAATCGTATCAATTGCTTTTTCATTAGTATCAAGATTTTTATTAAGTTCAGTTTCTAAATAATCTATTTGTTTAATAGAATTATTTTCTAAAAAATTGACCCGTTTGTCTAAATCAGATTTTAATTCTTGATTATCTTTATGAATTTGAGAAGCTACAGAGGAAACTGTTTCATTCAAATTTTCAAATTTTACGTCAAATTTGCCAATAATACTTTTATTATCAGTATTGAAAGTATCTATTGCACTTTCTAATTCTTGGTTAAAAACATTTAATTTCTTGTTAAATTCAATATTTAAATCATCTATTTGAAATGAAAATTCTGATGCTAAAGCATCACTTTTTAATCCAGCAGAGTCTCTAAAATCATCAAAATCTCTTTTTAAAGAATTATGAGAACCGGTAATTAAACTGAATTGATTTATACTTTCAGATTTTTCAGTGTCAAAATCATTAATCAAAGTATTTATTTTTTCATCTGTCTTACGATCGAGTTCTTCTAAATTTTCAGTAATTTTAGTAAAATCATTTTTAAACATTTCATTGATTAAAGTGACTTTATCAGTTTCTACTTTAATCTTAATGCTAAATTCATCTACTAATTGATTTATGTCAGAGTAAATTTTTTCTTCTAATTTTTTTGTAGTTTCCGGAAATTTATTGTCGTATACATTAAGTCTATCAGAAAAAAGATTTATTTTATCTTTTGTAGTATTAAGTAACTCTAAAGATTTTTTATTTATCAAATTATTTAATTCTTTATCATTTTGGTCAGTTTGCTTACGGATTTCAATAATTTTTTCGTTTAACTTTTCTGTAATATGCGTAATGCTGAATTCTAATTGTTCAGCAATACGATTTCTGAAATCATCAAAATTATCTGTATTTACAATCTTACTTTTAAGATCCTCTATTCTTTCATTAAATAACTCAATTATTAGCTTTGAATTATTTGTAATTCTATTATCAATTTCATTTTGAATAGTGGATTGAGAGAACATATTACTGTTCAAATCCTTGGTATCATTTTGATCTTGAAATTTTTTTGACTTTTTTTGACTTAAAGAGACGAGTGCTTTTTCTACATTTTCCTTAATGAAGTTATTTTTTTTTATTTTATTTTGTCCGACATTTTCAGAACCTGCTGTATCATTCCATCCCGTGGTGATTTTGGTACTTTCAAGAATATTTTCTTTAAAATTGTCTTCAACCACAGGATCTATTGGTCCAGAAACAACTTTCAGTCTTAGTTTCCTAATTCTTTCTTTTGTATCTTCAGCATTAAGCATAATAATTTTCTCTTTTTACAAATGATGCAAAAAGCGTGCAAAATGCTAATTTTAAACAATAAAAAAATTAAATACCAATTATTAATATTGAAAAATCTAACTTCCCATAATGGCTTTTATCTCGAGGAATTCATCTAAACCCCACTCCGCTTTTTCTCTACCATTTCCTGATTGCTTATATCCACCAAATGGAGCGGAAGGACCACTTGACCCATAATTTAAGCTTATTTGACCAGCTCTTAATTCTCTTGCGACTTCCAAACATTTTTTTTGATCTTCACCAGTTACATATGCAGCTAATCCATATACTGTATCGTTTGCTATAGAAACTGCATGTTCAATATCATCATAAGGAATAATAGATAAAACTGGTCCAAAAATTTCTTCTTTTGCTATAATCATATTATTAGAAACGTTACCAAAAATTGTTGGTTTTACATAATAACCTTTTTCAAAACCATCAGGTTTACCTTTCCCACCTGAAACCAACTGTGCTCCTTCTTCTATTCCCTTTTCAATTAAATTTTGTACTTTATTATATTGAGTAATACTTACTAATGGTCCTAAATCAGTATTTATATCATCAGGTTTACCAACTTTAATATTTTCTACAGAATTTTTTGCAATATCTAGTGCTTCGTCATGTCGAGAAAGAGGAACTAGCATTCTAGTTGGAGCATTACATGATTGACCTGTATTACTCATAACATGAGTAACACCATTAGTGATAGATTTAGCAAAGGAATCATCATCAAGTATAATGTTTGCAGATTTACCTCCTAATTCTTGTGAAACTCTTTTTACAGTAGCTGCAGATGCTGTAGCTACTGCTACTCCACCTCTTGTAGATCCTGTAAATGACATCATATCAATATCTTTATGAGCGGACATAGCTTCACCAACAATATTGCCTAATCCGTTTACAAGATTAAACATTCCTGCTGGAATTTTGGATTCATGCATTATTTCAGCAATTATCATTGCCGAAAGAGGTGCAATCTCACTTGGTTTCAAAATAACAGTACAACCAGCAGCAAAAGCGGGGGCAACTTTTGAAACAATTTGATTTATTGGCCAATTCCATGGTGTTATTAAACCACAAACACCTATTGGTTCTTCACGAACTATATAATCACCATGTTTATATTCAAACTCATGATTTTCAAGCACACGTATAGCTGTTTTTAAATGTCCTAAGCCTGTTGCTGCTTGGGCTCCCTCGGCAAGTTTAATGGGAGCTCCCATCTCAAGTCTTATTGCTTCTGAAAGATCATTAAAGCGCTTTTTATAATTTTCTCTTACTGTTTTAAGAATATCTAACCGGTCTGTCTTGGATAATTTAGAGGAAACACTAAAAGCTTTTCTTGCTGAATAAACTGCTGTATCAACATCTTCGATAGAACCAAGAGCAACGATTCCTATTTCTTCTTCAGTGGCAGGATTAATTATTCCTAATGTTTCATTAGAAGACGGATCTGTAAATTCACCGTTTATGTAAAATTTTGTTAAATTCACTTAAATTCCTTCCATATTTACATTTTTAGTAAAATACGTGATCAATATAAAAATTCATGTTGTTAAATCTTATGAATGCAATAATATCAATATTTTGTTTTTAATATGCTAAAGAAACCACTTTTTATAGATAACCTTCAATATTCTAATTGGTCATTAGAAATATTTGAACAAATGCGAGAGGCTAATCTAACTGCAGTTCATGTAACAATTTGCTACCATGAAAATTTCAGACAAACAATCGAAAATATTATAAGTTGGAATAAATTTATTGAACTACATCCTGATCTTTTAATATTGGCAAGAAATGCTGATGATGTAAGAACTGCTTATAAAAAAAATAAGACTGCAATAATTTTCGGTTTTCAAAATTGTTCACCAATTGAAGAAAATATTGGACTAATCGAAGTTTTTCATAACTTAGGTATAAGATTTATGCAGCTAAGCTATAATAACCAATCCTTGCTTGCAACAGGATGTTATGAGGAAACTGATCCTGGAGTGACTAGATTTGGCAAACAAGCTATCAAGGAAATGAACAGGGTTGGATTAGTTATAGATGTGAGTCACACTTCAGAAAAGTCAAGCTTTGACGCCATTAGATATTCGGAAAGGCCAATTGTAATTTCACATGCAAATCCTACTTGGTGGTATGAATCAAAAAGAAATAAATCAGATGCCCTTATACAAGAGGTAACTTCAAATGGTGGAATGATTGGTTTTTCTGTATATCCTCATCACCTCAAGAATGGAACTAATTGTACATTAGAGAGTTTTTCAACTATGATAGCTCAATCTGCAGAAAAATATGGTGTTGACAACCTTGGAATCGGATCAGATTTATGTCAAAATCAACCTGACAGTGTCGTAGAATGGATGAGAAATGGAACATGGTCAAAAGAAATGGATTATGGTGAAGGTACAAAAGATTCTGCTGGGTTTCCTATTCAACCTGAATGGTTTAAAAAAACCAGTGATTTCCCCAATTTACTAGTTGGACTAAAAAAAGTTGGTTTCAACAAAGAAGAAACATCTAAAATAATGGGATTAAATTGGTTAAATTTTTACGAAGAGAATTTTCATGCTTTGTAATTCCAAATTAGTAAATACACAAAAGTGTATAAATTTACCACCAAACGTTAGAAATCCAAAGATTGTTATGAATTTAGAAAGACTTGGGTCATTATTTCCACAAAAATTTAGCTTCATGAGAATACTTATAAGAAATTTGTTTAAAAAAGATCCGAATTTCCAAATAAATAAAAATAAATTAAATTCAGATGGAAAAGGACATTGTGTTTTATCAGTGGAACTGGGCAAACAAGTATATTCACTATTATGTTTTACTGAAAAATTAAATCCCCAAGAACGTTCAGATAGAGTAATTGCAACAAAATGGGATGCTAGTTTCTGCCTTTATGCAGGAATTCCAAATGATAAACAAATAGAAAAACTAGAATCTCAAGTAAAAATACAAGAAAAAGGACGTTTTGATAAAAACGTTCTTGTTTTATCACGTGCAAATAAATCTGTGACACTTTTTGAGAATGTAGTTAATAGCTTATCTAAGGGTGAGCAACCATCAAAAAATAAAATTAAAAAAACAAGTTATTTGATGAGAACTACTGCAGTATATGGCAATGGAAAATTTGGGATTGCTGATAGAGATTTGATAACAAACATAAAAGAACTAATCCCTCCATTCCAAGTAGAAATGTTAGCAGTTTTTTTAATCAGAGAATTTTCTTTTTTATATGTTGAGCATTGCGCAAAATTAAAAGGTGGGAAAAATGCAGTTGCTTTAGAATATAATTTAAAAAAATATTTTGGAATTGGTAATTCTACTGGTCTTGGTATGGCTCCTTTCTTGGTGAATCATCCCTCTTTACTTCATACTTGGATATTGGCTAAGGAATTAATATTAGCTGAAGTATTAAATTTTAAAAATATTAATAATTCACAAAACAACACATTTTTTCACTTATTAAGAAGAGCTTATAAACATATTAATGAATGGGATGTTGAGGATAAAATCCAATCAAAAAGAATAAAGATTTTACAAAATGAAATAAATTCACTTCTAGAAAATTTAACTGAAAAAAAACCTCCAAATCAATACCCATTTAAGTATATATTTAATAAAACTAATAATTTATCAATTGAAGCTCAAGAATTAATAGCTTCGATACTTATTGAATTTGCACCCAATAATTTTAATGGAATAGAGGAATGCCTAGCAAATCCAAATGACCCCAAAATTATTGGATCCATGTTAGTTTCAGAATTATCTCAAATTATCAAAAAAGATTATGATTGGGTTTTCGAATTAAATTTAAAAAAAGAAAGTTCCAACACATATTTCTGGTATGTATCACAAGAAAAATCGGAACCTCGTTTAGGAAATAGATATAAAGAAGATGGTTCTGAATTAGAAATGCCTTTTAATATACCTCTTTATGTTCAAAAATTAAAAAAATTACTAGATAAATATCCTTATAAAAATGATACAATCGCAAATTTTTTACTCAAAAATCCATCCCAAAGATATATTATAAGAAGAATACAAAATACTGCTAAATACCCCTATTCAGAAATCAGAAACAACTTAGTTGATAAAAATTGCAGACCTATAGATATGCTTAGATGCAAACTGGCTTTTTTTGGAGCCAGTAAATTTGATCCAAAGTCCGACAGGTGGACCCGAATTACTTTATTTCAAGGAGCACCAATTGCTTCAGAATTTATTTCAGGTAATAAAAATTATGACAATTGGTCATTTGCAACACTTCCAAATTAATCTTAATAAAAAATGATTGTATCAGAAAATGAAGTATATCAGATTGTAAAAAAATCATGTGTTTCAGAAAAAATTTATGAAGATTGGGCTGATGATATTGGAAAGGCTATTGCTCTCTTACAAAAAAATAATATAGATGGATGTGAAGAGTTTAAAAATTTAATAAATATAACTGTTTTTAAAAAACATATATCAATCAAACAAGAAAAAAATAAATTAGTTGCTGAATTCTTAAATCCAATTCAGAATGTCATTCCAATTATAGACTGGCTAATTTCTGGACATAATAAAAAAGTCATTGTTACCAACCAAATTATATCACCACTTATTTTCTTCTCATTATTAGTAAAGACAAGTGCAAACTATGGGGGTGCTTTCAAAATATCTAATGAAAAAAAAGAAATAATTTATGAAATAAATACAAATTTTGAATTCTTTAAAATTGATAAATTAAAAGGTTATTTCACATTAGAATGGTTTAAATCTAAAAAATTTATAAACCCAAATAATGCAAAAAAGCATCTTCATAATGTAAAAAAAGAAACTTGGGAATATTTATCACAAAAAGCGTATAGTACATATGTACCAGAAACTACAGTATCACGAAACTCTGGTGCAGGTGCAGGACTATTAGATAATGACTAATTAAATCTATTTGTATAATATAAAATTCATAACACGTACAAAATCAAACTTACAAAAATTTTTAGCAAGGGAAAAAATGTCTGAGATTGAAACTGAGGAATTAAGTTTAAGTGATATTTACAACCTATCACTTAAAGTCTTCACCAAAAATGGTTGCAACCAAAACAACGCAACTGCACTTTCAAAAATTGTACATGATGCTGAAAGAGATGGTTCATTGTCTCACGGTTTATTTAGAATACCTGGTTATGTAGCCTCATTAAGATCTGGTAAAGTAAAAGGAGATGCAGAACCTGTAATTGACAATAGCTTAGCCTCAGTCATTTCTGTTGATGGAAATTATGGTTTTGCACCCTATGCTCTTGAGAAAGGACTTCCCTATTTATCAAATAGTGCTGAACAACTAGGCATTGCAATCATGAAAATCACAAATACATTTCATTTCGCTGCTTTATGGCCTGAAACCGAATTTTTAGCAAATAAAGGTTTAGTTGGAATAGCATGTACTGCTGCAAAACCTATGGTAGCACCAGCAGGTGCACAAAAAGCTTTTTTTGGTACTAACCCAATTTCTTTTGCATGGCCAAGAATTGGGGAACCACCTATCGTATTTGATATGGCAACCTCAAGGCTTGCAATGGGCGATGTACAGATTGCTGCAAGAGATGGGCACCAATTACCTGATGGAACAGGTTTGGGACCTAATGGTGAACCTACAAATAACCCAAAAGATGTAATTAAAGGTGTTCTGTTGCCGTTTGGTGGGTATAAAGGTTCTGCTATTTCTTTAATGGTAGAATTACTATCAGCGGGACTTACCGGAGATAATTTTTCCTATGAAGCCGGAGAAAAAGATAATAATGATGGTGGACCGCCTAAAGGTGGGGAACTAGTGATTGCCATTAGTCCAAAACTAGTTGCAGGGAATAATTGGGAAAGACATACTTTAGAATTTATAAAAAAACTAAAAGAATTAGAAGGAATTAGAATACCAGGTGAAAGACGTCATAAAAATAGATTGAATACTGGTTTAAGGGAAATTAACAAAGAAATGCTACAAAAGGTTAGAAACCTTTTGTAAGCATAAAAATTTTTCTGCAGTTAAATTAGGATATTTCTAATAAATAGAGGATAAAGTTTTGAAAAAAACACTTATAAGACCGACAAGTTTATCTCCTAATTCTTCGACACCACTTGTTTCACCTATTATACAATCAAATGTTTATGTTACAGAAGACCCTAGTACTCTCGATAAAATATATAATGGAGAGCTAAATGGATATACATACGCACGAGAAAAACATCCTAATGCTGAGATTTTGGCAAGAAGAATAAATATATTAGAAAACTCTAAAAATGGTTTTATTACCTCCTCTGGAATGTCTGCAATTTCTGCAGTTCTTTTTAGTTTATGCAGATCTGGTGAACATATAATTGCAGGAGATCAGCTATACGGAAGAACATCTAGATTACTCCAAGAGGATTTACCTAGGCTTGGAATAAAAACAACATTTGTTGATACAACAGATTACAAAAAAGTCCAAGAATCTATTACAAAAAAAACAAGAATAGTAATAATTGAACTAATTTCAAATCCAACGCTTAGGATCTCTGATATAATAAAAATCTCAAAAATCTGTAAAAAAAATAAAATAATGTTAGTTGTTGATAATACATTTACAACACCATTATCAATCAAACCTCTGGATTTAGGGGCAGATATTATAATACACTCTATTACAAAGCTGTTGTCAGGCCATTCTGACGTCACATTAGGTTATTTTTCAACAAATCATTCTAAAATTTTTAATAAAATTTATGACTATGCTGTAACAACTGGTCTTACACCCAGCCCTTTTGAATGCTGGCTAGCAGAAAGGGGACTTAACACATTCGAAATAAGATTTCATAAATGTCAAGAAAATGCAGAAAAGCTAGCAGTTTGGCTGCAAAAAAGACCTGAAGTTATAAATGTTATTTATCCAAAACTTAATAATCACCCTGATAAAAAGATATTTAAAACACTTTTTAATGGTAATAGTTGTAACATGGTCAGTTTTGAACTAAGAGGAAATCGATCTGTGGCAAATAAATTTGCTAAAAATGCAAATCAAATTTCTTTTGCTCCAACATTAGGAGATGTAGGAACCACTCTTTCACATCCAGCTTCAAGCTCACATCGAAGCCTTTCAAAAGCTCAAAGAAAAAAAATGGGTATAACAGAAGGTTTTTTTAGAGTTTCCGTTGGATTGGAAGATATAGAAGACTTAAAAAATGAATTCAAAAAAGGGCTAAAAGATTTGCAATAAATAAGGTAAAGAAATTTTTAAAAATCTCACTTTTTAATAAGCCTTTTTCTATTTTTTCTTTTTCCGTAACCCAATCTTTTCATAATTTCCATTCTCTCAGTATGGCTTAATTTTATCCATTTTGAGATTTCATTTCTTGTTCTACCACACCCTATACAATTTTGAGTATCTTTATCAATAGTACATATACCTATACACGGGCTGATAAATAAGTTTTCATTCATTATTTGACTTTAACTATTTTTTTCTTTTAAACAATAAAGACTTGAAATTAACACAATAGACCCACCAAATATGTACGAAATAAAAAATTGTTCTTTAAAAAATAAGATAATCCAAATTAAAGATAAAACTGGTGTAAAAAAAACTAAAATTGCAGAATTAGTAACTGATATTGATTTTAGAGCCTTAAGCCAAAAAATGTAAGATACTCCATTGATAAATATTCCATTTATTATAATTGGTAATAATTCTTTTTTACTTGGCAATTGAAAAGTAGAAAAAAATCCTAAAGCTAATGTTGAAGTAATTGTTCCACCAAAGAATATGAGAAATGAAAATTGAAAAATTTCAACTTCAGATTTTTTACTTAAAATAGAAAATAAAGCAAAACAAAATGAGCCAAGCAAAACTGAAAGACTTACATTTATTCCAGTAAACCTTATTTGATTAAAATCACCTGTTGTTATAATGATCAATATTCCCGTAAATCCAAAAAATACAGCTATAATTTTAAAAGGATCTAATTTTTCTTTCATGAATATTGAACCTAATAAAATCATTTGTAGTGGCCATGAGTATTGAAGGATTAGTACTTCAATACTGTTCCCCTCATAATATCCATAATACAAAAATAAATAGTATAATGCACAACCAAGTGACCCTAAAAATAAATTATACAAATAATGATTTTTTTTTAGTGACACATCGAATTTTAGTCCTTTTGAAAGATATAATATTAATCCCAAACAAAATAAAGAAATTATATTCGACCAAAAAAGTAATTGATAAAAATCTAATGTTATCTGCCCAAACCTTGATATTACTGGAATAAAGCTCCATGCGAATATACAAAAAAAAGCATAAATATAGCCAACTTTATTTTTTATATTTAAAAAATTATTCTTACTTTTCATTGATTTTCTATTAAATAATTCTTTAGATAAGTAAATACATAAATTTTTGATACAAAATACAATCTATCCCTTCAAAGTTGAATAATTTAAAAATTTTATTAATGTTAGAGGAGTAAATATACAGATTTCCATAATTATAAGAAAAATTAATTTAAATAAATGACCAAAAGTTCCATAGGAACTTTTTAAAAGTATCCCATCAAAACTAAAGACTTGAAATAATTATCTGTTTTTTAGTTAAAAGTTTTAAGAAAAAAAGAAGCCCCATTGATCAAATGGAGCTTCTATTAGCAAGTTGGAGGAAAGCAGACATACCTTTTACAAACAGGGCTGAGCTTTCAACCATTTTTACTCTTGCAAATTTAATACCATTATTATCTATTTTTAATAAAATAAGGATCTAAAATGACAGAAAACAAACTTTCAATAGAAAAATTGAAAAACCTTCAATGGAAAATAATGCAAGACGTATCAGCTTCTGCACTAATTCCTCTTATGAGGATTGGAGACGAGCTAGGACTATTTATCGTATTAGGTAAGCAAGGACCCTGTACAGAAAGTGAGTTTTCCAATTTTGCAAAAATTGACCAAAGATATGCTAAAGAATGGCTGCTTGCAATGTGTGCTGCAGGCTATGTATCTCATAGCGATGACGTCTCAAAATTTTATATGTCAGAAGAACAAAAAGCAGTTTTTTCATTTGAAGAAAGTTCGGCTTTTATGTTGGGTGCATTCGATATTTTAAGTGGTAATATTCATAATATTGAGAAAGTAAAAAAGGCTTTTAAAACCGGTCAAGGTGTTAATTATGATGATTCTCATCCTTGTATTTTCTCAGGTACAGCAAGATTTTTTAGGCCTTCATATTCTTTAAATTTACTAAAGAAGTGGATTCCAGCTATACCTGATGTAGAAAGAAAACTGAAAAATGGATGTAATTTTGCTGATATCGGTTGTGGTTTTGGCATCTCTTCTATGATGATTGCTGATGCTTTTCAAAATTCTAAAATCTTTGGTTTTGATATGCATAAACCCTCAATTGAAACTGCAATTAAAGATGCAAAAAAACAGAATTTGAATAATGCCAAATTTGAAGTTGCTGATGCTGAAAGTTATTGTGGGAAATATGATATTATCACATTTTTTGATTGTTTACATGATATGGGAGATCCCTTAGCAGCATCAAAATATGCATTCAACCATTTAAATGAAGATGGAACATTGATTTTAATAGAACCATCTGCATCAGACTCACCAAAGGAGAACTTTAATACAATTGGCCAAATGTATTATTCATTTTCTACAATGGGATGTATTCCTACATCTAAATCACAAAAAAAAGGATTAGCACTGGGAGCACAAGCAGGGCCAAAGAAGTTAATTAAAATTTTACAAGAATCTGGATTTAATAAGTGTGAAATAGTAAAAAAGAATGCAACGAATATGATAATAACAGCAAAAAAGTAAAATTCGTTCATATAAACAAATAAAAAAGAAATAATTCGAAACTTTCTAGTAATTAGTTTAATTTGACATTATATCACTGGTCATAAAGAAATCAGCTTTGTAAAAACTCAATTTCTTTGTTTAAAAAAAACCTAGTAAATTTAAAATTTTATAAATTATAATAATCTTTTTAATTTGCTATTTGGAGATTTCCTGATGTATCTCAACTACGTTGCCTTCAGGGTCCTGAAAAAAAATCTGATGCCATTCTTTTGAAAAAGTACAACCATAATCTGCATAATTTACGTTATTTTTTTTTAAAATCTTTTTTACGTATTCAATGTTGTCGGTTCTAAATGCAATATGTCCCTTCTCAACAGGATTTAAAAATTGTTTATTTTTTGCAGCAACACCTAAATCTTTTTCTGCTAAATGCATCTGTACGTTACCATCGCTTACAAACTTAATTACACCTTCATAACCTTCACTTTCAGAAGATTTTGTTCTTTTAAAATTATCTTGTGGTAAGGATTTTAATCCTAAAATATTTAGGTAAAAATCATTTAATTCATCCACATTTTTTGAAACTAAATTAACATGATGAAACTTTAAATTCATTATTCACTCCAATCATTAAATACACAAAATTAATTTACAAAATACCTAATTTTATTTTTTTTTATACTAAAATATTTTCATTTTACTTGAAAAATAAAAGGATAAATGTAACGATATTTTATAAATTACTATCTTTAACAAAATAAGGAATGTTAATTTAAAATGAAAAAATTGTTTATATTACCTACATTATTACTTGTTTTAACATCTTGCCAGGCCAAATATCTAACACCTGAAGGTGAAAGGCTAGTTAAAAATGTTGCAGCAGGTTGTGTATTTGGTGAAATATTTTTTGAAGATTGCAAAGCAGGTGCAGCAGTTACTGGAGCAGCAACAATTATAGATGGTCAGAATTAATTGCTTTCCTAAAAATAGCAATTATTGTTTTGTCCTTAAGTTTTTCTTGTTTATTTATCTTCCCATAGATATTCACTTTGTGAAAATTTAAACTCTCAATCTTTTTTGCTAAATTTTCAATTGCTTTTTTAAATCCATTTTTTAAAAAAAACTTCTTCATGAATAGTAATCACAAATAGTCCTCCAGGTTTGACAATTCTTAATAATTCTCCAAAAATATTGGGTCCCAAGTGACCGTGTGTAAATGTACCAGCGCTTAAAATTGCTCCGTATATATTATCAGCAATTTTTAGCTTCTGATTTAAATCAGCAACAATAATTTTTTCATAATTTTTTTTTTGTTCTGCTTGATCCAGCATTTCTTTAGAAATATCAATTGCGTGTATTTTTGATGATGAATATTTCTTCAAATATTTGGAAATTAAACCGGTTCCAGCTCCAACATCAAGTATTGGACTATCACCTTTTCTAGAATACTTTAAAAAATATTTAACAACATTTTGAGGTGATTTATAATTATTTTTATATGCAAAATCTCTATCGTAGTTCTTAGACCATGCCTTATATAAATTAATTGTATCTTCTACTGAACTAAGTGAATATGCATCTTGTAATTTTTTACTCATTTTTAAAGATAAACTATGTTGCAGTTAGTAATTAAAAAAAATAAAATAAGAATATCTATTTTTAAAATAATATATTAATATAATCAAATAATTTAAAGTAGTTCTGTAGCCATTGATCTGATGATGATTAATCAAGAATTAAAATCGGTATTAAAAGAAATTGATCAGTCAAATGGACTGCCAAATAGAAACTATACTGACGATATTCAGTATAATATAGAGAAAAAATTATTAATTTTTGATCAATGGGCTGGGGTCGCTGTATCAGAGGATATTCCAAATGTTGGAGATGCTATACCAATTACTTTTGCAGAGGTTCCCCTCCTTCTGTTAAGAAACGAAAAAAGAGAACTTAAAGTTTTTCTAAATGTATGCAGACATCGTGGTATGATATTAATAAATAAACCAAAAAATGTTAGTGGTGCTATAAGATGCCCATATCATAGCTGGTGCTATTCTAAAAATGGAAATTTAATTAGTACACCACACGTTGGTGGACCAGGAAAGAATATACATAAAGGAATTAATAAGGAAAAATTAGGTCTATTAGAAATTAAAAGTCATATCTGGCAAAATATAATTTGGATTAATATTAATGGAAATGCACCTGCTTTTGAGAATTATATGGCAGATGCAATGAAACGATGGTCTGATTTTTATCAAGAACAATTTCATGGTGGAGAAGATAGTAAATTTCAACTAAAAGTAAAATGTAATTGGAAGTTAGCAGTTGAAAACTATTGTGAAAGTTATCATCTGCCATGGGTCCACCCCGACCTAAATTCTTATTCAAGATTACAAGATCATTACAATATAGAAAATCCAGGATTTTACTCTGGGCAAGGGACTTTGCTTTATAAACAAATAAAAGGTCCAAAAAATGTTAAATTTCCAAATTTTAAAAATTTATCAGAAAAATGGAAAAAATCTGCAGAATATTTGGCTATTTATCCAAATGTCTTATTAGGTGTTCATAAAGATCATACTTATTCAATAATTTTAATTCCTAAAGGACCAAATAAGACCATAGAAAAAGTTGACATATATTACTCAAAGAAAATTACTGATACCAATCTCAGAAAAAAAAATACAAAACAATGGAAAAAAGTATTTAAAGAAGATATCTCTGTAGTGGAAGGCATGCAAAAAGGAAGAAAAGGCATTCATTTTGATGGAGGAAAATTTTCACCAGTTATGGATGGGCCAACTCATTGTTTTCACAAGTGGGTTGCTTCAAATTTATTAACTGAAGAAAATAATCTCCATGAAAAATAGTAAAATAAATAAAAAAATTGCATTATATTTTAAGAAAAGAAGATATAACCACCTAGTAAAAATATTCGCAAGAAAATCAAAAAAAATTAAAGATTTAGACAATGCTTGTTTTTTGGCTACACAGGCATACGTCTTGTCACTTGAAAGCAATAATCCTTTATCAAAAGGTTTATTAAATTTTTTAAAAAAATATAATAGAGAGAATTAATCTATATAATTAGAAAAAATTATAGTTTGAAATGGAATTTACTAAAAATAAAATAATTGAAATAGCTAAAGATGTAATTCAAGTTGAATCAAACGCATTAAAAACTTTATCAGAAAATTTACCAAGTTGTTTCGAAAAATTTATTAATTCAGTATATAACTGTTCAGGTCGATTAGTTATTTCTGGGATTGGCAAATCAGGTCATATTGCAAAAAAAATTTCTGCTACATTTGCTAGCACTGGTACTCCTTCTTATTTCATTCACGCTGCAGAGGCAAGCCATGGAGACTTAGGAATGATAATGGAAGGTGATATTTGTATACTTATTTCTAATTCAGGCGAGACAATAGAGTTGAAAGACATATTAAATCATCTAAAGAGATTCTCTATACCTTTTGCCGTAATTTCGTCAAATCCTGAAAGTACATTAATGAAATCTGCTAATTTTCCACTAAATCTGCCATCTCAACCGGAAGTTTGCCCAATTGGTATGGCTCCTACTACATCTACAACCATGATGCTAGCTCTTGGAGATGCAATTGCGGTTAGTTTAATGCATAAAAGAAATTTTGATGTGAATCAATTTAAGGTATTTCATCCTGGAGGAAAATTAGGAACACAAATGTTAAAAATTAAGGATTTAATGCATGGTAAAAATAAAATACCCACTGTAACTCCAGAAATGACTATGCAAGAAGCCTTGCTAAAAATGACATCTAAAGGCTTTGGGTATGCAGTTGTAGTAAAAGAGAATAAAGTTAAGGGTGTAATATCAGATGGAGATTTAAGAAGGAATATTAATCAATTATTTGACAAAAAAGCTGGTGAAATTGCTACAAAAAATCCAATTACTGTTAAAGAAGACATATTTGTTGCTGAAGCAATTAAGATAATGAATGATAATAAAATTGGTGTACTGGTAATAACGAACAATAAAAATGAACCAATAGGGATAACGCATATACAAGACTTACTAAAAGCTGGAGCAGTATAAATTTTATTATAAAATTGAAGAGCCAGCAATACAATTGCATTACTGGCTCAGAAGGGAGAATAGATGTAAAGGTATGATGATGTGAAACCTCCATCTTCTTCTCACAGAATTTATAGCAAAATTTATGCCAGTATATTAAAATTTAGAAATTTGAAAGCTTATCAATAACTAGAAAGTTATTTTGTAGTCAAAGAAAAGCTTTCTTTAAAGAAAGCTTTTCCTCCAACTTGCTTATACCTAAATTGGTACATAATATAAAACGACCTGAAATAAAAAATATTAGAAATAAATTTATTTATTTTTTACATTTTCAGTCAAAGGTGTAGATGAAGTTAAACAAGAATATCCTAATCCCCTGTGAGCACTAGGATTTTCTCCAGAAAATCTGTGATCCATAGGTTCTGAATATGGTTGAAAACGAGTATCGCAAGATAACCTTATTTTACCAGTTTTAGTATTGTTATCAAAAGAACCATGAACCGTAAACATGCCAAAAATCAAACAATCACCTGGTTCAAAATTGCTAGTTAAAAAAAATGATTTTTTTCTAAAAACCAAATCAAGGGTGTTTTCTAAAATATGTCCCGGTTTGTTTTGGTTAAGATCAATATCATGATCTAAAAAATTTTCTTTAATATCTTGCCAATTATGTGAGTTTTTTAATATAAATAATGTACCTTCATTTTTTTTTATACTACTTAATGGTGTCCAACAGGATAATAATTTATCTGTACCCCTATTCATATAAGGATGATCAATATGTAAAGGGCTAGCTTTTCCTTTTATCACTGCTCGTAGCCAAGCAAAGGAAAAATGAGCAACTTTTTCCTTGAAAATATTTTCAAACAAATTGGTTATCTCTTTTCCATTAATTACTTTTCGAAGTTGATTTGATTCACTAATTTTTTGCCAAAATTTTCCTAATTCAAATTTAGTTGGATAAATTTTTCTACGAAAAGATAAACCTGAAAAAATACCATCATAATAAGGATCCTTTACTTCACCTACTTTATGTAGGTGTTTTAAAATAAAATCCTTAGCATTTTTTATATCTTCTTTACTGTATATATTTCGAATAAATAAATAACCATCCTTTAATAAATTATGTTTTAAATCATCCGATATTTTACTAACATTTAATTCTTTAATAAGATAATTTGGAATTAATTGCTTATTAATAGAGTAAGAACTTATGGTTTTGGTCAAAATCAACCTTTCAAATTTTAAAAATAAGTATTTTAATGTGTAACTTATTGTAGGTTTTTTTCTAGCCAATTACTAGGCAATGAATTATCAAAACAACTATCATACCATAATTTTTTAGAAATTCGTTTACCTAATAAGCTTTTGGATTTAAAAAATAGTTTTTTCTCTAATGTAGAGAACTTTAATTTATCTGAGATATCATACTTTTTTCTTATAGTTCTACCGTCTTTAAGTATTACCATAACTTCCGACTCAGTTTCCAAGATTTTATCATCTGCTACAATTTTTACTTTGTTACAAGTTTTCAAAAGTTTTTTATTATGACAATTCGCATCAGAAAAGGTATCTAGCCTTGTGGTATTAAATTTATTCACAAGTAATGCTATAATCATTTTAAAACTAAATTTAATCTCAATCCCATTTTTTGGCTTTTCTATATTACATATCTTTAAATATTGTGGATTAATAAATACTTCTATCCTGTTGATTAAACTATCTTTTAGTTGATAATTGCCTATTAAATAAATCAAACTCTCTATAACAGAATGTGTTCCATGACAACATGCATGAAACTTAAATTTCACATCATTAATAAAATATTTTTTTCCTAAATTCACAAAGGCACAATCTTTGAATTCAGCGGAATATGTTGTTCCATACCCATCTAATTTATCAAAAATATTAGTATCTGCTTTAATCCCTCTTTCTGCCATAAAGGCTGACTCTACACCTCTAGTTGCCGCAAAACCTACTTGTAATGGTTTTACCATGGATCCAAACTGAGCTTTTATTCCGCTTGAACTCGCTGAAGCAATTCCAATTGCATTCCTTGTTTTCTTTTTTGATAATCCTAAAATATATGCTGCAGCTACTGTTGATCCAAAAATACCAGCAGTTGATGTTATATGGAATCCTTGATGGTAATGTTTTCTTCCTAGCCAAATACCTATTCTGATCGCAGTTTCTATACCCACCAATACTCCCTCTTTAAATAATTTTGCATTACTTTTCTTCTTATCCGATACGGCTAAAGCAGCAGAAATTACTATTGAAGATGTATGACCTAAGCTTCCAAAATGTGTGTCATCATAATCTAATGCATGACCTGTCACTGAATTTATTAATGTTGCTGATTTAATGGGTAGGCGATCTATCAATCCTATGACAAAAGCTTCTTTTTTTCCTCCATTACTTTTTTCTAAATTCTTTATAATTTTTGATACAGATTCATTTTGACCAGCTAATGCTACTGTTAACCAGTCCAATATTAGTAGCCTTAGAGTTTTTTTTGTCTTTTTTGGTATATTATCTAGAGTCTGTGAGCGAGTAAATTTTGCTATTTTTTTTATTATATTTACTTTTTTTTTCAACTTTTACTCCTGTATGACTTAAGTTGAAATTAATAATAACTCTAATTTGATCATAAGTTGGATATCAATATTGATAATCATTTTTATATATCAAAACAACTAGAAAAGTTTCGATTGATCTTATTTTTTGAATAGTGTACAGTATTCTAAAAACAGAAGAAGGGGAATAAATATTGGGAAGCGGTGGTGCAAGAAAAGGAGCAGGAAGACCTAAGGGACAAGGAAAATATAAAGAACCTACAAAACCTGTTAGAATACCTGAGAGCATGATTGCCGATGTAATGAAATATTTATCTGTTAAGGGGTATAAACTACCACTATATGCTTCAACAGTACAAGCAGGATTCCCATCCCCGGCAGATGACTATATTGAAGAGCAACTTGATTTAAACAAACACTTAATCAAACATCCAACAGCAACTTTTTTTGTGCGAGCAGCTGGAGACTCTATGGTCGGAGCAGGAATTCATTCTGGTGATATATTAGTTGTTGATAGAAGTTTAGAACCAAAACCAGGTAAAGTTGTAATTGCAGCAATAGACGGTCAATTAACAGTAAAGCGGCTATCTCAAACATCAAAAGGTTTATACTTAAAAGCAGAAAATGACCAATATAAACCAATAAAAATTAATGAAATAAACGATGTAATTATCTGGGGTGTAGTTACCTGTGTCGTTCATAAAGTTTGAAAATCAATGCCTATAATTTTTTCATTAGTTGACTGCAATAATTTTTATGCTTCATGCGAGAGAATCTTTAATCCTAACTTATCCAATAAGCCAATAGTTGTTTTATCCAATAATGATGGTTGCATTATTGCACGCTCAAATGAGGCAAAAAAACTAGGGATACCTATGGGTGCACCTTATCATCAAACCAAATATTTACTTAAAAAAAATAAAGTATCTGTATTTTCATCAAACTATCAACTATATGGCGATATCTCTCGAAGAGTAATGAGTAGTCTTTCTATGTTTGTACCAGAAATGGAAGTATATTCTATTGATGAAGCTTTTTTAAGATTAGATAAACACTATGAAAAAGATCCCTACTCTCTTGCTTCAGACATACAATTAAAAGTTCTTAAATGGACGGGAATTCCAACATCCCATGGAATAGCACCAACAAAAACATTAGCCAAAGTTGCAAATAAAATTGCCAAAAGATCTAATGGTAAAAATATATTTGATCTAACCAATCTTGATACTCAAACCAAAATTTTAGCAAGATTACCAATAGAAGATATTTGGGGGATATCAAGTGGGTGGAGTAAAAAACTGCACAATATAGGGATTAAAAATGCGCTGCAATTGAGAGAAACTGACCCAAGCTTTATACGTAACCATTTAAGCGTAATAGGAGAAAGAATTGTATACGAACTTCGTGGTATTTCTTGTATTGGTTTAGATAAAATAATGCCTAAAAAGAATATTTTATCTTCAAAGTCATTTGGGAAATTAATAACTGAATTAGAAGAAATAGAAGAGGCTTTAGCTAATTATACTTTTCGTGCCTGCCAAAAGTTAAGAAACCAAAATAGCAAAGCTCAAGGTATTTATGTTTTTATTAAAACCAATAAACATAGAATGAATGATCCCCAATACCGCAACTCAGCAACAAAAGAATTCCCCTACCCCTCGTCAGACTCAAGCTTAATTATTAAAACAGCAAAGCTATTACTGCGAGAAATCTATCAACAAGGATTTAAGTATCAAAAATGTGGTATAATGCTTCTCGACCTTGTGGACTCTGATTATATACAAAATAATTTATTTGAAAAAATACCTCCTCAAAAAAAAGAAAACTTATCAAATATAATCGACGCGATTAATCAAAGCACTGGAAATGAAAGTATCTTCTACGCTTCTCAAGGTATTAAAAGGAATTGGAAAATGCGTTGTAGCAAAAGGTCCCAGCGATATACAACGCAATGGAAAGAATTAGTAAAAGCATACTAATAGAAAAAAATATTTCTTTGACTAACATGAAATTCAATATAAAGTCACATCTCTGACTTTAGTTCTTCCAATTCTAGCCATCTTAACTCGTATTTATCTAACTTAGATCTTGCATCAGCAAGATTTTTAGAAGTTAAAAGAAACCCTTCGGGATCATTTAAATAAAAATTGGAATCTGAAAGATCTTTAGAAAAATTTTCAATTTCTTTTTCTTTTTCTTTAATTTTTAGCGGCAGATTTTTTAATTCAAATTCTAATTTGAAAGAAAGCTTCTTAATACTTTTACTATCACTACCTTTTTCTTCTATTTTTTTAGATGATGAATTTTGTATAGAACTATGATTAGTAATAGATTCTTGTTTTTTGGATTTTTGATAATGAGAAAAATAATCAGAATATCCTCCGATATACTGTTGAATATCACCATTTCCTTCAAAAGAAAGGATCTTTGTAACTGTTTGGTCAAGAAAATCTCTATCATGAGAAACTAATAATAAAGTTCCTGCGTAATTTATAAGAATTTCTTCCAACATATCCAATGTTTCCATATCAAGGTCATTTGTTGGCTCATCTAAAATAAGACAAGATTTAGGATTAGCTAATATTTTAGAGAGTTGAAGCCTATTTTTTTGACCTCCTGACAAAGTAGAAACTTTGTCTAAAATTATACTCGATTCAAACATAAAATCTTTAAGATAACCATAAACATGGCGCATCTTGCCTCTAACATTTACATAATCACCACCATTTGGAGCAAGTGTATCCTTTAAACTATAGTTATCATTTATATCACTCCTATTTTGGTCAAAATAGGAGCATTCAAAATCTTTTTTAATTTTTATACTTCCACTATCAACTTTTAATTCTTTTAATAAAAGTTTTAAAAAAGTTGTTTTGCCAGAACCATTCTGACCGATAATTCCAATACGGTCTCCTTTTTTAATGCGCAAATTAAATCCATTAAGGATTTTTAGTTTCTGTCCATCAATGTAAAATTCCTTATTTACATTATAAAACTCAGCAATTATTTTTGAATGACTATCAAAGTCTTTTATTGGTTCAATATGTATTTTCTTTGTTGTATGTCTAAAAGAACTTTCATCTTTTTTAAGCTTATCACGCATTTCCTTAACCTTATTTAGCCTTCTTACATTGCGTTTAACACGTGCCTTTACTCCTCTAGAAGCCCATTCAGCTTCTTGAGCTAATATCTGCTTTCTTCTAGCCAATTCTCGAGCTTCTTGTTCTAAAAGCATAGAAGACCATTCATCAAAAAATTTAAATCCACGTGAACAAACTCTTAACTTTCCTCGATCAATCCAAAATATTTGGTTCGAAATATTTTCGAGAAACCTTTTATCATGGGAAATGCAGATTAAAGATCCTCTATAACTATTAAGATAATTCTCTAACCAACTAATAGCATTAAGATCTAAATGGTTCGTTGGTTCATCCAGTAATAATATTTCAGGCTCCTCTACTAAAGCCCTAGCTAGACCTGCTCTCCTAATTTGCCCGCCTGAAAGCATTTTCATTTTTGAACAAACATTTAATTTTAAAGAATCTGCAATAATATCGACTTTATATTTATAAAGTTCTCTTTCTTCACCTAAAATATTGCTAAAGATAAAATCAAATACTGTTATTTCTTCATTAAAATTTATCTCCTGACCTAAGTACCCAATAGAAATACCTGGTTCAACCCACTTCTCACCTTCATCCAGGCCCTTAACTCCTGAAATAACTTTCATGATTGTTGACTTACCTGCACCATTTTTACCAATCAAGGCAGTTCTTAAACCCTTATGAATATTCAAGTCTAAATTTTCAAAAATTGGTATCTCTTTATAGATCACCATTGCATCTCTAATTGAAAGGAGCAGCTGTTGCGACATTATAAACCTTGTTCAAATTCTAGTTTTTTTTTAATTGATTTATATTTCTCAAATATCCTATCAATCTTCTTTTGAATAAACACATTAATTATATTAATTTTGCGGCAAGTCAAACTATGAATTTCTATGAAAAAGCCATAATAAAAAGTGAATTTTTTATTAAAGATAGTATTCTAAAATATGATCAGCTTAGGAATTATGATTTTGGACCAAATAAAAGAGATAATGTTTCTGGTCTATCTCCATTTTTCAGCCATAGAATTTTATTTGAATATCATTTGATTGATAAAATACTCCAAATGCACAAATATTCTAGAGTTGAAAAATTTATCCAAGAGATTTTTTGGAGAATCTATTGGAAGGGCTGGATGGAAATTAGGCCCTCTGTTTGGGATAATTTCCTTGAAGGTTTAAATAGAATAAAATTCAACAAAAAAGACTACGAAAATGCAATTAATGCTAGAACAAAACTCTTATGTTTTAATGACTGGGTTATTGAATTGAAAGAATATAATTATCTTCATAACCATACAAGAATGTGGTTTGCTAGTATATGGATATTTACACTTAAACTTCCTTGGCAATTAGGTGCAAAATTTTTTTTAGAAAATTTAAAAGATGGGGATGCATCTTCAAATACATTAAGTTGGAAGTGGGTTGCAGGTTTACAAACTAAAGGTAAAAATTATTTAGCTAATTCAAGAAATATAGAAAAATTTACAAATAATAGATATACAAATATTCCATTAATTGATACTGCTTTTCCAAAAACCGAACTTTTTTTTCCTTTGATTCAAAAATTACCGAAAAATCATAATGATAAAACATATCCTAATTTAGTTATTCTTGATACGGATCTATTTATTTATGATCGTTTAGATCTAATGAAAAAATATGAAAAAATTTATTTTATTTTGTTAGATAACGAAGATCGAACAATACAGATTAGTAAAAATGTATATAATTTTAAGAAAGAAATAATGAATGATGTGAGTCAATCGCTCCCTAACTCTTACTTAATATCTAGTCAAAATTTCAAAAATCAAATAAATAAACTAGAAGGTATTGATATCATTTACCCAAATGTAGGAGAAAACTTAGATTTTATAGCTAAAATAAGTAATGAAAATCAACTAAAAACTAATTACCTATATAGGGAAATCGATCTTTTTTGTTGGCAGTACTGCCAAAAAGGATTTTTTAATTTTAAAAAAAATATTCCTTTTATCTTAAATGAAATACGTAACAAACATTTATAAAAGATTTTTTACAACTTTTTCTCCAGAAACAAATGCATCTTCTATTGTTGGACCTACGGTCCAATCACCAGCAAATCCAATAGACTTATCTTTATTCACATTAGGAATAGAAGGAGATAACCAATTTATTACTTGAGAATATCGCCATTTATGACAATAGGTACTACTAATATTATATTTCTTGAAATGAGTAATTTTTTTACTGAGCAGCAATAAACATTTCCTTATTATTGTCTCTTTATCATATTCAAAATTAATTTCACTCCATTTATTTGACATCCTAACAACAACTGAATTTGTTTGATAATTGCTAAAAGTTATACCACAAAATAATGTGCTTAAATCACCTGCATCATCTTCAAAAAAAGAGTATTTTGGAATATCAACTTTATGGTCAAAAGCTATTAAAAAAGCCAAACATTTAGAATACTTTATTTTATTTATTTCATTGACTATTTGAGGATTAATTTTCTTTATCAATTCTGATGCTTGAGGAGCTGGAACTGATAAAACAATCTTTTTTGTTATTAAAAATTTATTATCACTACAATTTACTATAAAAAAATTACCATCTCTTTCAACATTTATAGCCTTTGTTTTTTGTTTTATAATTACATTATTGTTAAAGTCATCAAAAAATGATCTCATCATAGGGCTTGGATAATAAACTATTTGAGATTTATTACAGATATTTTTAATTACGGTTCTCGAAATATTTTTATTATGTTTCAGTAAGTTGAAAAAAGATAAACTTTTTTTTATTTTACTTCTGCATATAAATGGGGCTCCATGATTAAAATAAATATTATTTAGATTTTTCGAACAAATTCTACCGCCAACATGAAAACCTTTATCAATAATTAAAATATTATTAATTTTTTTTTTCTTGGCTTCCAAATAAGCTGATAAACCTGAAATACCAGAACCTATTATTAATAAATCAATGTTTTTTGTCATGTAATCAAATTCACCAGTTAAATTACTATAGACTATTTGAGAAATAAGTTTGAATAAAATTCAAATGGACATTTTATCGCATTCAAATTGAAAAAAAAATTAACAAATAAAGATATCTATAAATTATGAGGTAAAAAAATGAAAACGTTATCAATACTAACTCTGTCCATAAGTCTTATTGGTAGTCAGATTTTAGCATCTGGATGCTCTGAAATGGCTGCATTTAATACAAAACTTAACAACTTTTTGGAAACAGCTAATCTTAATAATGAGACCAAAAGTAAAATCAATAAACTATCTAAAGATTGTAAAAATATGCATGACATGGGTATGGAAGTTAGTACCATAGACTCATGCAAAGAAGTAATGAGTATGGTGGAAATAAACTAATTTTGTATTAATTCAGTATGACAGTTTTGAAGTAATAAATTTAATTTTTGAGTTTTGAAATTCTTTTCAAAAATATGATTTATTAGTTATATACATATAGTACTTAATCAGATGGTCGGGGTGGAGAGATTCGAACTCCCGACCCTCTGGTCCCAAACCAGATGCGCTACCAGACTGCGCTACACCCCGTTAAAACTTTATTATTATCTTAAAGCAAGAATGAAAAGCTTTTTTTTGATTTTTTGCTCTCAATACTGTTTATTACGTATTATAATAAAAAAATATAAATACTTAACCATTAATCTTTTTCTTCAAAAAATATTTGATCATCCCATGTCAAAATAGTATCCGCCATTTTCCCACGTGGGCCTTCAGTAACTGTGAGTACTATTGCTTCTCCAGTTTCTAAATCAGAAAGACCTGATCTTTTCAAAGTTTCTATATGCAAGAAAATGTCATCATTAGATTTAAAAATATTAGCAAATCCAAATCCTTTTGATTTATTAAACCATTTAACTCTCGCTGGATGCAAATCAAAATCATTAATTTTATTTACAGAATGATTATTTTCTTTAGGATTTTTTATATCCTCTGAATTCAGGATATTATAAATTTTAGATACTTGTATGCCTTTATCAGTTTCTAGAAATTCAAACTCAATTTTTGAGTCTTCAGATACAGAAGTTCTTCCAAAATTTTTTAAAACATTAGCATGAAGAAGGACATCGCCTCCCCCATCCTCTAGCACAAGGAAGCCAAAGCCTTTATCTATATCAAACCATTTTACATGGCCGAATACTCTTTTCATCGTTCAAGACTCCCTCTATAAACATCTTGAACTTTTTAAATTGTAAAAAAAAAAATAGAAATAAGCAACTGATTTAGAATTTATACTTATTATAAAAAAAATTATGGATACAAATTATAAATAGACCACTTCTGATCTAAGTCTAATCTCTTCCATAACTCTCTTTCATGTAATCGAAATTTTCCTTCCTTCCAAAATTCTATTGATAAAGGACGTATTCTAATACCTCCCCAAAAAGGTGGCCTAGGTGGATTAGATTTAAATTTTTTTTCCATAAGAGCAATTCTTTCTAAAAGTTCTTCTCTATTCTTTAATTTTGAACTTTGTTTTGAAGCCCATGCTCCAATTCTTGAACCTAATGCTCTTGAATTGTAATAATCATCTGCAACTATTCCATTTTCTTTTTCTGCAATTCCTCTGATTCGTATTTGCTTTGCTAATGATTTCCAATGAAAAGAAAAAGCTACATTATTATTATTTTCTATTTCATTGCCTTTTTGTGAATTATAATTTGTGAAGAAAACGAAAGAATCGCTATCAATTTTTCTTAGTAATACAGTCCTAATATTTGGGAACCCAGAATCATCAACTGTTGCAAGTGTTATTGCATCAGGATCATTGATTTCTGTTTTTTTTGCTTCATTATACCAATCAACAATTTTTGTAATAGGATTTTTATCCATAATTTCTCCATAAAATATTATCTTTGATAAAAAAAAGAAATTCATTTAAATATACAGCATGATATAATTACATATACTTTTATTAAAAGGTTTAACAAATATTTAAAGAACAAATTACTCGGGATAATAATGTTTGAGAATTTATTGAAAAATAAAAAAGGCCTTATTATGGGCGTAGCTAATAGCAAATCCATTGCTTGGGGTATAGCAGAAGTCTGCAGCCAAGCTGGAGCTAAACTTGCATTCACATATCAATCTGAAGCTTTATTAAAAAGATTGCAACCATTAGCTAAAAACATCGATAGCAATATGTTAATTGAATGTGATGTAAGCGATCCTAAATCTATAGATCAAACTTTTAAAAAACTAAAAAATCATTGGGGTAGTATTGATTTCGTTGTCCATGCTATTGGATTTTCTAATAAAGAGGAACTTAGAGGACGATATATAGAGACTAGTAAGGAAAACTTTACCAATACACTGGCTATATCGACTTTTTCCTTAACTGAAGTAGCTAAAAAGGCTGAATCAATCCTAAATCAAGGGGGATCGATTCTTACTTTAACTTACTATGGTTCTGAAAAAGTACTTCCACACTATAATGTAATGGGTGTTGCGAAAGCAGCACTTGAATCATCAGTAAGATATTTAGCAATGGATTTGGGCAAAAAAAATATAAGAGTTAATTCATTATCAGCTGGCACTATAAAAACACTCGCAGCATCAGGTATTGGAGATTTTAGATATATCATGAAATGGAACGAGTTAAATTCACCACTAAAAAGGAATGTAACACAAAATGAAATTGGCAAAGCAGCACTTTTTTTATTATCAGATATGTCATCAGGTGTTACGGGTGAGAACTTACATGTAGATTCAGGTTATCACATCGTTGGTATGAAAGCAGAAGATGCTCCAGATATTGACGTAGTAACGGGTAGAAAGGAAAACGATCATTGAAAGATAAATTACCATACGAAAAAGGATTTCACGTCTCATGGGACCAAATTCATAGAGACAGTCGTGCTCTAGCTTGGCGATTAGAAAATAAAGGACCTGAGAATGGTCATTGGAGAGGATTAATTGCAATTACACGCGGTGGAATGGTTCCAGCTATGATTATTGCTAGAGAATTAGATATCAGGCTTGTAGAAACTATCTCTATTAAATCTTATGATCATAAAAATCAGTCTGAAGCAAAAATACTAAAGGATCCAAATGCAAATTTAATTTCTGATGGATCAGGGATTGTAATTATTGATGATTTAGTTGACAGTGGTAAAACTATGCAATTAGTTAAAGAGATGTATCCAAAAGCTCATTATGCATCAGTTTATGCAAAACCCCATGGTAAAAAAATCGTTGATACTTTTATAACAGAAGTCAGCCAAGATACTTGGATTTTTTTTCCATGGGATATGGCATTACAGTATGTTGCCCCGTTTCGTGGCGATGGTTAATAGTAAAAATAGAGCTACTTCGTAAATATATGAAGACTGTACATATCTATGAAAAAATCATTTAAAAGCAAAGAAGTCAATTCTTTAGATGACTTATTAAATATTATAAATCATTTAAGAGATCCAAAAAATGGATGTGAATGGGATATTAAACAAACTGCTAAGACCTTAAGTCCTCACATCATAGAGGAAGCCTATGAGTTAGTAGAAGCTTTAGAATCTGAAAACACAGAAAACATTATAGATGAACTAGGTGATGTACTTCTGCAAGTAATATTTCAATGCCAAATCGCTACTGAAAATAAATTGTTTAAATTCAGAGACGTAGTCGATAAAGCCGCAAAAAAAATGATCAGAAGACATCCACATATTTTTGGTGAGCAAAAAGAAAAAAGAAGTATTGAAGAACAAAAAAAATTTTGGGAAGAAATCAAAATAAAGGAAAGAAAAGAAAAAGGAGAAAAAAAATCTACTTTTACTGAGTTTAATAAATTTAAACCACCTATCAACCAAGCAATTAAATTGCAAAAAACTGCAAGCTCTCTTGGTTTGGACTTTTCAAATACTAGTGAAGTTATTTTAAAGATTGAAGAAGAAACACGTGAAGTTAAGAACACCTTAAAAAACAATAATTGCAAAGAAAAAAAAGAAGAAATTGGGGATTTATTTTTCTCAGTAATTAATTTAACAAGATTATTAAATTTTGACCCAGAAATATGTATTTATGAGGCTAATAAAAAATTTGCTAAGCGATGCGAAATTTATTTTTCTCTAAAAGAAAAAAAAAACGATCGCTTAAGTAAAGAAGAGGATTACAAACTATGGCAACTAACAAAAAAATTTGAAAGTGACGAATGAGTATTATTAAACAAGTAAAGGCAAGAGAAATAATTGATAGCAGAGGTAATCCTACTTTAGAGGTAGATGTCTTTTTAAATAGTGGTGATTTTGGTAGAGCATCTGTCCCTTCTGGGGCATCAACTGGGAAACATGAAGCCTTAGAGTTAAGGGATTGTAATTCCAAAATATTTCATGGTAAAGGCGTCACTAAAGCTGTTAATTCAGTTAATAATGAAATAAATTCATTATTAGTTGGAAAAAATGTACATGAACAAGAACTAATAGACCAATCAATGATAGATATGGATGGAACTTCAAATAAATCTAACTTGGGAGCAAATGCTATTTTAGGAACTTCTATCGCGGTTGCTCAAGCTAGTGCATCATTTAATAAAAATCCATTATATCGTAATTTCAGTTCTGTTAGTCAAACTAAATACAAATTACCAATGCCAATGATGAATATATTAAATGGTGGAATGCACGCAAATAATGATCTTGATATACAAGAATTTATGATAATTCCAACTTCTGCAAATTCATTCTTCAACGCAGTAAGAATGGGGTGTGAAGTTTTTCATACGCTTAAAAAGATTTTGCACAAAAAAAACTTCTCAACTGCAGTTGGAGATGAAGGTGGTTTTGCACCACAATTAGCAAATACGGATTTAGCAATTGAAATGATTTTAATGGCTATTGAAAAATCTGGATATATCCCAGGGAAAGATTTTCTTTTAGCATTAGATTGTGCCTCAAGCGAGTATTTCAAAGATGGATATTATTGTATGCATGGAGAAAAACTTAAATTAAATTCCAAGGAAAAAGTAAATTTTTTAAAAAATTTAGTTGAGAAATATCCTATAATTTCGATTGAAGATGGGATGGCAGAAGATGATTGGGCAGGATGGCAAGAAATATCCCTTCAACTAGCTAATAAATGCCAATTAGTAGGCGATGATTTATTTGCGACTAATCCAAAAAGATTAGAAAAGGGAATAAAAGAAAACGCTGGAAATGCTATTCTCATAAAATATAACCAAATTGGTACTATATCAGAAACTCTAAAAGTAATTCTAATGGCGAAATCTAATGATTTTCTAAATATTTTTTCACATAGATCAGGAGAAACCGAAGATGTTTCGATATCAGATTTATCTGTTGCCACAGGTGTTGGACAAATTAAAACTGGTTCTCTAAGTAGAACTGATAGAGTAGCCAAATATAATCAGTTAATAAGAATAGAACAAGAACTTAAGGAAAATTGTTATATTTCTGAAGATTTAGAAAAATTTAGTAATTAATTATTTGACAGTTGAAATGAAATATATTTTGCAATTGTATTTTCTGCAGCTAGTGCAATTTCTTTTCTATCATTAAACTCTTCACTATTAAGTGAATCATGAAATTTTAGTTCTACAGAACCTGAGGACAAGCACAAGATTTTTGTAATGTGTGAAATAATACTCATACTTCCCCACCATCCGTAAAAATCTTTTGATAAATTTTTATTATGTACTTTATAGTATATAGAAAGAGGTTGAACCTTTTTGATATATTCATTTTGATTATAAATTCCATCAAATAATAACTGGAAAAATCCAGATTTAAATTTTAACACCCGTAGCCCATCAGTACTTGTACCTTCAGGAAAAAAACAAATTAATTCACCTTTCTCAATTTTCTTTTTTAATATTAAAGAATCCTTTGAAATTTTTTGAGGATTTCTATCAATGAATACTGTATTGGCTATGCCGGCAAGAAACCCCAAACCAGGCATTTTCTTAACATCTGATTTTGCAACAAATATTATATCTAAAACACTTTGTATTACTAAAATATCTGTCCATGAAATATGATTACTTACAAATATTGTTGAATTATAGGATTGTTTTCCAATAACCTTTAATTTTAAACCAAACAATCTAAGAATTAAAACTGACCATGATTTCCTTATTAAAAATATTGGATAATTTAAGTTTAAGGGTTTTAGTATAGCTTTAAATATCAAAAATATTATAACAAGAAAAACTGTTAATGGAAGAAAGACTAATAACCTTAATAAACCTTTAAGAACATGAAAAAAACCAATTGGGTGTATTTCATCTACATTTTCTTTTTCCCATGTATATTTTTCTTCAAGGTTTTTCATAATACATTTTGTATTTGTTTGTCATATTAGAGACATCTATCATTATAAGTATATCTATTGTATTCATCTCTTTATCCACAAATGCCCCCTCTCCTACTTTTGCACCCAATCTTAAATAACTTTTTAATAAACTAGGCATTTGTTTTAAAGCTTTTGATTTATTAATTTCATTTTTTGGTATAATGCTCATTTTTATATAACCATGTTCTAGCGCCATCGGTCTAATTTTTGGAGGTGCAAGATAATCATTATGAATATGACTAAGTGCCATCTCAATTTTTTTAATATTATTTCCACTGAAAGACGCAACGCCAAACAGAATTTCAACACCTCTTTTAGAACAAAAACTACCAAGTTCTATCCATAAATAATGTAAGATCAAAGTATTTCTATACTCATGATCAATACATGTTCTCCCTATTTCTAAGCATTCTTTATTTGTTGATGTTATTGGGTTTAAATTAAATTCTTGAGAAGAGTAAAAACCTATACCATTTTTGGAGTCCTTAGTAAGCATCAATCGAGTTACAGCAATAATTTTACCATTTGGAAATTGTTTTGAATTTTTATGATCAATTATAATTAAATGCCTGCAAAACTCATCAAATTTGTCTGATTCCAAATTAGAAACTGCTGATAGATTTTTCTTAGACCCTCCCATCTCTTCTATAAAGACTTCATGCCTTAGTTTCTGGG
The DNA here is from genome assembly GCA_902614945.1 of uncultured Alphaproteobacteria bacterium. GTDB lineage: Bacteria > Pseudomonadota > Alphaproteobacteria > Rhodobacterales > Rhodobacteraceae > CACIIZ01. Next base: position 52,384 of record CACMNE010000010.1, read on the forward strand.
ATTCAATAAGCTCATTTTTATTTTGAGTAAATCTTATCTCAAATCTTTTCTGATACAAATTCATTTTAAATTATTTTTTTATCAAATTTTCTTAAATTTATCT
>CACMNE010000011.1:0-40967 GCA_902614945.1 uncultured Alphaproteobacteria bacterium
TAGCTTTCTATTAATATTTATAAATTTAAAATCTGTTTTAAGCTATTATATGAATTTGGTAATTGCGATAAGTTTAGTTATATATTCTCTTTTTGATTAGCTATGGGTGATAGTCGTTATATAGAAAATATACTCGAAATAAAAATATTAGCATTTTTATTCAAACTCTTTGAATAAAACTTTTTTATTTTTAACATTTTTTATGTCTACCATTTTCATCCAGCAAGAAAGAAAAACTGTACCGTTTGCAATATTTTTGCTTAGTAAATTTTTTGAAATAATTTTTGAACTAGGTTCTTTGGATATTATGTTGTTACCTTCAAGAAGATTTCTAACAGCATTTGCTTTAATCCCAAAATTAGTATCTTCAGGAATAACCCCAAAATTTTCAAGAATTTTTTGTTGATCAAGTTTTGCTACAGCAACAGCAATAACATTACCATTTTCATCAACTATTGGACCACCGCTATTACCTGGTTGAATTGCAGCATCAATTTGGATTTGAGAATAATTATCGCCAATTCCTGCTATTGAGCTTACTATTCCTTTTGTAAATTTTATAGATGAACTAACTAATTCACCAAATGGAAATCCTGCTACAATTATTTCTTGTAAAGGGTATGGATTTTTCAATTCAATTGGAAAAACATATGGGGGATTTCCTTGTACTTTGAGAAGTGCTAAATCATTTAATTTATCTTTAGCAATTATGTCAGCAATTTGACTTTTACCTAAAGCATGAGCCTTTACTTCTGTACAACCATCTACAACATGATTATTTGTGACTATATGACCACGAGTGGAAACGTAGAAACCAGTACCAGATGCAACATTATGTGTTTCTTTTGTATCGGCATAGTCTTTACTTATAAAAATATCGTCTTTCCATTCACCCTCATATTGGTTTCCATTTGAACTTATAAATTTACCTTTTCCATTTTTTTTTCCATTAACCCACTCACCTATATATTTGTCGCCATTTGAAAATATAAAAGTTCCCAAACCGTTAAACTTATTCTTAAATTCACCTATGTATTTGTTACCATTTGAAAAAGAAAGTGTTCCTTTTCCGTATGGTCTATTATCTTTCCATTCACCCTCATATATATCACCATTTGCAAAATAATATTTTCCATAACCTTCAAATATATTATTTACAAATTTACCTTCCATTCTATCCCCATAGTATTTTGTATCAGGTCCAAATGTAAAAACTCCATTACCATTTTGTTTACCGTTTTTAAAATCTCCAATATAAATTGAGCCATCAAAAAAAGTGAATTTTCCCTTCCCATTAAAAAAACCATTATTAAATTCACCTTCATATTTATTACCATCTGGTTCAGTAATTGACCCAAAACAGTTGTTAAAGTTATTTTTTTTGCATCTTGGTAATTTACTTCTAATTTCAAGAGCTACAGATAATTTACCAATTTCATCAACAACTTTTGCGATTATATCTATTTTTTCTAAATCGATTGTGTTGTAGTTTATGACGCTAAAAGCAGCAAATGCATTAAGAGTATTTCTTCCCCATTTTCCATCTATAGTTGAGGGATATAATCCTTCAAGTTCTAGGAATTTTTGAAGACCTTTTCTTTGGTCAGAATCAAAGGTATAGAATTTGTTCCTTAACTTTGGAAATAAAGTTCCAGGACTTTTAATTTGATACCATTTTTTAAAAACTCCATTATCAAATTTACCAAGGTAAGCAGCGTTATTTTTAGGAGTTGTATAAATTGCAATACCATCGAGGCGGTCATTAATGTAATAACCTGCACTAAAATCACCTAGCCAACCTTTTTCTGATACCCATAGAACACCTGCACCATGCCTTTTATTTTCCTTAAAATAACCAATAAATTTATCCCCAGAGGGAAAAATATATGTACCTAAACCATGATATTTATTTTTTTTGAAAGCTCCTATATATCTGCCCCCATCGGGGGTATTTATTTTATCAAAACATAAATCTCTTTCATTTGTTTTTTTAAAATCACAATTTGGTAAACCAAAGGTAATTAGAGGAAATAAAAAAAATAATAGAACTGAAATATGTAATTTCATTTGTATTTCAAAACCAAAAAGTCATAACTAACTAGAAATATTATAAATCGATCATGTTAATTAATTCAATCTCAAAATCTGGCCGAGTGGTCATAAAAGAAATTTCCGTTTATCTAGGACATAAGTCAGTTAATGTAACTGAAAGAGTATATGCGAAATATTCTCCCAATTTTATGAAAGAATCTGCTAATGTGATGGGGGATTTTATTTCTTGAAACAGGTGCAAATAGCATTAAGTGTCATATGGCGTGACTTTATTCACCTAAGTCATTGATTTTAAACAATAAAATTGGTACGCCCTAGGGGAATCGAACCCCTCTTTCCAGAATGAAAATCTGGCGTCCTAACCGATAGACGAAGGGCGCACACAAATACTTAATAATTCGGTAATTAAATAGGTGCAAGATGTTTTTTTATGAATTGGCTAAAGCAATATCTTTGACAACAAAATTTGGTACTTTTTTTCCCAACCAATCATTAATTTCAATATTTCCTGCAAAATGATAAGTGGATTCGATATTTTCATATAAAAAAATACCAGCTTTATTATCTAGTGCTCTGAAAAATATTGACTGAATTTTTCTATAACTTTCATCATAAATATAAAATTTGAGATGCTTATTATTTAATAATTTACACCATTTTATTTTACAGTTTTTTAATACAAAAATAGGCCTGGGTGAATCTGGTCCAAATGGTCCAGCTTTATCAATATCTTCAACAAAATCTGAAGAAATTGCATTTATAGAAATAACTGAATTAATGTTCAAAGTGGAAAGCTCATCATTCATTTCTTCTTGTTTTAATAAAATACTATTTAATCTATCCATTGCTAAATCAATTTTTGCTGCCTCAACCGTTAGTCCTGCTGCTTTAGCATGACCTCCACCTTTTATAATTAGCTGTTCTTTAGCTAATTGACTAATCGCATTACCCAAGTTGTGATTAGGATTTGATCTTCCAGAACCTTTGCCAATGTTATCTTTATCGATGGATATCACAAAACAAGTTTTACTAAATTTATCAAGTAGTCGAGAAGCAATTATTCCAGTTATGCCTGATTTAAATTCTTTATCAGCAACCCAAATAAAGTTATTTTTAAATTGTTTATTTTTTATATTTTCGTAAGCCTTTTCGGTCATTTCATATTCTAAAATTTTTCTATTTTCATTCAGACTGTCTAGTGTTTGTGCTATTTTGGTAGCTTCATTTTGGTTATTTTCAATTAAAAGCTCGACGCCTAACATTGAAAAACCTAGTCTGCCACCAGCATTAATTTTTGGCCCAAGAATAAATCCGAGATGATTTGTTTTAATAGGCTTTGAGATATTACTTATTTCAATAAGAGATTTGATGCCAATATTTTTCTCCATTTCAATTACTTTCATGCCACTTTTCACAAATGCTCTATTTAATTCTACTAAAGGAACAACGTCAGATACTGTCGCAAGTGCTACTAAATCTAAGTATTGAAGTAAATCAGGCGCTTTAAATTCAGAAGTTTTTAATTGTCTATTTAATGCCACAAGTAATAAGAAAGTTACACCAGTTGCACATAAATATTTGAGAAGAGATTTTTCATCTAAACGATTAGGATTCACCAATGCATCAGCATGTGTTTCATTATTACCACCTTGATGATGATCAATAACGATAACAGAACAAGAGTTTTTTTTTGCATTTTTGATCGGTATATCAGCAGTAGAACCACAATCTACACAAATTATTAAATCATGTTTTAAAGACAATTTTATCATAGCCTTATTATTTGGTCCATATCCTTCCTTATCTCTATCTGGAATATAAATAGTTGGTTTTAATTTAAAGTTGCTGAACCATTTAAAAAGCATAGCTGCTGCTGCTGCTCCATCAACATCATAATCTGCAAATATGGCAATTCTTCTTTTATTTTGGATTGTTTCAACTATGATTTTTATAGCCTTATCAATATCTAATAATGAGTTTGGATCTGGCATACTTGATTTAATCTTGGGATTTAAAAAAGTATCAATTTGATCAACTGTAATTTCTTTTTGAGCTAAAAATAATGCTAACGGGTAAGATATGGGGGACACTTGTTGAAAATTTGTTGCAAGCTTTTGAATATTTTTTTTTGGATTGAGCCAAATTTTTCTACTTAACGAAAATTTTGAATTCAAGAAAATCTCATTATTATCTATCATGAAAATTTTTGCTGATATAATAATCTTCTTATGGAACCTGTTTTAGACCTCATTAATATAGTTTCAGTTTCTAATATATTTCCATCCCATTTTGCTCCACGTAAAATTGAGCCGTCTGTAACTCCGGTAGCAGCAAATATTACATCTTTAGTTACCATGTCATCAAGGGAATAAATTTTATCAAAATCTTTAATTCCTGTTTTTATGGCTCTATTTTTTTCCAAATCATTTCTAAATATTAACTTGCCCTGAATATATCCACCTAGACATTTCAATGCTGCAGCGGCCAAAACCCCTTCAGGCGCTCCTCCAATTCCCATATATATATCTATCCCAGTTCTTTCTGTATTTGCACAATGTATGACCCCAGCAACATCACCATCCGTAATTAATCTGAGTCTTGCACCTGTTGCACGAATTTCTTCTATTAAAGTTTGGTGTCTTGGTCTTTCCAAAACACATACCATAAGGTCCTTTGGGTTACAGCCTTTAGCCTTTGCTAATGTTTCAATTCTCTGACTTGGAGACATTTCAATCGTGATAATATCTTTTTTATATCTAGATCCGTAGGCAAGTTTTTCCATATAAACGTCTGGGGCATTTAATAATGAATCTTTTGGTCCCATTGCAATCACTGTGAGTGCATTAGGCATGTCTTTTGCTGTTAAGTTAGTTCCCTCTAATGGATCAAGTGCAATATCTACAGAAGGTCCATTTCCACTTCCTACTAATTCACCAATATAAAGCATTGGAGCTTCATCTCTTTCGCCCTCTCCAATTACTATTCTCCCACTTATATCTAACATATTTAGCTGAGTTCTCATAGCGTCAACAGCAGCTTGATCTGCCGCTTTTTCATCACCTGCCCCAATAAATTTAGTTGCTGCAATAGCAGCAGCCTCAGAAACTCTTGCAAGACCAAGGGATAACAGTCTGTCGTTAAATTCTATTTTTGTTTCCATTTAATAATTATTAATTAAAATTCTTCTATTTTAATGATAACGGGTTCATTTATACAAATTTCTAATTGATTTATCTCTTCAATAGCTGGTTTTAGGAGATTTTTTGTAGTGGGGTGTGTTACAATAAGGATAGGGGCTGTTTCTCCAATATGATGTAGCTGTTTCATCCTATTAATAGAAATTTCGTATTTACCTAGAATAGAACTTAGTTGAGCTAAAGTACCAGGCTTGTCAGTAAGTAAGAACCTAAGATAAAAACTGGATGGAAATTCTTTCTTTTTATTTACTGGCAACTCTAGGAGATTAGCATTCATACCAAAAACACTTGATTTTTTCTCATTTGCTATATCAATTATGTCAGCAATGACAGCTGATGCTGTCGGACCAGATCCAGCACCTGGTCCCATGAAATAGGTCCTCCCCGAAAAATCACCTTCAACCATTACCAGATTTGTTCCACCTTCTAGTTTTCCAAATATACTATCTTTTGGTACAAGGCACGGTTCTACCTCTTGAATAATTCCATCATCTGATTTTAAGGCAAGGGCCATTAATTTAATTTTATAACCCATAGAAAATGCATTTTTGATATCAATTAAGGAAATATTTTGGATACCATTTGTCATTACATTTTCAAAATTTATCCTTGTCCCAAAAGCACATGTTGTAAGTATAGAAATTTTGTGGGCACTATCTATTCCTCCTACATCCAGTTGTGGGTCTTTTTCTACATAGCCAAGTTGTTGAGCTTTTTTAAAAATTGATATGTACTCTTTCTCTTCTTTCTCCATTTGGGTTAAGATGTAATTACATGTACCATTAATTACCCCATAAACTTTTGAAATAACATTTCCACTTAAAGACTCCTTAATTGCTTTTATAATTGGAATTGCTCCAGCAACAGCAGCTTCAAAATTTAGACAAACCTGTTGTTCTTCTGCCAAGAGAGCAAGATAGTGACCATGTTTAGCTATTAATGCTTTATTTGCAGTAACCACGTGTTTTTTATTGAGTAATGATTTTTCTACAATTGACTTTGAGGGGTTTTCGTCTCCACCGATTAACTCTACTACAACATCTATTTCTTTATCATCAGTGATATCAAAAGGGTCTTGAACCCATTTTAAATTTCCTATATCGAGATCTCTTTTTTTATTCTTATTTTTGGCACAAATAGCTGCTATTGATATTTCTCTCTCTGACTTAGACTTTATAATTTCTTTATTATCAGTTAGGCATTTTATTAATCCCATTCCAACAGTTCCAAGTCCTATTATACCAATATTTAGTGGTCTCATATCCAAAAAATTTTACCTTTAAATTTTTAAATGAACTACAAACAGTTTATTGCTGAGTAAACTTATACATTCAAAAACTTTATAAATCATCAGAAAATTTCTTATATTTTTATTTTGTAAAATTTAATATAAAAATATTTATCCAGAAATTAACTTTTTTACATTTTTTGCAGCTTGTCTGATCCTGTGTTCATTTTCAACAAGTCCTATTCTTACATAACCTTCTCCATATTCACCAAAACCAATACCTGGTGCAACTGCAACTTCAGCTTCTTGCATTAGTACTTTTGCAAATTCCATAGATCCAAGATTTTGAAACTTTTTTGGAAGTGGGGCCCATGCGAACATAGTAGCAGCAGGTTTAGGTATTTCCCAACCAGCGCGTGACATAGCTGATATTAAAGTATCTCTTCTTTTCTTATACTCATTTCGGATATTATCTATGTAGTTCTCTGGACTATTAAGTGCTTCGACTGCCGCAACCTGAATAGGGGTAAACGCTCCATAATCTAAGTATGATTTAATTCTTGTTAGAGCATTTATAAGATGTTTATTACCTACTGCAAAACCTACTCGCCATCCAGCCATTGAAAAAGTTTTTGACATAGATGTGAATTCAACTGAAATTTCTTTAGCACCATCTATTTGCAAAACAGATGGTGGGGGATTATCATCAAAGTAAATTTCAGAATATGCTAAATCAGATAAAATCCAAATGGAGTGTTTTCTTGCAAAGGTAACTAACTCTTTATAAAAATCTAAGTCACATGATTGTGCAGTTGGATTTGAAGGAAAAGATATAACAATAGCAATTGGTTTAGGAATTGAGTGAGCCACAGCCCTAGATAAAGAACTCATATATTCTTCTGGGTCAAAAACTCCATTATTTAGTGCTGGTATGTGACGTAATGTTCCCCCAGCAATCATAAATCCGTATGCATGTATTGGATATGTTGGATTAGGCACTAGTGCTAAGTCCCCAGGTGCAGTAATAGCAGACGCTAAATTAGCTAAGCCTTCTTTTGATCCCAATGTAGTAATAATTTCAGTTTCTGGATCAAGTTTCACTCCAAACCTATTTTCATAATATTTTGCTTTAGCTTTTCTCAACCCAGGTATACCTTTGGACGCAGAATATCTATGAACTTTGGGTTTTTTGGAAGTTTCTATAAGCTTAGTTATAATATGCTGCCCTGCATCTATATCAGGATTACCCATACCAAAATCTATAATATCGACACTCTTTTTTCTTAGATCTGCCTTGAGATTATTGATCTCAGAAAAAATATAAGGAGGTAGTCTTTTAATTCTATAAAAATCTTCTCTCATTGATAAGTTAACCTACATACACAGCATCAAAAAATGTGAATCACTAATTTAACATAATTCAATAAATAGGATAATTTTCACAAAGCTTTATTACTTTATTTTTAACTTCTAATTCTGCATTTTCATTATTAGCAATTCCATTAATTTGTAGCTGTTCTAAAACATCTGCAATCCAATTGCCAATATTAGTAAACTCGCTGGTTCCAAAACCTCTAGTTGTTCCTGCTGGAGTACCTAATCTTATACCTGATGTAACCATTGGTTTTTCAGTATCAAAAGGGATACTATTCTTATTACAAGTTATATTTGCATTACCCAAGCTTTTTTCAGCATCATTACCTTTAATATTTTTGGATCCAACATCAACAAGTATAACATGCGTATCTGTTCCACCAGTAACAATCCTGAAGCCTCTTTTTTCTAATGTGCTTGAAAGTATCTTTGCATTTTTTATGACATCTTCTTGATAAGTTTTGAAGTCAGGTCTTAAAGCCTCTCCAAATGCAACTGCCTTAGCTGCTATTACATGCATCAAGGGGCCACCTTGAAGACCTGGAAAAACAGCTGAATTAAATTTTTTGGCGAGGTCTACATTATTTGTTAAAATAATACCACCTCTTGGCCCTCTTAAAGTTTTATGAGTAGTACTTGTGGCAACATCGGCAAATTCTAATGGATTGGGATGACAGCCAGCTGCTGCTAAACCTGAAAAGTGGGCCATATCTACCATTAAAAAAGCGCCAACAGTATCAGCAATTCTTCTGAATTCTTTAAAATCTATTTGACGAGGTATCGCAGATCCACCGGCTATTATAACCTTTGGTTGATGAATTTTAGCTAATTCTTCTACTTGAGCATAATCAATAAGTTCTGTTTTTTTGTTAACTCCGTAATGTACTGCATTAAACCACTTACCTGATAAATTTGGCTTTGCTCCATGGGTTAGATGTCCTCCTGAAGCTAAATCCATCGCTAAAAAAGTATCACCTGGTTTCATTAAAGACATAAAAACTGCTTGGTTTGCTTGACTTCCCGAATTTGGTTGAACATTGGCGAATTCACAATTAAAGAGTTCTTTAATTCTTTTAATCGCAAGATCTTCTGCAAGGTCAACAAATTCGCAACCACCATAGTAACGTTTTCCAGAGTAACCCTCAGCGTATTTATTGGTCATTACTGAACCTTGAGCCTGCATTACTGCTAATGATGTAATATTTTCAGAGGCAATTAATTCAATTTCTTGTTCTTGTCTTTTATTTTCTTTTTCTATGGTAGAAAATAATTCTGGATCAGACACACTAAGATTTTCAGTGAAAATTGGTTTTTTTCTTTGCATAAGCATTTTTAAATCCTCTGAAATTATTGATTAATACATGTTTTAATAGACTCTAAGAAAATGAGAATATATAGATATTGTATAATTAGTAAATAAACAATAGATTTAACCTTTTTTTTTAAAAAAATTATATATTATTTTTGGTTTTGTTAAAAAATTAATCTTAATTTACTTCCTTTTAAGTAAATTTGTTTGTTAAGTGAGTGAGCTAAATAATTATTTGTTTTTGAAACTACGGTAATGATGAAGCTTATCTATAGGTGTATCACATGAAATTTAAAAAACCCAATTTTATTGCCGACAATACTGAAGACGCAAAAAATACTCTTAAAACGATTAAAAAAAAATATCAATTATTCTCTCTATCTGAGGCTGATATTATTGTCGTTTTAGGAGGAGATGGATTTATGCTTGATATATTAAAGAAGCATCAGAATTTAAATTTGCCATTTTATGGAATAAATCAGGGCACTGTTGGTTTTTTGATGAATCAAAAGCAAGATATAAATCTTCTTAATAAACTAAATGAAGCTGAAGAAACCGTCATTCATCCTCTTAAAATGTATGCAAAGAAATTGGATGGAACTATAGAACATTATCTTGCCGTTAATGAAATTTCAATTTTAAGATCAGGATCTCAAGCAGCAAAATTAAAAATAATAGTAGATGATTTAGTTAGGTTGGAAGAATTGGTTTGTGATGGAGCATTAGTTTCTACACCTGCAGGTTCTACAGCATATAATTACTCTGCACATGGACCTATTTTACCTATAGATTCTAATATTCTAGCACTAACCGCAATGGCTGCTTTTCGACCAAGGAGATGGAGAGGGGCCTTAATACCTTCAAAGGCAAAGATAGAATTTTTAATTAAAGAAACACATAAAAGACCAGTATCAGCTTATGCAGATAGTAAAGAGGTAAAAAATATAAACAGTGTAAAGATTTTATGTGAAAATAATATTTGTTATAAATTATTATTTGATAAGGGGCACGGTCTTCAAGAAAGAATTTTAAGAGAACAATTTTTTTAAATTTTACAAGTTATATCTAGGGAAATATATATTTAAAATGTCTGCTAAACTACTATTTTTTTGCTTTTTTTCAGCCTGTATTTTGATTTTGGGTTTATACTTCTTAAGTGATATTTTAAGACCTTTTATAATTGGTTTTTTATTAGCATATTTTTTAGACCCTATAACTGATAAAATTGAAAGCTTTAAAATACCTCGATCATTAGGAGCACTATTCTTAATTTTTATTGCATTTTTGATTTTTATAATATTTTTTCTATTTATATTACCTGTTTTTTATAGACAATTTTATCAATTTGTACAAATACTCCCTATTTTTTATGAGTGGATTTTAAATACTTTGGAACATAATTTAGAAAGTTTTTCAGGGAACAAAATACAAATACTCGAGAATGCTAAAAATTTTCAAGATAGTATCAAAAATAATGTAGGATTTTTATTTGAAAGTTTCTTATCATCTACACTAGGAATATTTAATTTTGTATTAGATTCATTAATTACTTTATTATTAACTTTTTATCTTTTGTTAGATTGGGATAGGATAGTTAATTTTATATCTAGTTTAATTCCAAAAAGACAAAAAAAAACAATATCCAAAATATTTACTGACATAGATTTAGTATTGTCTCAGTTATTTAGAGGACAACTTTCAGTATGTTTTATTTTATCAATTTATTATGGGCTAACATTATTTTTCATTGGTCTTGAGGGGGGGATGATTATAGGTATTTTTGCAGGACTAATCTCATTTATCCCATTGGTAGGAGCTATTATTGGCGGTGGATTAGCAGTTTTACTTGGTATTTTCCAATTTTTTGAATCCCCTTTTTTTATATTCTTTATTTTTATAGTTTTTATTATAGGACAAATTATTGAGGGAAACTTTTTAACTCCTAAGCTTGTAGGTCAGTCAGCTGGTATACATCCTATATGGTTAATACTCTCACTCGCCTTTTTTGGAAAGATTGGTGGCATAACAGGTTTAATTTTTGCGCTACCAATTACTGCTATTTTAGGTGTTTTAGGTAGGCACCTACTTAAATTCTATTTTTCAAGTATTTTTTTTAATTCTAAAGGAACTTAAATATTGAATGAGCAATTAATTTTTAAACTCAGTCGTCGCCAGGCATATAATAGGGAAGATTTTTTTGTATCTAAAACTAATAGTCTAGCTGTAAAAATTTTAGAAAATTGGAAGAATTTTTCTTCTAGTGGTCTAGTAATTGTTGGTCCATCTGCCTGTGGAAAAACGCATTTAGCAGCAGTTTGGTCAAAAGAAACTTCTGCTAAATCCTATGATATTTCAACTTTTTTTGGAATTGATCTCAATCATTTAATCGATGAAAAATTTATTGTTTTGGAGGATGTTGAGAAATTAGAGCTTATACCCAAAGATAAAAGATTAATTATAGAGGAAAATATTTTACATACTTTTAATAGCTTATCTGCAAATAACGGAAAAATCTTATTTACATCATGTAAATTTCCTAGATTTTGGGAAATCGGACTTAAAGATTTACTTTCTAGAATCATGACTTTAACAATAATAGAATTAAACTTGCCAGATGATAATCTTTTAGCAGCTGTAATGGCAAAACAATTTCAAGATAGACAAATTAAAGTAGATGATGAGGTTTTAACATATGCTATTTCTAGAATGGAAAGATCTTTTTTGTTTGCAAAAACCCTAGTAGAGGCATTAGATGTTGAATCACTGAAATTGAAAAAACCTATTAAAAAAAACATGGTCAATGAAATTATAGAAAAATTATATTCCAGAACTTAATTAAATTGCAGGAGTACAAATTTGATAAAAAAAAGAAATGAGATCAATGCTAATTTTTTGAATAATTCAGAATATAAGTCCCAGTTTTTAAATGGTGTAGATAAGAATTCTGTTAAAAGATTTTTTAATCGTGAACTATCTTGGATTTCTTTTAACGATAGAGTTTTAGAAGAAGCTGGTAACAGCAAAGTTCCACTATTAGAACGTGTAAGGTTTTTGGCGATTTCTGCAGAAAATTTGGACGAATTTTATTCTGTTAGGGTTGCAGGACTAAAGGAATTAGTCCGAGAAAATTTATCTCGAGTAAGTGTAGATGGATTATTGCCTCAAGAACAGATTGAAAAGATTGAAAAATTGACTAGATCTCTTATGGAGAAGCAACAAATTATATGGAAAGAATTATTAAATGAGCTCAAGAATTCTGGTATATGTATTCTTTCAAAGCATGATTTACTTACTTCTGATTTAAAACCTTTAGAGAAATATTTTACAGAACAGGTATTTCCACTGATTACTCCTTTGGCAATTGATCCTGCTCATCCATTTCCTTTTATTACATCAGGTGGATTTACCTTAGCGGTAAGATTAAAGAGATTAACCGATGGCTCTTTTTTTGAAACACTTATACCTATACCTTCTCAAATCCCGCGATTTCATAGGTTAACAAATAGCAAAAAGAGAGAGATAAGATTTATACCTTTAGAAGTTATTTTAGATATATTTCTACCAATTATTTTTCCTGGATATAGTATTTTTGGTAAATGTACATTTAGAATTTTGAGAAACAGTGACCTAGAACTTGAAGAAGAGGCTGAAGATCTAGTTCGTGAATTTGAAACAGCTTTAAAGAAGCGAAGACGAGGTGACGTAGTAAGCTTGACCATATCTAAAGATTCTCCAAAAGAATTATTTGATTTGGTAACGGGTTCTTTATCTGTTCTTCCAGAAGAGATAATTCAAGTTGAAGGAGTTATTGGGATGACTAAGCTTTCCGAGCTAGTAATTTCTGATAAGCCTAATTTACTCTGGAAACCATTTAAGCCTAGGAACCCGGAAAGAGTAGAAGAAAATAATGGTGATATTTTCGCAACTATTAAAAGAAAAGATATGTTATTACATCATCCTTATGAAACTTTTAATGTAGTTGTAAGTTTTTTGCAGCAGGCGGCAAATGATCCAAATGTTGTTGCAATAAGACAAACACTTTATAGAACAAGTAAGAATAGTCCAATTGTAAAGGCTTTATGTGAAGCTGCAGAAGCTGGAAAATCAGTTACTGCATTGGTAGAGCTTAGAGCTCGCTTCGATGAAGCAGCAAATATTCATCAGTCTCGTGCTTTAGAAAGGGCTGGAGCACATGTTGTTTATGGATTTTTAGATTTAAAAACACATGCAAAAATTTCAATTGTAGTGAGAAAAGAAGGAAGAAAACTAGTTTCTTACACACATTTTGGAACTGGAAATTATCATCCAATAACTGCAAATTTCTATACCGATTTAAGTTTTTTTACAAAAGAACCAGATCTAGCGAGGGATGCTACTAAAGTATTTAATTATGTATCAGGTTATATAGAGCCCTCTGAATTTGAAAATATTAGTTTAGCTCCAATTGATTTAAAAAAAACCATCCTTCAAAATTTATTAAACGAGGTTCGATTAGCAAAACAAGGAAAACCTGCTAGAGCCTGGATAAAACTTAACTCCTTGGTAGAAAAAGATGTTATAGATGCTATGTATGACGCTAGTAATGCCGGAGTAAGGATTGATTTAATTGTTAGAGGTATTTGTGCTCTTAGGCCTGGTATTAACGGTTTATCGGAAAATATTAGAGTAAAATCGATAGTAGGGAGATTTTTAGAGCATTCAAGAATTGCTTGTTTTGGTAATGGTTCAGATCTTCCATCATTTGAATCTAGAGTATATATCTCCTCGGCAGATTGGATGAGTAGAAACCTAAATAGAAGAGTTGAAGTATTAGTTAAGATAAATAACAGCACAGTTAAAGCACAAATTGTAAATCAAATAATGGCAGCAAATTTAAGGGATCAAGCCCAATCTTGGGTTTTACAGTCCGATGGTTCATATATCAGAGATAACATTGCAACTCAAAATAAATTTTCTTGCCATGATTTTTTTATGCAAAATCCTTCGCTATCTGGTAGGGGAAGAGCTTTAAGAAAAAATCCTCCTGAATTATTAATTGAAAATTAAAATTTCATTAATGTTTATGGAAATATATCATTTTAAAAGGTCATGACAGGTTTAGCTAAAAAAGTAATCAATTATTCAAAATTACAAAGAACAGGAATTGTTGATATAGGGTCAAATACTGTAAGGTTAGTAGTTTTTGACGGGCCTTCTAGATCTCCAAGATATTTTTATAACGAAAAAGTAAATTGTGGTTTAGGTATAGGTTTAAGGCAAACTAAATTTTTGAATAATAAGGGAAAACAAAAAGCTTATAAAGCAATACAGCGTTTTAGTGCTGTTTTAAAAACAATGAGCATAGTTGAAATCTATTTTGTTGCTACTTCAGCTGTAAGAGATGCAAAAAATGGAAGAGAATTTATTGAAAGCCTTGAAAAAAAATTCAATATTAAAATCCATGTTATTTCAGGTAAAGAGGAAGGGCTATTAGCTGCTTCTGGTGTTTTATTAGGTTGGCCAAAAGCTACAGGTATTGTATGTGATATTGGAGGATCTTCTTTAGAGATTGCATATTTAGAAAATGGCAAAATTAAAACAGCTCAATCTTTTGAATTAGGTCCATTAGCTTTACAAGACTACCATGTATTAGGAAAGTCAAAGCTAGAAGTTATCAAACTTCAACTATCAAAAATAAATAAATCCTTTCCAAATAAAATTAATTCTTTATTTTTAGTCGGTGGTTGCTGGAGAGGTATGGCAAAAATTCATATGAGTTTAACTAATTACCCGCTAAAAGTATTGCAGGGATACAAAGTGTCAGTAAAAAATTTTGATCCAACATTAGAGTTCATATCCAACACCAAAAATACTGAGATTTTGCAAATTACATCTTCTTCTGAAGAAAGAGTAAAGCTTCTACCAGATGCTTGTATAGTTTTAAAAGCAATCTATGAAAAATTTTGTCCAAGGGAACTTTTTTTTTCCGGATATGGAATAAGGGAAGGAATTATCTTTTGTCAATTTAGTAATGAGATAAAGAAATTGGATCCGTTACTTCAAGCATGTCTATATCTTGAAAAAAATCGATCAAGATATTCTGGATTTGGCAAAATATTATTTGAATGGTTACTTCCTATTTTCCCCAAAATTGATAATAAACGAAAAAAGATTTTTCTCGCTGCTTGTTATTTACATGATACTTTTTGGCAAGCACATCCAGATTATCGCTCTGAAGTTTGTTTTGAAACGGTTACTGGAGCCAACCTAGGTGGTATTGACCATAGTGGTAGAATTTTTTTAGCTTTATCTTTAATGTCAAGATATAAAAAGACTGATCTTAATAAAATTGATAAGAAATATTTGTTACTCTTGAATAAAAAAAAAATCAAACAGGCTATTATATTAGGAGCTTGTATGCGATTAGGAGCAATGCTCTCCGTCAATATACTTGAAAACTTGAGAAAAACTAAAATTTATACTAAAGAGAAAACACTTTATTTGGAAATGATGGAAAAGGATAATTTACTAGGAGATTCAGTAGAAAAACGTTTTAATCATTTAGGTAATTTAATGAATTTAAAATCTAAAATTAATCTTGTGTAAAAATTTTCTTGTAGTGTATGAACTCTTCTTATTTACGAAAAAAAAACTAATATTACTAATTAAAGGCTTTACATGTATTTATCTAAATACTTCCTACCCATTCTAAAAGAAAATCCGTCTGAGGCTCAGATTACAAGTCATCGTTTAATGCTCAGAGCTGGAATGATAAAACAATCATCCGCAGGAATTTATTCTTGGTTACCATTAGGATTAAAAGTTTTAAAAAAAATTGAAAGTATAGTAATTGAAGAACAAATTGCGGCAGGTCATATTCCTATACTTATGCCAACAATTCAGTCTGCTGAACTTTGGAGAGAAAGCAAAAGATTAGATGACTATGGAAAAGAGATGTTACGGTTTGAAGATCGTCACGGAAGATTAATGTTATATGGTCCAACTAATGAGGAGTTGGTAACTGATATTTTTAGGTCGTTTATTTCTAGTTATAAGGATTTACCTAAAACTTTGTTTCATATTCAGTGGAAATTTAGAGATGAAGTACGACCTAGATTTGGTGTTATGAGAGGAAGAGAATTTTTTATGAAAGATGGCTACAGCTTTGATATTGATAAAAAATCTGCTATTCACGCCTATAATAGACATATGATAAGTTATTTGAAGACTTATGAAAGACTAGGCCTTAAGGCAATACCAATGAAAGCTGATACAGGTCCAATTGGTGGAGATTATAGTCATGAATTTTTGGTTTTAGCTAGTACTGGAGAAAGTCAAGTTTTTTATGATAGTAATATATCTGATTTATCTTTAGGAGATAATCATATTGAATATGACAATAGTTCTAATTTGAAAAGTATAGTAAATAAGTTTACTACCCCCTATGCTCGTACTGATGAAACGCACGATGTAACTCTTTTTGAAAAAATACCAGAGAATAGAAGAATGTCTGGTAGGGGTATTGAAGTTGGCCAAATTTTTTATTTTGGAACAAAATATTCTGAATCAATGGGGGCAAAAATAGATCTTCCAAATGGTAAACGTATACCAGTTGAAATGGGTAGTCATGGAATAGGAGTATCTCGTCTAGTTGGAGCATTAATTGAAGCTAATCATGACCAACATGGTATTATCTGGCCAAAAGCTGTTTCTCCATTTGATGCCGTTATAGTTAACCTTAAACAAAATGATAAAAAATGTCATGAAATTTCTATTAAAATTTATGATATTCTCAAAGTTAATGGTTTTGATATTCTTTATGATGATAGATTTGAGAGTGTAGGAGCAAAGTTTTCATCAATGGATTTGATAGGTATTCCCATACAAATTATTGTAGGCCCAAGAGGCCTTTCAGAGGGCATATTAGAAATTAAATCTAGAAAAGATGGAATAAGAAAAAACATCCCACTTTCTGAAAATTTTTTAGAATTAATAAATGCAATTATGATATAAATTCTAAATTTAGCCTTAAAATGGAGTTAAAAAATTAATAAAACTTATTTTTTTTTATTTTCAAAATTAGAAATATTAATTGCTTGGCGTTATTTAATAGCTAAAAAGCGTGAAGGCGGCGTTTCTACTATTGCTTGGTATTCATTTTTAGGAGTTGCACTTGGAGTAGCTACTCTAATTGTTGTTCAGGCAGTCATGGTTGGATTTAAAGAAGAATTTACTGATCGTATCATTGGTGCAAACCCTCATTTGGTTATTCAAAAAAGCCTTTTCACTGAAGAAAACAAAATTAATAATGAGATAAAAGATACTTTAATAAATAAAATAACCAAAATTCAAAATATTGTTCATGCATATCCAGTTATCTCAGGTCAAGTAATGGGTGCATTTGAAGGAAAATATTCAGGCTTACAGGTAGTTGGTATTTATAAAGAAGATTTAAAAAAAATTGATTTAATTGCAAATCCTGAAAAAAAAATAGGTGATATAGACAATTTTAATGTTGGAATTTCAGTAGGAAAAGGAGTTGCTAACAGTCTTGGAATTGGAATAGATCAAAATCTTAGGCTTATATCTCCAGACGGTTTAAAAACTTTATTTGGAACTACTCCAAGGATTGGAGACTTCCCTGTTAAATATGTATTTAAGGTAGGTCGTTATGACATTGATAGGTATAGAATTTACATGCCTTTTTTTGATGCTCAAATGTTTTTTAATAAAGAAAATCAAATTGATAAAATCAATGTCCTTGTTAAAGATCCTAATAAAGTAAATGAGATCCAAGAAAATTTAGCAAATTCGTTAGGTAATGATTATGATATATGGACTTGGAAAGATTATTCTGGAGCTTTTCTAAATGCTCTAGATGTTGAGAGACGTGTTATGTTTATCATTTTATCGTTAGTGATATTAATAGCTGCGTTAAATATAATTTCTGGCCTTGTTATGCTGGTAAAAAATAAAAGAAAAGATATTGGAATTTTACGTACAATGGGGTTGAGTCAAAATTCTATAGTACGAGTATTTATTATTTGTGGCTCTCTTATTGGTATACTTGGAACAATTTCAGGGTTGATATTAGGTACCACCTTTTCATATTTTTTGCCTGATTTACAAATTTTTATAGAAGAAACTCTAAATCGAGAGCTTTGGAATCCTGAGTTACGTTTTTTAACAGAGGTCCCAGTTAGATTAAGGCTATTAGACCTTTTTTACACATGTTTTATTTCTCTAGCTTTGTCAGTAACGGTAACTATATTTCCTGCTATTAATGCTGCAAGACTTGATCCTGTAGAGGCTTTACGACATGAGTAAAGGTTTTGTTTTAGAGTTAAAAGGAATATCAAAAATATATAATGAAAGTAGTTCTGATAAATTAGTGATTTTTAAAAATATCAATTTAAACATTAAAAAATCAGAACTGATAGGTATTATAGCGCCTTCTGGAACTGGAAAAACTTCATTATTAAATATTTGTGGGTTGCTTGATTTACCTTCTTGTGGAGAAGTTAGAATACTTAATAAAAACACAAAATCATTAACTATTGAAATGAGAAATAATATAAGAAAAAAGTATTTAGGATTTGTATTTCAATCTAGTAATTTGATTAACGAGTTCAACGCAATTGAAAATGTTGCATTATCCAGAATAATTAAAGGGTATAATTTTCCTGATGCATTGGATTATGCAAAAAAGCTTTTAATAAATGTTGGATTGAAAAATCGACTATATAATAGACCATTACAATTATCTGGTGGTGAAAAACAAAGAGTTGCAATTTGCAGAGCCATTGCAAATGACCCGTATCTTCTTTTAGCTGATGAGCCTACAGGAAATTTAGATAATGAAAATTCTCAACTAGTGTTCAAATTATTAACTGATTTGGTTAAAAGAAAAAATGTATCAGCACTAGTTGCTACACACAATTTAGATCTTATAAAAAAAATGGATAGAGTTTTTTGTTTAACAAAAAATGGGTTTAAAGAAGTGAAGTGATAATTAATTATAACATATGTTCTTAAAATTTATCCATTCATCATCTGTAATAAACAGATTTTTGTCTGTTAATTTTTTTTCAATAAAATTATTCCAATAGTAATCACTAAAATTTAAATCAAAAGAATTATTTAATTTAAAGACAAAAGATAAAATTGTTTTAAAACTTTGATTGTTTATAAAATTTTTGAAAATATATCTTTCTTCATATGCGTGGATTGCAACTTGTAACATTTTTTTGAAATTATGGTATGCTCTTTCAGTTTGCAACCAACTGAATGGTATAATTATTTTACCATCAGGTAGGAGTAGTGGTTTGTCTACTCCATACTTTACAACTATTATTTCTATAAAATTATCTATTATAAAAAATTGATTAAGTTTTTTTTCAAAATTATTGATACTAACATTTTTATTACAAATTTTACTAGGGTATAAGAATTCGTTTAAGGTATTGTCATAGAAAATAATTTCATTTTTAGGATCTGTTGCCTCAAAAATAATTTCTCTAACAAAATTTGGAAAATAAAGAAAAATGAATAATAAAAAGCAAAAAAATAACAATTTAAAAAATTTTTTAAATTTAAGTGTAGACCAATTAGTTTGAGTTTTTAAATTACAAATCAGAATTATGGCATTTATCATCTCAATATCTTCAATGATAAGTTTTTCACTCCTATTAGATCCTTGGCTAAAAATTGTATTTTCTTTACTTTTTGAAATCATTACAATTGTATTAAAACTCCAATGATCCAAAGGAAAAGCATTTTCATTAGATATAATTATCGATGATTTTCCAAAGGAGATTATTACTGATCTTGGGGGTATATCGTCATTTTCCTTCCAGACTGCTTTTGCCTCTAGCCTGCTAAATTTTTTAATTGCAGTCATTTACGAGAATTAATCAAGATCAGGGTGTACATAATGTTTTTCTTCTAAAATCTTTCTGAGATCAATTTTTGATATTTTTCCAGTAGCGGTATGAGGAATTTCATCCACAAAAATTATGTCATCTGGAATTTGCCATTTTGCTACATAAGATTTCATAAATTCAAAAATTTCTTCTTTTGAGATTTTAGAATTTTTCTTACTTACTACTACGAGGATAGGTCTTTCATCCCATTTTGGATGTTTAATACCAATAGCGGCAGCTTCAACGATTTCAGGATGTCCAACAGCTGCATTTTCAAGATCAATTGAGGAAATCCACTCTCCTCCAGATTTAATGATATCTTTTGATCTATCGGTTATTCTCATATATCCGTTTTTATCTATAGTTGCGACATCTCCAGTATCAAACCAACCAAATTTATCCACTGTTTCCTGTTCTGTTTTTAAATACTTTTGAACTACTGCTGCTCCACGTGACCATAATTTACCTTGGGTTTTACCATCATTTGGTAACTTATTACCATCATCGTCCGTAATTTTTAATTCTACACTGAAAGGTGGGTGACCAGTTGTTTCTTGAATGGAAATTCTATCTTTTTCATTTAATTCTAATATTTCAGGTTTAAAAGAGCATATCGTTCCCAAAGGAGACATCTCTGTCATTCCCCAGGCATGAAGCACTTGAACACCAAAATCTTTTTGGAAAGTTTCAATTACTGCTCTAGGACAAGATGATCCGCCAATTATAACCCTCTGTAGTGTTGATAATTTTAATTGATTAGCCTTTAAATAATTTAATAGCAACAACCATATTGTTGGAACAGCTGCTGTAACTGTAACACCTTTTTCAAGCATCTCATACAAAGCTTCAGGTGTCATATCTTTTCCAGGCATTACCATTGATGCTCCTACAAGTGGTGCTGTATATCCAATTGACCAGCCATTAGCATGAAATAATGGAACTACTGGCATTACTCTATCTCTTGAAGATAAGTTAAGCATATCTGGGGACGCGGATGTCATCGCATGTAAGACATTTGACCTATGTGTATAAACTACGCCTTTCGGATTACCAGTAGTTCCAGACGTGTAACAAATTCCACAAGCATCTTTTTCATCACCTCTTATCCAGTCAAAATCTCCATCTTGCTCTTTCAATATTTCTTCATAGCAAATTAGATCAGGAATTACAGATTTGGGTATCTGTTCTTTGTTAGATATCACAATTACTTTCTCAACTGTTTTACAGTGCGGAAGTATTTTTTCTATAATTGGTAACATGTCGTTATCAATTATAAGAAATTTATCTTCTGCATGATTGATAATGAATGATAATTGCTTTGAAAAAAGTCTGGGATTTAAAGTATGGTTTATAGCCCCGGAACCAGGAACACCATACCATATTTCTAAATGACGCGCGGTATTCCATGCCATAACTCCAATTCTATCACCTTTTCTTATACCTAATTTTATAAGTGCTTTGGATAATCTTTTTGAATTATGATGAATCTTAATCCAACTTGTTTCAGTTATAGGGCCTTCTATATTCCTACTGATTATTTTTCTGTTTGGATGATATCTCGCAGCATGATCAATTACCTCAGATACTCTTAAAGAAAATGGCTGCATAAGATTATCCATAAAAATTTTCCTTTCAAATCTTCTAATTATTTACAACGAAATTTACGTTAAAACAACTATATTAAAATAACATAGCTAAATTAATATAATTATAGATTATAGAAAACTTTTAGCAGTATCCGTAAAAAGTAAGGTTTTCTTTTGCAAGTTTTTTTATCAAGGAACCAGAAGAAAATCTATCACCGTATTTAATTGAAAATTCTTCACATTTTTTATTAACCCAAGATGCACCTTTTAAATCCATCCAGCTAAAAGGACCTCCTGCCCAAGGTATGCATCCCCACCCTAAAATTGCACCTACATCCCCTTCTCTTATATCTAGTAGAACTTCTGATTCTAACGCTCTAGTTGCTTCTAAACATTGTATTAGTGCTAAGCGATCTTTTACTACATTTATATCCGGCTGAACCTTAAGTATTTCAAAGTTATTTTTTAACTCTTCCCAGAAACCATTTCTCTTACCTTTTTCATCGTAATTATAAAAACCAGCATTTGTTTTTTTTCCTAGCCTTTTAGCTTTTTCCATAGTTGATAAAACAATTTCAATTTCTTCCATCAGTTTATTGGCACCCATTGCTTTTTTTGTTTGTTCAGCAATATTTATTGCTAATTCAATTGAAACTTCGTCAATAAGTTGTAATGGACCTAATGGCATACCTAACTGCAAAGCTGCATTTTCAATCATTTGAGGGAGTATCCCCTCCTTAATCATTAGTAAACCTTCATTTATATAAGGAATTATACATCTATTTGCATAAAAACCTCTTGCATCATTAACTATAATTGGAGTTTTTTTGATTTTTCTTACAAAGTCAAAAGCACTAGCAATAGATTTCTCATTAGTATTTTTACCTTTTATGATTTCGACTAAATTCATCTTGTGAACAGGGCTGAAAAAATGAATACCAATAAAATTTTCTTCTTTAGCTACTGATTTTGCTAGTTCTGAAATAGGGAGAGTTGAAGTATTAGAAGCAATAATGGTTTCCTGACTTACATTATTTTGTATCTGGTTTAATACTTTATCTTTTACTTCTATATTCTCAAAAACTGCTTCTATAACCAAATTCACATTATTTAAATCTTCATAGGAATGAGAAGGAGTAATTCTCCCTAAAACTTCTTTTTTCTTTTCTTCAGTTATTTTCCCTCTTTTTAAATCAGATGATAATAATTGATCTATATTATTTATTCCTTTATTAGCAAATTCAATTTCTCTATCAATTAATGTAACTTTCATTCCATTAAGTGCGGCTGCATATGCAATTCCAGCCCCCATCATTCCAGCTCCTACTACTCCAATTTTATTAAATTTTATTTCATTACTATCAACAGAAGGTCGTTTAATACCTTTTTCTAGAGCGGTTTTATTAATGAAAAGAGTTCTTATCATATTTTTAGTACTCTTTTCAGTTAAAATTTTAGTAAACCATCTTGCTTCTATTTTTAACGCATTATCGAAATTGGTTAATGCTCCTTCATAAATAGCAGATAAAAGATATTTAGCCGCAGGATATACATTTTTAGTTTTTGCACCAATCATGGCAGAGGCTCCTACAAATGTCATAAATCCATTAGGATGATAAGGTGCACCTCCTGGTATTTTAAATCCTTTTTTATCCCAGGGCTTAATTATATCTTCTTTCTTTACATTTAAAATCCAGTTTTTTGCCTCATTAATTAAATCTAAGGGATTTGAAACTTTGTCAATAAGACCTATAGCTTTTGCTTTTTGTGCTGAAAACATTCTACCTTCCATCAAGATGGGGGCACTTGACATAAGTCCTAGCATTCTGCTTACCCTAGTAGCACCACCTGCTCCAGGAAATAAACCTACTAAAATTTCAGGTAATCCTATCTTGGTATTTTTTTTATCAGTTGCAATTCTGTAATGACATGCTAGACCAATTTCTGTAGCAATACCTGCTGAAAGTCCATTACAAGCCCAAACAAATGGAATTCCTCCCTTTTTAGTTTTTGGATCTATACCACCTAACTCAATTTTCCTTAGAAATTTATGGGCGCGCATCACAAATTGAAATATTTCCTCTTTATTTTTTGATTGATCTTGTAAGTGCGCTAACACATTTAAATCCATACCAGCAGAAAAATCATCTTTATTTGAGGAAATAATTACACCTTTCAAGTTATTATTTTTGAATATTTTTTCTAAAATATTTTCTATTTCACTAATACCTTCTAATGTAAGTACATTAAACTTCTTGTCCGGCACATCCCATTTTATAATTGCAATATTATCGCTTTCAATTTCATAACTAAAATTTGACAAAATATATCTCCGCTTAAACTCGTTCAATGATTGTAGAACTTCCCATACCTGAGGCTACACACAAAGAAATTAAAGCAACATTCTTATTTGATCTTTCCAGTTCATCAAGAGCTGTTCCAAGAATCATAGTTCCTGTTGCACCTAAGGGATGGCCCATAGCAATTGCTCCTCCATTTATATTGACTTTTTCATGTCCAACATTAAATGCTTGCATAAATCTAAGAACTACTGAAGCAAATGCTTCATTTATCTCAAAAATGTCAACATCTGAAATTTTCATTTTGGCGTTCTTAAGAACCTTTTCTGTTGCTGGGATAGGGCCTGTTAACATTATGGTTGGATCAGTTCCTACTTTTGAAGTTGCTAGTATTTTAGCCCTAGGTTTTAGGTTTGCTATTTGACCAAATTCTTTGTTGCCAATTAGTACTGCGGCAGATCCATCAACTATGCCACTTGAATTACCAGCATGATGAATATGATGGATTGTTTCTAATTCAGGATATTTTTGTAATGCTATATTATCAAAACCAGGCATTGTTTGTCCCATTTCTTTAAAACTAGGATTTAGAGCTCCTAAGCTCTGCATTGATGTTTCTGGTCTTATATGCTCATCCTTTTCCAAGACTGTTATTCCATTTATATCTACAATTGGGACAACTGATTTTGAAAATCTGTTTTCAGACCAAGCATTACTTGCCCTTTTTTGGCTTTCAACTGCAAAACTATCAACATCATCTCTTGAAAAACCATATTTAGTCGAAATAATGTCAGCGGAAATACCTTGCGGTACAAAATAAGTATTCATTGCCAATGTTGGATCAACAGCAATGGCGGCACCGTCAGATCCCATTGGTATCCTGCTCATCATTTCTACACCACCAGCAACATAGGCTATTCCGGCTCCTCCTTTTACCTGATTTGCAGCCAAATTTACAGACTCTAAACCACTTGCACAAAATCTATTTATTGAAAGTCCTGGAGTACTCTGGTCATAATCAGCCTTCAAAACTGCAGACCTAGAGAGACATCCGCCCTGTTCCCCTATTTGAGTAACATTTCCCCAGATCACATCATCTAAAATTGATGTGTCTAAGTTGTTTCGGTCTCTTATAGCTTTTAGAATTTCTGATGAAAGATATACTGATGTTAACTCATGTAAAGATCCATCACTTTTACCTTTACCTCTAGGGCTTCTTACTGAATCATATATAAATGCCTCTTCCAAATTTTTCTCCTTTATAAAATAATTACTTATAGCTCAGAACTGTTCGGTATTTAAAGACATAATTATTTCATCTCCTGAAAGGATTTTTTTGGCCAAATAATTTGTTTTGGGAAGTATGTTTTTCATGTAATATCGACCAGTTAAAATTTTTCCTTCTTGGAAAGTATTTTCATTAATAATTTCGTTTTCTTTAAATAAAATAGCCGCTATTTTTGCCCACATAAAACCAATACAAAAATTCCCAAGTAGGTGAAGAAAATCTGTAGCACCAGCCAGTACAGAGTTAGGATTTTTTAAGCCATTTGATATAAAGAAATTGAGAACTTCTTCTACATTTTTTTTTGATTCTTTTAAGGGCACTAAAAAATCATTATTTAGCTTTTCTAATTCTGAATGTTCGGTCAAAAAATTTTGAACTAATTCATTAAGATAAATTATATTTTTACCACCATCAGAATTTAGTTTCCTTCCAACTAAATCAATGGCTTGAATTCCATTAGTTCCTTCGTAGATCATAGCAATTCTTGAGTCTCTAACAAACTGGCTCATACCCCATTCTTCTATGTAACCATGACCTCCAAATATTTGCTGACTAACAACTGTCATTTCAAAACCAATATCGCTTAAATAACCTTTAATTACTGGGGTAAGAAGTGATGCAAGACCATATGCACGATCATCCATAAGGTGATTGCTATTATCAAGTAAAGAGGCAACCCAAATGGATAATGCTCTTCCTCCCTCAATAAATGATTTTTGATCGAGCAAATTTCTTCTTACATCTGGGTGATTAATTATAGGTTTTGATTCTACACTTAATAGACCTTCATTAGAAAAGGATTTTCCTTGTATTCTTTCTTTGGCGTAATTAACACTATTCTGGTATGCAATTTCTGATAATGCAATACTTTGAACTCCGACACCTAATCTCGCCTCATTCATCATAGTAAACATTGCTTGTAATCCCTTATGCTCTTCACCAAGTAAATAGCCTGTGGCAGAGTCATAATTCATGACACAAGTAGCGTTAGCATGGATTCCCATTTTCCTTTCAATAGAGCCTACTTTTACATTGTTTCTTTCTTTTAAACTTCCGTCATTGTTAGGTATAAATTTTGGTACTATAAAAAGAGAAAGACCTTTTACTCCTTTTGGTCCGCCTGGTATTTTTGCTAAAACCAGATGGATTATGTTTTCTGTTAGATCATGTTCGCCTGCAGAAATAAAAATCTTTTGACCAGTTATTGAAAATATATCATTTGTTATTTTTTCTGCTTTTGTTCTTATTAAACTAAGGTCAGTACCGCAATGTGGTTCTGTTAAATTCATTGTCCCGGTCCATTCACATGAAACTAATTTAGGCAAATATAAATTTTTTTGGGTTTCTGTTCCATATTTCAGAATAGCTCCATAGGCTCCATGGGTTAATGCTTGGTAAATAGTCAATGAAATATTGCAAGATGAAAATATTTCACCTAATAATATTGATATTGATGTTGGTAAACCTTGACCTCCAAATTCTTTTTCACAATCAACACTAGTCCACCCATCTTCTCGTAATTTGTTAAAAGCGTTTGTAAAACCTCTTGGTGTAATCACAGTATCATTTTCTAACTTACACCCTTCAATATCGCCAATTCTATTTATTGGTAAAAGGACTTCAGAAGCTAACTTACCAGCCATTTCGAATATTTCAGTAGTAAAATCCTTATTTAATTCACTAAATGATTGAACATTTTGTTGAGAAATTTTTAAAAAATCGTGAAGTAAAAAATTGTATTCATCTACAGGTGTTTTATAAGTAATCAATTATCTGACTCCAGTCACTTACTAATTATTATTAATACTAATTCTTATTTGATTTAATACCTCTAGATATCAAAACTTCTTCCCCCCATTTTAACATTTTTTTTAAGTCTTCAATAGCTAATTCTAATTCATCTTTTTGATTCATCATTACTTTTAGTCTTTCTTTTGCAAGCTCATATGTTTTTAATAATTGTGTTTTTTGCTGGTCACCGATATCATACAAATTGAGCAATTGTCTAATTTCTTCAAGAGAAAATCCAAATCTTTTTCCTTGCAAAATTAATTTTAATCTAGCTTGATCCCTACGTGTAAATAGTCTTCTTTGTCCTTCTCTTACAGGAAAAAGCAATTCTTTAAATTCGTAAAATCTAAGTGTTCTAGGTGTGACTTTATATTTTTCACACATTTCCTTAATTGTTCTAAATTCTACATCTATTTTGTTCATTTAAATTTCCTATAAATAAAAAATCTTACCTTTACGTAAACGTCAATAATTACGTAACGTTAATTATAAAAAAATTCAGTAAAATAATATTAAGATAGATAATCCTAAAACATAATTACTATTATTTAAAATTTTGGTAAATTAACTTATTTTACAAAAATTGATCAAAAATATAGCATAAATTCTTATATTGATATGCTTATATACATTTTGAAATTAATTTATGTGGTTTAATTTGAAAGAAATCAAAGATATAATTAATAGTAAGAGAGTGCTGAAAATTGCACTACCAATGATGCTTTCTAACATTACAGTACCTCTACTTGGTTTTGTAGATACTGCAGTTATTGGTCAGCTTGGAGATGCAAAACTTATAGCTGCACTTGGTTTAGGTTCTATCTTAATTAGTACTCTTTACTGGTTGTGTGGTTTTCTTCGTATGGGAACCACTGGATTAACAGCTCAGGCTAAAGGATCAAAAAAACCTGACGAAGTCTTTCTAACATTACTAAGAGGTTTACTATTAGGTATTTTCTTAGGTTTTTTCATTTTAGTAATAGCTTATCCGATATTTTTTATTTTTTTTTTACTATCACCTGCAGAAGTGAATGTTGAAACTTTAGCTTTACAATATGCCGAGATAAGAGTTTTGTCTGCTCCTTTTGCAATTGCTACAATTCCAATCATGGGTTGGTTAATTGCTTTAGAAAAAACTCTAAGTGTTTTTTATATCCAATTTTTTATAAATTTACTGAATATAATTTTGAACCTTTATTTTGTATTTCAATTGGGAATGGGGGTAGAGGGTGTAGCATATGCAACATTAATCTCAGAAATACTAGGATTTTCTTTAGCACTATTTATAAGTTTTAAGGCCCTTGGTGATTTTCCAAAACAATTAAGAAAGAAAATATTCGAAAAACAACAATGGAAAAAATTACTTTTTATAAACTCAAATATTTTTTTAAGATCTCTTTTGCTTGAATTAGTATTTATAAGTTTTTTCTTTTGGGCTTCAAGTTTTGGTACAAATATATTGGCAATTAATCAAATATTAATCCAATTTTTGCACATATGCGCTTACGCCCTTGATGGTTTCGCATTTTCAAGTGAGGTATTAGTAGGTATATATTATGGAAAGAAAAATATTGTTATTTTAAGAAGATCTATTTTACTATGCGCTAGCTGGTCCGCTTTAACAGCTGTTATTTTTTCAATAGTATTTCTTATCTTTGTTAATTCTTTCATAAAATTTATGACCAATGCAGATGAAGTTTTAAAAATAGCAAAAGATTTTCAATTTTTGATTATTTTAGCTCCTTTAATCAGTTTTCCTGCGTATATCATGGACGGAGTTTTTTTTGGTTCTACTCATACGTATGAAATGCGAAAAGCTATGATTTTTTCCACAATTATTTATTTTATTTTAGCAGTATTTTTGACTTCTATTTTTCAAAATATTGGTTTATGGACTGCTCTTTATGTTTTTTTGATAATAAGAGCTATTGCACTAATTTATTACTATCCAAATATAGAACGGTCAGTCTCATCGACTAAAAATTGATAATTTTTTGAACCAACAGCTTCGGATATATGACTATATCCATCTTTTTTAACCAGTGTATCAAGATCTTCTAAAATCTCACTAAATACTAAAGGACCTTTAAATGCAAAAGCAGTGTATAATTGTACTATTGAAGCCCCAATACATATCTTTTTATAAGCATCTTCACCGGAAAAAACTCCTCCTACACCTATCAATGGAATAGTTCCTTTCGAAATGAAATATAATTTAGCAAGAATGATATTAGATTGGTTAAACAAAGGTTTACCAGATAATCCACCATTATTGCCAGCATATCTACTTTTTAAATAATATTCTCTATTAATAGTAGTGTTTGTGGCTATAATTCCAGCAATTCTATAAATCTTGCATAGATTTACTATTGTTTTTAGATCTTTATCTTCTAAATCAGGTGCTATTTTAATTAGGATTGGTTTTCTAATTTTTTTTAATTCTTTGCTCATGGTCATCCTGCTTAGTAATTCTTCAAGATTCTTTTCTGTTTGAAGATTTCTTAAGCCATAAGTATTTGGACTTGAAATATTTATAGTGAAATAATCAACTTCATTTGAAAAATAAGAAATTACGTTAATAAAGTCAGAAATTCTGTCTGCACTATCTTTATTTGCACCTACATTTAACCCTAAAGTACCATAACCAATATTTTTTTTAAGATTACTTTTAACCTTTTTCATTCCTAGGTTATTAAAGCCAAGTCTATTTATTATGGCAAAATCACTATTTAATCTAAAAACTCTTGGTCGTCTATTCCCATATTGAATTTTTGGAGTAACAGCCCCAACCTCAACTAAACTTACACCAAGATTAAATAACCCCTTAATGGCTTCTGCATTTTTGTCTAATCCTGCAGCAACACCAATAGGATTTTTTAGGTTTATGTTACAGAAAGTAGTATTTAAACTTTTAAAGTCTTTTGTAAAAAATAACTTATTTAGAAAATTTAATTTTAAATATAGCAAAGAAAAAAAATGCGCTCTTTCGGGATCTAAGAGTTTTGCCAATTTTAATAGAAATTTATTAAATAAAATTTTCAAAAATGATCTCAACAGTTATTATTTTAAATTTTAATTTTTAGAAAATAAATAGTGTCCCTTAATGATAAAAGGCCATAATAATGTGGAAAATATTCTCCATTTCGTGATGTTTCCCATTTCAAATTGGTATCCAAAGTTTCCATAAAAAAAGAATATATATAAATAGTTTCTAAATGGTTGAAATGTTTATTAATGGTTTCAAATAACTGACCTTTTGCAGAGAGATGGATAAATCCGTCTCTATCATCCACCATTGAACCTTTTGTAAATCCTTTGGCTAAAAATAATTTATTTTCCTCTTCAGTTAATATTTTATATAAAAACAATTCAATTATTTTATTTTGGTTTAAAAAATCAGATGAATAAAGATTATTACTATTTTAGAAATTAGGGCAT
Organism: uncultured Alphaproteobacteria bacterium; assembly: GCA_902614945.1. Taxonomy (GTDB): domain Bacteria; phylum Pseudomonadota; class Alphaproteobacteria; order Rhodobacterales; family Rhodobacteraceae; genus CACIIZ01. Next base: position 30,465 of record CACMNE010000011.1, read on the forward strand.
ATTATTTGCGCTTTCAAGTAAAAGTATACGGATTGTACTTATTTAATTTCTCTGCTAATATCTAATTGTTAATTGTAAGTGTAATGCCTAAACCGTCTAATAGACCGTTAATGCTACAGAATATGATTTCACCGAAGCCGGCTCGGTTTTGCCGGTAGTTTTAAAAAAGGACAATAGAAATGACTAAAGGTATAGTTAAATGGTTTAACGCAAGTAAGGGTTTTGGTTTTATTCAACCAGAAGGTGGTGGAAAAGATGTATTTGTTCATGTTACTGCTGTAAGGGAAGCAGGTTTAGAAACATTAGATGAAAATCAAGAAGTTGAGTTTGAAATGGTGGATGGACGTGATGGTAGACAATGTGCTGGAGATATAAAAGTTGCTTCTGAATAATTGGAGACTTTTTAATCGTTTGGAATAGATAGTTTTCGATATATCTCTGGATCCCAATCACAAGCAAATCCGTCACCATCAGGATCTAAGTTAAATCTATCTTTATAGGGCCCACCGTCTTTTAAAAACTTTCTTTGTGCTTCGTCTTTAGTCTTAAATTTTGAGCACTCATTCCAATTGTTGTAAATACTGAAACTTAACCTAGTAAAGATCTTTTCTCCTTTGTTATGTTTTGTATCTCTAGCAAATTTTGCTACATTAACATAATCTGATGAATTTGATGAATTTGATGAATTACTTATTTCTATTTCAATTCGCTCTTTTCTAGCATCTTCAAGTTTTTTTGCAGCCTTTTCTTTTTCAATATTTTGTTGTGTTAGAGTTGATAAAGATAGATCAATATAGTTGTGGTTTTCTGATAAACCTTCTAATTCGTGCGCCTGCTTCTGATCTAATGAATTTTTTTCTATAATTGAAAAATATTCAGTCTGATTAGAGGTTTGTTGGCATGATATTAGAATTGTAAGTACAAAAAAAAATAAAAAATAAAGAGATTCATAAATTTTCATTTATCTTCCCACCAACTTATGGGGTTGTAACTAAAATTAGCCTCTTTTTCTAGGCGGAAGGCTACATTTAAAATCTCCTGTTCATTCCATTTTGGACCTATTAATTGTAATCCTAAAGGCAAATTATTCTTTGAAAGACCTGTGGGTATTGAAATGGCAGGCAACCCAGCCAAGTTTACTGGAACAGTAAAAATATCATTCAAGTACATTTCAACTGGATTTTCTTTAATTTTCGAGTTCAAAGGAAAAGCTGGAGTAGGGGTTGTTGGAGTAAGAATTACATCGATTCCACTTGAGAAAACCGCATTAAAATCTTCTTCAATTAAACTCCTTACCTTCAATGCTTTTTGATAATAAGCTTCATAAAAACCTGCTGATAAAACGTAAGTACCAATCATAATTCTACGTTTAACTTCATCGCCAAAACCTTCAGACCTAGTCATCTTATAAAGTTCATTGATACCATCATCACTTTCAAGTGGTGCTCTATATCCATATCTCACGCCGTCATATCTAGCCAAATTAGATGAAGCTTCTGCTGGTGCTAAAACGTAATAAGCTGGTAAGGAATATTTTGTGTGAGGTAAAGAGATATTTATGATTTCGGCACCTGCTTCTTTTAGTAGAGTTATACCATTTTCCCAAAGTTTTGTAATTTCTTCAGGTGTATCATTAAGTTGATACTCTTTTGGTATACCTATTTTTTTTCCTCTTATGTCATCATCAAGAAAAGCTTCAAAATCTGGTACTAATTTCTTTTCACTTGTGCTATCTTTTTTATCATGACCAGAAATTATATTTAATAATATAGCCGAATCTCGAACAGTTTTTGTAATAGGACCTGCTTGATCGAGTGATGAAGCAAATGCAATTATTCCCCATCTTGAGCATCTCCCATAAGTTGGTTTAAGGCCTACAACACCATTAAATGATGCTGGTTGTCTTATTGATCCCCCAGTATCTGTCCCCATGCTTGCAATACATAAATCGGCAGCAACAGCTGCTGCAGATCCTCCTGACGAACCACCTGGAGTTAAGTCGTCGTCACTATTTTTAGATTTCCATGGATTAATTGCTGGCCCATATATAGAGGTTTCATTAGATGATCCCATGGCAAATTCATCCATATTTAACTTGCCTAGCATAATTGCATTCTCATTCCATAGCTTTGCTGTAACTGTACTTTCATATTCTGGGACAAAATTTTGTAATATTTTGGAGGCAGCTTGTGTTCTTTGGTTTTTTGTACAAAAAATATCTTTAATAGCAATCGGAATACCACAAAGCTTACCCCTTTTTTCAGACTTCATTATTTTGTCACAATATTCTGCCTTTGAAATTGCCAGGTCTGATGATTTAAGACAAAATGCATTTAGTTTCTCACTATTTTGTATTTTTTTTAAATAGTGTTCGGTTAAATTAACTGCAGTTATTTCTCCTTTTTCAAGAAGATTTAATGCTTTTGAAAGTGTTAAATTATGCAATATACTCATTCAATAACCTTTATCGTGGTAAAAAAACCTTCTTTGGAGTCAGGAGCATTTTTTAATATTTTTTCTACATAATTTCCATCTTCAACTATATCATTTAGTCGATTACTGTGATGATCAAGATTCTGATTAAGAACTGACTCAACTTTGCTTGTATCAACTTCATCAAGCTTATTCATAAAGTCCACAATTTGTGTTAGTTGAGTGGTATAAATTTCAATTTCATCATTTGTTAGTTTAATCTTTGCTAAATTTCCAATTTTTTTTACTTTATCTTTACTAATTGACATTTGAAAAACCTATTTGCAATAAATGATCATGATTTATAACTGTCGCAAAAAACATTCAAGTATTTAAATAAAATAGTTTGACGTGTTAAAATACAAATAAATCAAAAAAGATTTTTTATTATGATTTAATCCTTTTAGCTCTAAAAAAATTTATCAATAAATCTGAACATTTTTTTTCATTAATACCTGAATATATCTCAATATTAAACTTTTTATTTTTTGAAATTGTATCATACACTTTCTGAAGGTTTTTATTTTCCAAATCAGAAGCTCCATAGTATAGGCGTGAAATTCTTGCATTTAATATGGCATGAAGACACATTTCGCAGGGTTGTAAAGTAACATATATGCTATAACCAAATAGTTTATTTGATTTTAATTCTTTACAAGTTTTCCTAATTGCCAATATTTCAGCATGGGCAGTTGGATCATTAAGTTCTCTATTTTTATTTCTAGTTTTTGCAAAGATTTGTCCTTCTCTATTAGCAATAAGTGCTCCTACAGGAACTTCATCTTTCAAAAAAGCTAATTTTGCTTCACTGAAGGCTATTTCCATAAATGATTTCATTTTGCTTTTTTCATTTAATTTGATTTATTAAAGAAATGTTTAGTAAAAAAGATTATTACCATAGATTATCAAAATATCTAGCTTACTCAGGTATTTCCTCTAGGAGGCAGTCTGAGTCTTTAATTACATCTGGTCAAATATCCGTTAATGGTATTGTTGTTACTAGTGTTTCTCAAAAAGTTTCGTCTAAGGATGTTGTACGCTATAACGGTAAAAAGGTTTTATATAAATCTAAACCAAGAATGTGGATTTATCATAAACCAGTAGGTGAATTATGCTCAGATTTTGATCCGTCTGGTAAAAAAACTGTTTTTGATAGCTTTCCAAAAAAAATTGGAAAAGTAAATTTAGTTGGCAGGCTAGATTTAAATTCAGAAGGTTTACTCTTATTAACTAATAAAGGTTATATCAAAAGATATTTGGAGTTACCAAAAAATAAAATTATTAGGACATATTTGGTAAAGACTTGGGGTAAAGATCTTAATGCAAAAAATATAGAAGAAATGAGTAGAGGGGTAGAAATTTCAGAATTCAAATATGCACCTCTAAAAATAGAAATTATTTCAAAAAATAATAATAATAATTGGTATAATATAAAATTAATTGAGGGTAAAAATAGAGAAATAAGAAAAATATTAGGATATTTTGGATTAAAGGTTAAAAAACTAATTAGGATAGGTTATGGTGATTTTTTTCTTAAAAATCTCAAAGTACGAGAAGTAATAGAAATCCCTATACCAAAATCACTATTATATAATGCTAAAAAAGATTGACCTACATAAATTAGATGATAAAAAAAGAAAGTGGAAAGTTGAATGATCGCGTTTATTTTATAGACGAGGAAAGTCCGGACTCTAGGGAGAAATGGTGCTGGTTAACTGCCAGCCAAGGTAACTTGAGGGATAGCGCAACAGAAAATATACCGCTCAATTTTTTGAGTAAGGGTGAAATGGTGAGGTAAGAGCTTACCGCTCACTTGGCAACAAGAGAGGCACTGCAAGCCCCACCAAGAGAAAGACCAAATAGGAATCGTTGAAATTTTAATTTCAGATTCTCCTAGTAAACGATTCGGGTAGGTCGTTTGACCTTATTAGTAATAATGGGGCTAGATGAATGATCATTAGGCATAATTGCCAACAAAATCCGGCTTATAGATTTTCCACATTTTTTTAATTCAATTTTTATTATATACAAATATCACTAAATCTTGATTGATGAAAAAAATGTAAACTAAATATAGGTATAATTGGAAAATAAAAAAAAACATAAATTCCCATAAAAAACCATTGATTTCCATAATTTTCCATGATATGTATAAACTAGAGGAAAAAGGTTTTATACAGGCATCTCCCTCCAATTTATAGTTTAAAACAAAAAAATAAAATACAAACTATAATTGATTAAGTACAACGGTTGCACTTTTTTGTGCAACCGTCTTAATGAAAAAGAGCGCCTTCATATTTTGTTGGTTGGGAATAATATGAGACGTTTTAGAGGAGAGGCTGAAAATAAAGTTGATAATAAGGGTAGAGTTTCGATTCCTGCTGCATTCCGCAGAATATTAGAAGAAGGTGATCCTGATTGGTCTTCTGGTTTAAATCCAAATTTAGTTATTGTGTATGGTCGAAGAAATAGGAAGTGCCTAGAAGGATATTCAATAGGCTCAATTGAAATTGTAGACAATTTAGTATCAAATTTACCGAGATATTCAAAAGAAAGAGAAATTTTAGAAAGACTTCTAAATTCTCAGTCAATATATATACAACTTGACGAAAATGGTCGTATTATTTTACCTTTAAAACTGAGAAAATTAGTAGAAATACAAACAACTGCTGTTTTCGTTGGTATGGGTGAAAAATTTCAAATATGGAATCCAACTAATTACATAAGTGATATGAATCTTATTGAAAAAAATCTTTCTGAAAATAATTTAGAAGAAGAGCTTTATAGTCTTCTAGACAATGTTAAAAATCAAAATTAATGCATTCTTTTAACAAAAGTATTGGACATATTCCTGTTCTGATTTCTGATTTTAGGAAAATTTTTCCAAAAATTAGTGGTATCTGGGTTGATGGTACTTTTGGCTTTGGGGGCTACAGCAAATACTTACTAGAGGCTGGAGTTGAAAAATTAATAGTAATAGATGTTGATCCTGATGTAAAACAACACATAGATAACTTGCAGGCAAAATGGCCAAGTAAAATAGATTTTCATATTTCAAATTTCATTAAAATAAAAAACATTTTAAAAAATCTGGATATCAACCATATTGATGGAGTATTATTAGATATCGGTGTTTCATCAATGCAACTAGATAAATCTTTAAGAGGTTTTTCTTTTAGAAATGATGGTCCTTTGGATATGAGAATGTCTAGAAATGGACCTACTGCAAGTGATTTTGTAAATCATGCTGAAGAAAATTTAATTGCTGAGGTTATTTATAAATATGGTGAAGAATCAAAATCAAAAGTTATAGCCAAACGAATAGTTGAAAGTAGAAAAAAATCAAAAATAGATACAACTTATAAACTATCAAATATTATAGAAGGGATTTCGGGTATCAAGAATGGGGTTAAAAAACATCCAGCAACAAAAAGTTTTCAAGCTATCCGAATAGCTATCAATAACGAATTAAATAATTTGGTTTTTGGTCTTTACTATGCTTATGATGTTTTGAAAGTTGGTGGATATTTTGCAATAATTACATTTCATTCCTTAGAGGATAGAATTGTAAAAAGATTTTTTAACCAAGTCTCTAAAACCAATGACCAATTTAGTGAGTTAAAAAAGTTTGGCGGTGTTTCAACCCCATTTTTTCAGAAAATAAATAAAAAGCCAATTATCGCTTCTGAGAAAGAAATTAAAATTAATCCTAGGTCGCGCTCAGCTAAACTAAGAGTAGTGAAAAAACTTTCAAATAACTCTCTTTTGCTTGATTTAAAAAAATTAGGTTTACCACAGGTTTCTGATAGTTTAAGGGCATTTCAATGCGGGTAGTATTATTAACAAATCTTTTTATTCTTTGTGTGATTAGCACAATCTGGACTTATCAAATGAACTACGAAACGAGAGCAAAAAAAAAGCAAATTCTTGAAGTTACAAAAAAAATAAATTTTACATTAAATCGTATAGAATTATTAAGAGCTGAATGGGCATTTCTTAATAGCCCGGAGCGATTATCAAAATTAGTTGATGAAAATTTTTTAAATCTTAGTCTTATCCCAATTTCAAAAAAAAATATCGTTTATGATATAAAAACTCTTGAAAATTTTAATGAGAAACAAAATGGTCAATAGTTTTGGAGATTTAAATTTTAAGTCTTATAATAGTAATTTAAAAAATAAATTAAATAAAAGTCCCACATTTAGGATTTATATACTTTTATTTACATTTATTTTTGCATTTATTGTAATTGGAACACAAATGGTTCTTATGGCGATAAATCCAATATTAATTAGTGATGATAGAAAGGTAAATTTAAACAACAAATTTGATAGAAAAGATATCATTGATAAAAATGGAGTACTTCTCGCTACTAATGTAAAAGTAAATTCACTTTATGCTCACCCATCAGAAATAATTAATAAAGAGAAAGTAATTAATTCTTTATTAAAAATCTTTCCAGATTCTGATAAAGAAAATCTCATAAAAAAATTATATAGCAATAAACCTTTTGTTTGGTTAAGAAAAACGATCTCTCCAGAGCAGCAGATCTTAGTAAAAGATATTGGTCAGCCTGGTTTATATTTTGGTCCAAGAGAGATGCGTATTTATCCAAATGGAACATCAGCAGCTCACATTTTAGGTGGAACTAGATATGGTGTAGAAAGTGTTGATAGTGCAGAGATTTTGGGCACTGCAGGAGTAGAGTTATTTTACAATAAAAAATTAAGTAACGAAGATAATCCTTTGGTACCCCTTCAATTATCTATAGATATTAAAATACAAGCCTTGGTTGAGGAAATATTAGAAAATGGTATTAAACTTATGGGTGCCAAAGGGGGATCAGTTATTTTAATGGATTCTAAAACTGGTGAAATAATGTCACTTGTATCATTTCCAAAGTTTAATCCAAATCTAAGACCAAGAAACCTTTTTAAAAATGATCCTTCTAATAGTCCTATTTTTAATAGGGCTGTTCAAGGGATATATGAGTTGGGTTCGGTATTTAAAATTTTTCCAGTTGCGCTAGGACTGGATACTAAATTAATCGAAACCGACACCAAATTTAACACACATAACCCAATTAGGATAAGTGGTAGAACAATATCAGATCATAAATATTTTGGACCAAATTTGACTGTTGAAGATATTATTATAAAATCAAGCAATATTGGCACAGTAAGAATTGCTCAAAAAATAGGCTCAAATAACCTAAAAAAATTTTATAAAGATTTAGGACTTTTAGATTCAACTAAATTGGAGTTACCAGAAACAAAAGGTACAAAACCACAGCAGCCAAAGAAATGGAAAAATCTTGAAACAGCAACAGCATCATATGGTCATGGTATTGCAGTATCGCCAGTGCATTTGGCTACAGCTTATTCTATTTTGGTTAATGGGGGAGTTAAAATTAATCCAACAATTATAAAACAAACAAAACCAAATATGCAAACTGATAAGATTATTTCAGAAAGTACTTCCAAAGAAGTAAGATTGATTCTTGAAAAAGTAGTTACAAAAGGTACTGCAAGAGATAGTGATTTTGGTGGTTATGGAGTTGGTGGAAAAACAGGGACAGCGGAAAAACCTAATCCAATTGAAGGTGGTTATTACGAAAATAAGGTAATATCCACATTTGCTTCTGTATTTCCAATTTCAACTGGAAAATTTGTTATGGTAGTAACTCTTGATGAACCGGAAAATAATTTTGGTTCAGAAAGTTACAGATATGCTAGTAAAACAGCTGTGCCAGTTGCTGCAAAAATAATTAGTAGGGTTGCTCCTCTACTTAATCTTGTAAAACAATAGGTATTTTTTGTTTTGGAAAGTTAAATTATTTGATCCAATGAATAAAGTTTTTTCAAATATAACCCCAGTAGAGTTTGCTAAAATAAAATTTACACAAAAGATTATCAAAAGTGTAAATTTAAAACCAAATTTAATTCTCAGAGGAATATCAGAAAATTCGAATGAAATAGGCATAGATTATGGTTTCTTTGCTCTTGCAGGTTCTAAAACTCACGGTGCACTTCATGTAAAAGATGCGATTACGAAAGGTGCAAATTTAATTATTACTGATATTGAAGGCTTGAAAATAATTGGAGAAAAGCAATTAAATGCTGCAATCATAATTTTTTTAGAACCACGAAAACTAATTTCTGAAATAGCTACCTACTTTTTTACAAAAATCCCTCACAATATTGTAGGGATTACTGGAACTAATGGCAAAACATCTGTAGCACATTATATAAGGCAATTTTGGGAAAATTTAGGTTATAACTCAGCAAGCATTGGAACTACAGGTGTTAATGGTTTGATTAATTTCAAAACTCAACATACTACTCCTGATGCAATTACATTAAGATGGTATTTAAACAAATTAGTAAAAAAAGGTGTTGATAAAATTGCTTTGGAAGCTTCATCTCATGGTTTAGCACAGGACAGATTAAATGGAATAAAAATGTCCATAGGGGTTTTTACTAATCTTAGTAGAGATCATTATGATTTTCACGGAAATATTAATTCATATTTTGATGCTAAAGCTATTCTATTTAAGGAATTGGTTGAAGAAAATGGAGGTGCGGTTATTGCTATTGATGGCCCAAAGGGTGATTTAATGCTTAAAATAGCACAATCTAGAATTCCAAAAATAATTACAGTTGGGAAAAAAAAAGAAGCTAAATTAAGAATTTTATCTCAAATTCTTACTGATAAAGGACAAAAATTAAAATTTAGCTGGAATGAAAATGAATATGTTATAGATCTAAAACTATTTGGAAATTTTCAAGCCCAAAATGTTTTGTTAGCTTTTGCATGTATGAATTTACTTGAAAAGGAAATACAAAAAAATAAAAATTATGCTATTTCATTATTATCAAAATTGAAATCAGTTCCTGGAAGAATGCAAGAAGTTGCTTCCAAAAAAAATGGTGCAAAAATTTTTGTTGATTTTGCGCACACTCCTGATGCATTAGAGTCTGTGCTAAAATCTGTAAGATCACATTTTATTGGTAAAATTCATCTAATTTTTGGTGCTGGTGGTAATAGAGATATTGGTAAAAGATCAATGATGGGTAAAATAGCTTCAAAACTATCTGATCATGTAATAATTACGGATGATAATCCTAGATTTGAAAATCCATCAACAATTAGATCTCAAATTATGAAATTTTGCCCCAAAGCAATTGAAATTGCAGATAGATCAGAAGCGATTTTAACAGGAGTAGACCAACTCAAAAATGGTGATGCACTTATAATTGCAGGTAAAGGACATGAGAACTTTCAAATATATGAGGATAACGAGTATCCATTTAATGATTCAGAAGAAGCAAGTTTTGCAATAGAAGCTTTGGGAGAAAAGTTATAGTGTCACCCGTTTTTTCAGCTGATGAACTTCACTATGTTGTAGGTGGTAAGCTATCTAAAAAGAACTGGGAGGTTCATGGAATATCAATAGATTCTAGAGAAATTAAAAAGAATGATTTATTTATAGCTTTAAAATCAAAAAGAGATGGTAATGATTTTATATTGTCAGCAATTGAAAAAGGAGCAAAAGCTGCAATTATCAATAAAGTTCCGATCGGGTTGCCCATAAATTTCCCATATATCTTAGTAAAAGACAGCATGAAAGCGCTTCATGCTATAGCTAAATATTCAAGAAAACGATATAAAGGGAATTTAGTTGCCATTACCGGTTCTGTTGGTAAAACCAGTACTAAGGATATTTTAACAAAAATTCTTTCTATTTTTGGATTAACATACAGCTCTCCAAAGAGTTTCAATAATGATTTAGGAGTACCATTAACTTTAGCAAATATTCCCAAAAAAGCTGATTATGTTATATGTGAAATTGGAATGAATGCAAAAGGCGAAATTGAACCTCTTTCAAAACTGGCCTCTCCTGATACAGCTATTATTACAAATATCTCAACAGCACATTTAGCTTCATTTAATTGTCTCAAAGAAATTGCAATGGAAAAAGCAAATATTTGCTCAGGTTTAAAAAAAGGTGGGTTGCTGATATACCCAGTT
>CACMNE010000012.1:0-36794 GCA_902614945.1 uncultured Alphaproteobacteria bacterium
AAATAAATGAAGGAAATATTGTAATTTTTAATGGTTCTAGAGAAGCAATACCTTTAATTAAAAAAAAATTTTCGGAATTAAAAATTATACATATTCATGCAGATAAGAAAGTTTTGGAAAAAAGGCTTCTATTAAGAGGACGAGAATCCCTAGATCAAATAAAATTGAGACTTAATAGACAAAATTTTCAAATTAATAAAGATGCGATCGTAATAAATAACAACAAACTAATCTCATTGGTTTTGAAAGAATTTATTGAAAAGATTAATCTGATAAGTAGAAGCGATTAATAAAATGGAAAAAATTATCGGCATCTTCACCCAACAAACAAATGGAGTTGAATTTAATTGGATTATTAAAAGAGGATATAAATATTTTTTTCAATTTACTCTCTATAAGTTTTTTTTCATTATCTTGCAAATGTCCTGTCAATGTCATGTGAAATTTAAATTCTTCCATTACATAAGGATATCCCCACTCTACAAGATTTTTTTCTTGCCTTTTTGTAAGACCAATTTTCCTTCTTTTTTCAAGCTCATTTTGAGAAGGATATTTTCGATATTTGTGAAAGTACTTGATACAATCTGCCGCAAAAAATTTCAATTTTTTTTCGGACTCATTAAAACAAATTGCAATAAATTGATCCAGATTTGTTATTTTACCTTTTCCCATATCAAATGCTTTTTTATTTTTAGCAAATTGATCAACAGATTTTTCAAAATCATTAAAGTTTATTTTAGACTTCAACTCAAATGGGGGGTACAAAGTACCATGAAACCCATAACGCCGAGCATTTTTAGTAATATGATCTTTGTTATTTACTTTTTTCTTTCCCGTAAAAACATCCCAACCCAACCATTTAGTTCCAGATTTATAAAACTCAGCATCCATTTCTGGAATATAGTAAATTGCATACCTTTTAAATTTCATAATGCTTTTCTAAGATATTTTAATTTTAATAGGATTATGATAAATGTCTGAACATGTTTTATCAAATGCCAAATTAGTTTTTGAAAAAGAACAATTTAAAGGTTCAATAAAATTTAATAATGGCATAATAACAGCTATAGATAAAGGAACTCAAACTTCAAAAAAATCTATAGATTGTAATGGTGACTTTGTATGTCCAGGCCTTATAGAATTACATACTGACAATTTAGAGAGGCACATGGAGCCAAGACCTGGTGTCACTTGGCCATTAGATGCTGCACTTCTATCTCATGATTCAGAACTTGCAAGTGTAGGTATAACTACTGTTTATGACGCATTAAGGGTCGGATCAATAATTTCTGAAACAAAAAAAAGCTACCCAAAATATGCAAAAAAAATAGTAAAGCTTTTTCTTGAAATGCTAAAGTTTAATTTTTTAAGAGTAAGTCACTTTATACATTTAAGAGCTGAAATATGCTCTGAAACATTAATTGAAGAATTAGATGAATTTTCAAAGGAAGATAGAATAGGTATTTTAAGTATGATGGACCATACTCCTGGACAAAGACAATTTAGAGACATTAGTAAAATGGCGGAATATTTGAAAGGAAAATATTCAATGTCTAAGAATGAAATTAATGAACATTTCAATCTGCTCTATCAACTACAAGAGAAAAATGGGAAGATACACACACAAAAAATTTTAGAGTGTTCTAAATACTTAAATACTGTTCTAGCTAGTCATGATGATACTACCTTAAACGATGTCTTGAGTTCAAAAAAAATGGGAGTTAAATTAGCAGAGTTTCCAACCACATTAGAGGCTGCAAAAGCTTCTAATAAAAATGGTTTAATGGTTATTATGGGAGCTCCTAATCTTTTAAGGGGAAAATCACATTCTGGAAATCTTTCCGCTATTGATTTAGTTGAAGAAAAAACTTTATCTATTTTATCCTCAGATTATATGCCATCTTCCCTATTATTAGGCGCTATAAAATTAGGAATCATTTCCGAAGATATGTGTTATGGTATTGCTACAGTTACTTCTAATCCTGCAAAAGCAATGGGGTTGAAGGATAGAGGTGTGTTGGAAATTGGAAAAAGAGCTGATTTATTAAGATTCTGTTTATATAAAAATAAGCCAATTTTAAAGCAAAGTTGGCTTAGAGGAAGTAAAATTATTGGTTAGATTAACTTAATGACAAGACTTTCCCAAAGCTTTAAGTCTCCAATAATTATAAGGAAGTGGAGTTATAAATCCAGCAAGAAGCATTAAAGGAACAACCCAAAATACAAGCTTAGCTTCCCCTACTAAAATATAATCTACAAGGTTCATACTTATTTCCATGCTAATCATTGAAATAAGGGACATACCCAAACTAGTCTTTAAGGCATCAGCGAAAGACATTTGTCGACATAATATAATAGTTTCTAAGATAATAGATGTGATTAAACCATTTATAATCGCTAGTGAGAAAATCAATAGAGGAGGCCATGGAATTCCAGTGTACTGAAAAAAAGCAATTGTCCCTAAGTCACCAATCGCACAACCTAGCAAACACCAGGAAGTATTGTAAGAAGCTTTCTTCCAAGTATTTTTACAAGTCCAAGAGATTTTAGGTTTGAATGTAGTTGTAGTCATGAATTAAATCCTTATATTGAAAGATATAAGGTCTCCACAAAGTGGAGAGTCAAGTGGGGTTTAAAATGAATATTGGAGAAGCTGCAAAAAAATCAAATTTGCCAATAAAAACCGTCAGATTTTATTCTGATATTGGTTTAATCAATCCCAAAACTAATGAGACCTCAAATTATCGAATTTTTACAAACCAAGATATTGAAAAACTATTATTTGTTGGAAAAGCTAGAAAGTTCAATTTTTCAATTGAAGAATGTAGAGAGCTTTTAAGCCTTTATGAAAATAGAACTAGATCGAGTAGTGAAGTTAAAAAATTAACACTAAAAAAAATAGATGAAATTGATCAAAAAATGTCAGAATTAAATTCCTTGAGGAAAGAACTTTCAAGAGTCGCTAAAAGTTGCAGTGGAGATCAAAGACCTGAATGCCCAATCATTGGATTTTTAGCTAATAATAAAAAAAACTAGTTTTGAAATTACAAGCCTTCTAATACGACAAAAGTACCAACAGAATTTTCAAGTCTTATTTTTGCTACTTCTTCATATTCTGGGCTACTAAGCCATTCCTTTATTTTTCCTAGATTTGGAAATTTAACTAATACCATTCTAGTTGGAGACCATAATTCATCTAAAACGACTTCCATATGACCACCTCTGGTCAAATACTCACCTCCAAATTTTTCTATAAGTGGCTTAGCCAAGCTTTTGTATTTTTCATAATTTTCATTATTCGTAATTTTTACATCAACCAAAATGTAAGCTGCTTTTTCATCTGACATTAAAACTTCCTTTTCTTTAGTTGCAAACCGTCTAATCTAATTATAATCTTTATTAGATATTGAACTACCAATTTTTTAATTTCAAATGATTGATTTAAGAAGCGATACTGTAACTAAACCTTCAAAAGAAATGCTCCAAGCTATGTATGATGCAGAAGTTGGAGATGATGTTTATGGAGAAGACCCTACCATCAATAAGTTGGAAAAAGAGTTCTCAGAACTCTTGGGTAAAGATCGAGCTGTTTTTATGACAAGTGGAACTCAGAGTAATTTATCAGCAATTTTATCTCATTGCGGTAGAGGTGAAGAAATGATTGTTGGAAATGTATACCATACCGCATTAGATGAAGCTGCTGGTGCTTCAGTACTTGGTGGTGTAGCTATTAGCACAATAGAAGTAGAAGATTGCTTATCTATAAAGCAGGGATCTATTAAGAATGCTGTTAAACCTGACGACCCTCATTATCCCATTTCAAAACTACTTTGTTTAGAGAACACCTCTCAAGGCAGAGTCATACCTATTGAAAGTTTAAAAAGAAATCATGCTGAAGCCAAAGAAATGGATTTAAGTATACACTTAGACGGAGCCAGATTATTTAATGCTATTGAAGACCTAAAATGTGAACCCAATGATGTTGTAAAATATGCAGACAGTGTTTCAATTTGTTTTTCAAAGGGTTTAGGAGCACCTGCAGGATCTATACTTTGTTTTCCTGAAAGCATGGAACATAAAGTTCGTCGTCAGAGAAAGATTTTAGGGGGTGCATTAAGACAAGTGGGGGTATTAGGCGCAGCTTGTTTGTATGCAGTCAAAAATAATATCAAAAGATTAAAAGAAGATCATGAACGAGCTTCCTTTTTGGCCAATGCTTTAAACCCATATCACTGTAAGAAAAATGGTAAAGATTTACAGAATTTTACTAATATGGTTTTTTTTGAACCAATTGAAAAAAAAGGTTCAGATTTATTATCTTTTTTGAAAAATAGAGGGATTATAATTTCAAAACCTAGCCCTCAGACCAGATTAGTTATGCATTTAAATATTACTGATGAAATTTTGAATAACTTTATAAAAACAGTTAAAGAATTTTATGGAGATTAAAAATTTAATTAGATTAATAATATTTTAAATCTGATTTGGAAAATAATCCTCACATTTTCCTTCTCTATATACATCAGCAGTACAACAATGAAGTCCGCCTCCAAAGGCATAAGCATCTCTTAGGTCTACCTCAACTACTTCCATACCCAATTTATCCAACTGTTCAGCTTGATAAACTTCAGACTTTTCAACACAAACTGTTTTAGGGTTTAAAACTAAAACATTCATACTTAACCAAACTGAAGAATAGCAAAGAGCTGGCGGAGAATTATGTGCAGGAGGTGCAGCATCAACAATTTCCCAATCATTTTTTTCAAACAATTTTTTTTGATCTTCTGGTAAACGTCTTTTTGGATTATTAAGAATTAAACCTGGTCTTATAGGAGTAAAAGTAGCATCTATATGAATAGGATAAGGATCACCTGGAAAATTAACTGAATGTATTCTGTGATTATAATAATGCCTTCTTAACCATTCAATACCCTTTTTATTTGTAGTAAAACCGTGTTGAACTACTAAATCCTTTCCGAAACGTAAAACATCAGCAGCATCAAATAACGGTTCTTCTTCTGTGGTTACAAAAAACTTATCAGCAGTCCATTCTAATCTTTTTTGTTCTCCAATTTTTTCTGAAAGATAATCAGGGCGATAATCTTCATCAGTTAATCTTGGTTTAGGTGCAGACTCATGTCTAAAATTAGGATCGTTTTCCCAATACTTTTTAAGTAAAGGTCTGTAGCACAAATATTCAAACCACCTGCATCTGTAAGACATTGTAGCTTCTAAAATTTCAGAGCCTACAGTTAATAAAACATCTCTAGGTGGCATACAGCCAAATTGACTACCTGTAGTAAAATCAGGAGTACTTACTGGCAATGAAAAATCAACTGGAGTTGGTCTATCTACTTTGATTCCTCGACCCTCTAGCATCTTTGCAAAGTTATCTAATAATTCATTACCTTTATCAATGGTTTCTTGGGGTCTCTTACCCCATTGACCTTTCATGTCACTATTTTCAGGTACCTTTGCATCAAGAGCAGGTTCTGGAGGAGGAATATGACAATTATCGGCTTTACCTACTATAACATGTTTTAGTGGGTCCCATTCATTCCAACTACTTACTTTAAAATTGTTTTTTTCCATTTATATATCGCCTGCCTTCCTCATCAAATAAATGCATTTTGCCTTTTTGAATTTGAAAAGAAACTTGATCTCCTTTACTAATCTTTGGAGTACCCAACAGTTTTGCAATAATATTTTGATCTGACTTAGATCCCGGAATAGTAGCATAAACTAATGCATACTCTCCCAATGACTCCACTAAAGATACTCTAGCAGTAAATGAATTTTTATCTGTTTTTGCAAGCATTAAATTTTCAGGGCGAAAACCTAAATTAAATGCTCTTCCTTTATCAGAAGAACTGAATTTTGTTTCCAAGGTTATTTTTATTTTATCACTAATTTTTCCTACTGAATTCACGCCTGTATTAAATATTTCAATTGGAATTATATTCATGGCAGGGGAACCTATAAATTTTGCAACAAATAAATTCTCTGGTTCTTCATATAATTCTAAAGGTGATCCAATTTGTTCAATTTGACCTTCAGAAAGTACCACTATTTGATTAGCTAATGTCATTGCTTCAACTTGATCATGAGTTACATAGACCATCGTTGCATCAGGCATTGAATCATGAAGGTTCGCTATTTCTATCCTAGTTGCCACTCTTAAAGCAGCATCTAAATTTGATAGAGGTTCATCAAAAAGAAATACTTTTGGATTTCTAGTAATTGCACGACCTATTGCTACACGCTGTCTTTGGCCTCCTGATAGTTGCTTTGGTTTTCTATCTAATAAATTTTCTATTTGGAGAATTCTTGCAGCTTCTTTTACCCTTTTTTCGATTTCTAATTTAGATTTTTTTTCTAATTTTAAACCAAAAGCCATATTATTAAATACTGTCATATGTGGATATAACGCGTAAGACTGGAAAACCATTGCAATTTCACGGTCCTTAGGTGGTAAATCATTTACTGCTTTACCAGCTATTTTTATTTCTCCAGTATCTATTTTTTCTAAACCAGCTATCATTCTTAGCAATGTTGATTTTCCACAGCCACTTGGTCCTACAATAACGGTAAAAGAACGACTTTCTATTGAAAGGGTTATATCCTTAATAACCTTTGATTTGCCAAAAGATTTACTTAAAGAATTTATTTGTATTTCAGCCATTTTATCAATGCAGTTATACTAATTTAAATAAGAAAGATGCCTATGCTGAACACTAATCATGTTATTTAATAGCTTTTCAGCATCCGTTACACTGGTAACTACAGGATCAGCCAATAATGCTAAATAAGCTTTATGTTTTGATTTTTCTAAAACTGCTTGAGTAGTTAACTGAATAACGCCTGATTGTAAGTTTAATAAACTTCCAAACGTTTTAGGGTAATTTTCAAGAGTAATACCTTCGATACCCTTTTTATCAATCATAGCAGGTACTTCAACTACTATATCTTTTGGTAAACAGTCTATAAAACCATTGTTAGGTATATTGACAGATGACTCCTCTATTCCTTGATCTTCAATAATAGCCTCTGCTATTGGAACAAATCGCTCGTGAAAACGATCATTTTCCAAATCAAAAAAAGACGAATAGATCTTATCATTTTCAAAAAAGTTTAAACATTTATTTTTATAATTATCGTAAAAATGTAATATAGCTTCATGATCAGCAACACTATACGCCCATTGAACATATTCTCCTAAATGACTATCCGTAGTGATAGGCAAATATTTAAAATCTTCATATATTTTAAAAAAAACTCCTCTCTCAGCACCTGGCTCTGATTCAAAGCCTTCATGATCATTTACTAAATCTTTAAAATAATTCCAAAAATTCCTTTTTATTAGTGGGTAGCCATCTTTACCGTTATTTTTAAATTTTGCATCTAATAATATACTGAAATGATTTAATCCACCTGCTCTAAATTCGATGTTGGATAATTCTGTTTCCATAAGTGTAGGAAGCTGACGGCGCATAGACTCAATTTCATGGCACAAACCGATAAACTTCAAATCTGGAAATTTGGTAGTTACTGCGTGACATACTCTTTGCATAGGGTTTGAATAATTGAACACATATGCATCAGGGCAAATAGCTTGAATATCTTCACAAATTTCTAGAATTGGAGGAATAATTCTTAGAGAATGAAATAAGCCGCCAGGTCCTCCATTTTCACCATAAACTTGCTTAACACCGTATTGAAGTGGTATCTTCCAGTCTTGATCCCATAAGTCAAACCTATTTCCAACTTCAATTGAAATTAGACAAAAGGAAGCTCCCTTTAGAGCTTCTTTTCTTGAAGTAGTAGACTCAATAGTAATATTTATTCCAAGTTTTTCTTTATATTCAGAAGCAATTTTAAAAGTATTATCCAATGCTTTTGCATTAATGTCGTGTAAAATAATTGTAGATCCTTCCAAAAAATTTGATTTGAAAATATCGCCCACGACGCCCAATCCGAAATTTGTACTTCCGGCACCAATTAATACAATTCTATGCATAGTTTCTACCTTTGTATGAGTTCTTATTTAGTTTTATAAAATATCATTTGAATAAAATAAATATAAAACATGCACGTTTATAAAATAAAAAAAATCAGAAAAAAATATGCCTATTTTTTAACAGAAATTTATCCTTTTACTGATCCGGCAACTAACCCTCTTATAAAGAAACGCTGTAAAGAAAAGAAAATAAATAAGGGGACTGTCATGGATATAAAAGCTCCCGTTGTTAAAATTTCCCAATTTTCACCTCTAGATCCTAATAACTCTTTGAGTTTTGCAGTTAAAATTATTTCACTGGGATGTTTATCTAAAAAAACAAGACCAACTAATAAGTCATTCCATACCCAGAGAAATTGTAAAATAAATATAGATGCAAATGCAGGAATAGATAATGGAATAACTATCCTAACAAAAGTATCGTAATGTGTAGCTCCATCCACTTTCGCAGCTTCTAACATTTCATTAGGAAGAGATTTCATAAAATTCCATAACAGGAAAGTAGTAGAAGCTAAACCAAAACCAGTATGCGCCATCCAAACTCCTGGGAATGATTTTGCCTCAACATTAAAAAGAGCTCCCAAATCATTATAGATGGTAAGAATTGGTATTAAAGACATTTGCAAAGGGACTACAAGTGAAGCAATAATTGAAGCTAATAATAAATCTCTACCAAAAAAATTCATCCAAGTTAAAGAATAAGCAAAAAAAGAACAGATAATTAAAGGAATTAATGTAGCTGGTAATGCAACAGCAATTGTATTCAAAAATGCTTGACCCAAACCTTCTTTAAAAATTACCTCTTTATAATTGTCTAAAGTAAAACTAGGTGGACTTTTGGCAGTAATAAATAATCTTCTACCTTTTTTCTTTTTAAATTCACTTTTAGATTTCCATTGATAATTACCATTTTCAAAAACAATGATTTCTGATTTATCTTTTAAGATAGCAACTTCACCTACTTTATAGGCATTGATGTCTTTGGATGTAATCCCATAACTTAAGACTTTTTTTCCTTCTTCGTTGTCAAATAGATTACCTCTTATAAAAAAAATCCCTTCTTCCTCGATCTGAGCTTTATTACCTTTTGTTCTATGTATTTCATTAACTTCAGTAGTAACAAGCGAAGTCCACCAACCGCTAATAGCCAGTTGATCTTTATCTCTGAATGAACTGATCAAAAGTCCAAAGGTCGGAGTAATCCAAAGTATAACAAAAAATAATAACAGTAATTGCGAAAAAAAAGATGATATATTCAATTTAAATTTCATTTTTTTGCTCTTGCCTATGCCTATATAAATTCCAAACAAGTATAGGAATAACTCCTATCATTATGCAAAAGGCTAATACACTTCCCCTTCCAGAGTCCCCTCCTCCTCTAAACATCCAATCATACATGAGGTTAGCCAGAACTTCTGTTTGCCACTCCCCATTGGTCATTGCATATATAATATCGAATACTTTTAAGACTAAAATTGTGATTATAGTCCAAATAACTAAAATAGTTCTTTCTAAAAATGGTATAATTATGGACCAAAAAATTCTAAATTCACTTGCTCCATCTATTCGTGCAGCTTCAAGTGTTTCATTTGGAATACCTCGAAGAGCAGCACTAAAAATCACCAAAGCTAAACCAGTTTGTATCCAAATCATAATGGCCATCAAAAAAAGATTGTTCCAAATTGAAATTGTGAGCCATGCTTGCGGCTCCATCCCCAGAGAAACAACAATTGCATTTAATAAACCTATTTGGTGATCACCTGTTCCTCTATAATCATAAATAAATTTCCAAATTACTCCAGCTCCTACGAATGATATAGCCATAGGCATAAAAATAATTGACTTTGCAATAGTTCCCCACCATATCTTGTCAGTTAAATTGGCAATTACTAAACCAAAAAAAGTACTGAGTGTTGGAACTATCAAAAGCCAACCCAAGTTATTTAAAATGCTTCTTCTAAAGTTTGGATCATTTAATGCCCATAAATAATTGTTCCAACCAACAAATTCACGGCCAAATTTGTCAAAAAAACTTAATCTCACTGTTTCAAAAACAGGATATAAAATAAACATAAATAAAACCAGAAAAGCAGGAGCTATAAAAATTATAGCTCTTACAGAATTTTCAAGAGCTACAGAATTACTTTTAAATTTACAAACTAAATCTAAAATAAAATTTGATAAACCAAAGTAAATGATAAAAAACAAAACGCCAACTATAACAGTTGATATTAATGAAAAAAAACTCATGGTGATTTTTATTATAAAAAGAAAAGGCGAACAAGTTTATTGTTCGCCTTTCATAAAAATTTAATTATTTAATTGCATCCCAGCTAGATTGTATAGCGTCGGCAACGTCTTTTGCTGATTTTCCATTTGTATAATCAACCATACCAGTCCAGAATGAACCAGCACCAACAGCGCCTGGCATTAAATCTGATCCATCAAATCTAAATGTAGTCGCACCAACTAAAATATCGTGTAATCCTCTGAATGTATCACTCGCATATTTGCTTTTATCTACACCTTTATGTGGAGTTAAAAAACCTCCCTTACCCATAAATCTCTCATGAGCTTCAGGATGCATTAAAAACTTCATTAGTTCTGTAGTTGCCGGATCATTGTTTGTAGCTGTAATAACAGTACCTGCTCCTAACACTGGACGTCCAAGATCTTTTGAAGAATAAGCTGGAAAATAGAAAAAGTCATAATCTACACCTGCTTCTACTCCTTCTGGAAAGAAGGCAGGAATAAAACTAGCTTGTCTATGCATCATACACTGTGGTGGTGATGTAAATAAACCTTTTGGAGAATCTCTAAAACCAGTTGTTGCAACTGCTTTTGAACCACCTGCTACAAAATCGTCATTCAATGCAAATGTACCAAAAAATTCCATTGCATCTATAACTTTTTGATCATTAAATGGCATTTCATTAGATACCCATTGGTCATATACTGATGGTGGATGAGTCCTCAACATTATTTCTTCCATCCAGTCAGTTGCTGGCCATCCTGTTGCTCCACCTGATTCAAGTCCAATACACCAGGGTGTATTACCGTCAGAAGCCATTTGTTTTGTGAGTGATAATAACTCCTCCATTGTTTTAGGAACTTCATATCCATTATCTTCAAAGTTATCAGGTGAATACCAAACAAGGCTCTTCACATTGACTCTAAAGAAAATACCATAAAATTGATCTTTTCCATTAGCATCTGCATAAGTTGTTAAATCAACCCATGATTGACCAGCCGCATAATCATCCAAAACCATTTGCTTTAAATCATTACCTTGTGGAGCTAGACAACCAGTTGCAGCAATATTTGCAGCTAAACCAGGTTGTGGAAAGACTGCTATGTCAGCTGGATTACCTGCTTTACAGTCAATATTGATAATTTGCTCAAATTCATCTGATCCACCATATTCAACTGATGCACCTGTTTCTTTTTCAAAAATAGATAAAACATCTCTGAAGCTTTCATCTTCAGGTGCTAACCAAGGTCCAAAAATTTTAATTTTGGCTCCAGAGATGTCTGGACCATCATAATGGTAATGTCCACTACCAGCAAATATACTTGTTGGAAAAACAACTAGTATAGAAGCTAATAGGAGTTTTTTGATTTTTAAAATGTTCATATTTCCCCCATTTTATGTAATTTACTTAACGTAAGTCATGCATTAGTACACATATAATGATTTTCTTACAGTCTAATTACTATAATAAAACAAAATAAATTTCAAACTGCCTGAAAAAAAGGCAGTTTTATTATAAATCATATTATATTTGAATATCGCCAAGTTAATATTATTGTATATTTGAACAATTTAAAAAGTTAATATTCATCTAAAATGCCAGATCTAAAAATAATAAAAGAGTTCCCTGATAATTTCACTTTTGGTGTTGCAACATCCAGTTATCAAATAGAAGGTAATAGTTTTGGTAACTCTGGTTTAAGTCATTGGGATCATTTCTCAAAGATAAAAGGAAATGTTTACAATAATGAATCAGGCAAAATCGCTTGTGCTCACTTGCCTAATTATAAAGAAGATATAAAACTCATAGCAGAAGCTGGATTTTCTGCATATAGATTTTCATTTTCATGGCCTAGAATTCTTCCTGATGGGAAAGGTTCAATCAATAAAGAAGGGATTTCCTTTTACGATAGATTAATTGATGAACTTTTAGAAAATAATTTAAAAACATTTTCAACACTTTATCATTGGGATTTACCAGAAATTTTTATGTCAAAAGGTGGATGGAAAAATCGCGATACAACTAAGTGGTTTGCCGATTTTACAGACATCATCATGAGAAAATTTTCAGACAGATTAAACTCAATTGCAACAATAAACGAACCCTGGTGTGTTTCTTGGCTTAGCCATTACCTTGGTGAACACGCTCCTGGAGAAAGGAGTATAGAATCAGGCGTCAAAACAATGCACATGATATTGGTCGCTCATGCTGAAGCTATGCAAGTAATAAGAAGTCATAATTACAATAATGCTGGAATTGTACTAAATAAACAGTTTGTGCAACCATTTGATGACATACCTGAAACTTTAAAAGTCACTAATTTAGCAGATGAAATTCATAACCTCTGGTTTGATGAAGCCATTTTTAATGGTGTTTACCCATCTCAAACACTTGATCTTTTTTCTCAATATATGCCAAACAATTATGAAAAAGATCTAGTGAAAATTTCGCAACCTTTAGATTGGGTAGGAATTAACTATTATACAAGATCATTGATTAAAATTGATCCAACTGAAACTTTTTTGGGCTACAAATCAGTCAACGGTGATTTAGATGTTACAGATATGGGTTGGGAAGTTTTCCCTAAAGGACTCAGATTTCTTATTGAAAGATTTCATAACAAATATTCAAAAAAAATTCCAATTTATGTCACAGAGAATGGTATGGCCAGTAACGATGTTATCCAGGATGGAAAAATTAAAGACTTTAAAAGAATAAAATTTTATGGTGATCACCTCATTGAGTGCATTAAAATTTTAGAAAAAGATATTCCTTTAAAAGGTTATTTTGCTTGGTCTTTACTTGATAATTTTGAATGGGCTTTTGGATATAGCAAAAGATTTGGAATTGTTTATGTTGATTTTAATAATTTAGAAAGAATACCAAAATTGTCTTGGAAAGAATTTAGAAAGCATTTGAAATGAAAAAAGAATGAAATTTTCAAAAAATTGAATGCTTGTATTTTTTTTTTAGGATGCCTATCCTCTGAGCTGAGATTGCTTGTTTCTCAATAAAATTAACCAATCATATTTAGGAGGAAAATATGATCAAAAGAATTAAATCATTAGCTGCTGGATTATCAATATCATTCTTTGCAGCTACAAGTTTGTTCGCAGCTGAATGTATTGCCCCAGCGAATCCTGGTGGTG
Source organism: uncultured Alphaproteobacteria bacterium (assembly GCA_902614945.1). Taxonomy (GTDB): domain Bacteria; phylum Pseudomonadota; class Alphaproteobacteria; order Rhodobacterales; family Rhodobacteraceae; genus CACIIZ01. Next base: position 13,419 of record CACMNE010000012.1, read on the forward strand.
GCTGGGACTTTACTTGCAGAACTATTACTAAAATTATGTACGATATTGGTGCTTATGATTCACCAATTCAAGTAACTAATATGGCAGGTGGAGGTGGCGGCTTAGCCTATGGTCATGTAGTAAATGAAAGAAATACAGATGACGACTTAATCGTTGCTGCTTCTTCTGCTACAGCTACAAGACTTGCACAAAATGCTTACTCAGGTATGACCTATGACCAAGTACGTTTTCTTGGAGCTATTGGTGCAGACCCAGGAGTTATAGTTGTTGCTGCAGATTCGCCTTATAAAAACCTAAATGACTTACTTGATGCAGTAATAGCCGATCCAGCTAATCATGCTTTTGCTGGAGGATCAGCCGCAGGTGGTTTTGATCATTTGAAAGTTTTAATGGCTTTAGGAAAAAAAGGATTTACAGATATTGCTAAAGTAAAATATATAGGTGTTGATGGAGATGCCGACGCCATTACTCAAACAGTAGGTGGTTTTACCGCAGCAATGACAGGTGATATTTCTGGTGTTGTTGGATTTATAAAATCAGGTGATGTAAGAGTTCTTGCTTCTTTTACTGATGAAAGAATTCCTGGGTTTGAAGATATCCCAACGGCAAAAGAACAGGGAATTGACGTTGTTGCTGTAAACTGGAGAGGTTTATATACCCCAAAAGGGGCATCTGATGCTTCTTATAAAAAATGGACTGAAGCTCTGAGAAAAGTTGGTGATTCACCAGAGTGGAAAAAAGCAATGGAAGCTAACGGTTTGGCACCATTCAATAAAGTTGGTCCAAACTTCCAAGATTATGTAGTTGGAGTTATGGCAGAAGTCCAAGCTTTATCCAAAGAACTTGGTGTAATGAAATAGTGTCAGACCGAATATTCGGCTCTATACTTACTATGTTAGCACTGACATTGTTTGTCAGTGCTACCAAGTTAGAATCACCTTTTTTCGCTGATCCATTAGGACCAAAAAACTTTCCTTTTATAGTTTCTGGTGCTGCTTTGATTTGTTCTTTAACAATGATAATAAAACCAGATAAAGATCCATCGTGGCCAGATATTAAAACTTTAATAAAATTATTTACAGCTTTAATTGTATTAATTTTATATGCTTTTTCATTAAAAACATTTGGTTTTCTCTTACCTACAGCATTAGCATCAGCTGCTTTGTCCTACTTAATACAACCTAGTATATTTAAATCGTCAGCAACTGGGATAATTTTATCTTTATCATTATTTGTAATATTTAGATTTGGATTAGGACTAAGTCTCTTTCCTTTTCCTAGATTTCTAATAGGTTGATCACACATGGAACTTTTTCAAAATTTAGCTCTTGGTTTTGGCATTGCACTTACATTAACTACTCTAAGTTTAGCTATTGTAGGATGCATTCTAGGGACAATAATTGGAGCTTTACCAGGACTTGGACCTTCCAATGGAGTCGCAATACTCATACCTCTTGCCTTTACATTAGAGTTAGATGCAACACAAGCTCTCGTTCTTATGACTAGTGTTTATTATGGTGCCATGTATGGAGGAAGAATTTCATCGATACTCTTAAATATTCCTGGTGACGAACCAGCTATGATGACTACTCTTGATGGATATCCAATGGCAAAAAAAGGGAGAGCAGGTGATGCTCTTGTACTTTCGGGTGTATCGTCTTTTGTGGGGGCTTTTCTTGCTACAATAGGATTAATGCTTTTAGCACCAATTTTAGCAAGAGTGGCATTTTATTTTGGCCCAGCTGAATACTTTGCTTTATATCTTCTAGCATTTTGTACACTTGGTGGTATAGGGTCAGAGAATCAAGCAAAATCAGCAATTGCTGTATGCCTAGGATTAGGTATTTCAATGATAGGCGTAGATAATTCAACTGGAATGACAAGATTCACTGGAGGAAACCTACATTTATATGATGGTGTAGATTTTTTAGTAGCAATTGTTGGTCTTTTTGCAGTTACTGAAATATTTGTTTTTATTGAGAGTAGAGGAAAGGATTCTGCTATTGGAGTAAAACTAGGAAAAATTTCTATTCCCTTTAAAGATATAATTGCTACAAGATGGACGATGCTAAGGGCAACAATTGTAGGTTTTATAGCGGGAGTTCTTCCTGGTGCAGGTGCTTCATTAGGTAGTTTTCTTGCTTATATGAGTGAAAAATCTTTAGCAAAAGAAAAAAAATTTTTTGGAACAGGCGATATTAGAGGAGTAGCTGCACCAGAAGCTGGAAACAATGCAGCTGCCGGAGGTGCACTTGTTCCAATGTTAACTTTAGGAGTTCCTGGTTCTGGAACTACTGCTGTTTTACTTGCTTTATTAATGACACTAAACATAACACCAGGGCCTCTTCTTTTTAATGAAAGACCTGAGGTGGTTTGGGGTTTAATAGCTACACTATTAATAGCTAACTTTGTGTTATTGATTTTGAATGTTCCTTTAGTGAAAATATTTACAAAAATTCTTCAAGTACCTGCATCATTTTTACTTCCTGGTGTAGCTATGGTTTCTTTCGTTGGGATTTATTCCTTATCTGGAAGCTATTTTGATCTCTTGTTGATGATAGGATTTGGTGTTTTAGGTTTTACCTTACGAAAATTAAAAATTCCTGCAGTGCCTGTAATACTTGGAATTTTACTTGGAGGACACATGGAAGTAAGTTTAAGAAGAGCAATGGTATTATCTAATGGTGACTGGACCTACCTATTTAATTCTTATATTTCGGTAGGGTTGTGGATTGCAGCCTTCATAGGTTTCGTTGCACCAATTTTTTTAAGATCTTATCTAAAAAAACCAACACCAATAGGATAGTAGAATGAATACAAAAGTTTTGATTCCTACTGGTGCTTTAGGAATTACTTATTGTAAGAAAGCATTAAATAACGGCTTAAAAGAAAAACCAGATATCATAGTAGTAGATGGTGGATCAACTGATTCTGGTCCTGCCTATCTTGGAAAAGGAAAATCTAAATATTCTAGATCTTCTACTAAATCTGAATGGAGAACATTAATGGTTGCCAGGGAAAAATTAAAAATTCCCTTATTAATTGGAAGTGCTGGAACTTGCGGAACTGATAAATCAGTTGATTGGTTTTTTGAAATAACAAAAGAATTAGCTAAAGAATTAAATCAAAAAATTAAAATCACCTTATTAAAATGCTCTCAATCAAAAAAAGATATTAATAAAGCTTTTTTAAGTAAAAATCTTTTCCCCTTAAGTAATGCACCTAAGATTTCATCAAAAAAAATTATAAATTGTACAAATATTGTTGGCCTTGCCGGTGTTGAACAAATTACAGAAGCAATAAATACCAATGCAGACATAATAATTTGTGGAAGATCTACAGATGCATCCTTAATTGCAAGCCTTCCTATAATGACTGGTGTTGATAAAGCAGTTGCCTGGCATGCTGGTAAAATAGGGGAATGTGGAGCTTTCTGTACTACAAATCCTAAATCAGGCGTTATCTTGATTTCCTTTAAAAAAAATGGCTTCTTCATTAAGGCAGTTAGCAACAATACGAAGGTAACACCTTATACAGTATCCGCTCATATGGTTTATGAAAATTCAAACCCTTTTACTTTGACCGAACCTGGCGGGTGTTTAGATGTTAAAAAAGCAAATTATAAAAAACAAAAAGATGGTTCAGTATATGTTACTGGAGCGAATTGGGTACAGGACACTAATTATAAGATTAAACTAGAAGGAACACACGTTGTTGGATATCAATCTATTTCTATGGTTTTGATAAGAGATGAATCTTACGTCAAGAATATTAACAAATGGTCAAAACAGGTAAAGAATAAAGTAAAAGAAATTATTGAAAATTCCTTATCATTGAAGAAGAAAAGTTACGAAGTACAATTTAGATTTATTGGAAAAAATGCAACTTTAGGTTCTTTAGAAAGAAAAAATTTGGAACCTAATGAAATAGGGGTTTTAGTCATTGTGACAGCAAAAACACAATATGAATGTGAAGAGATAAGTAAAATTCTCAATCCTCTACTATTGCACCATTCAATTTATAAAAATAGAGAGTTACCAACCTTTTCTTTTCCTTTGTCACCACCTTCATTCAAAATTGGAAAAAAATACGAATTTTGTTTAAATCATGTTATGAGTCTTCAAAATCCAATGGATAATTTTAAATTAGAAAAATATTCAATATGAGATTAAAAGAGTTAGTAAAAAAAATTAGAAGTAAAAATGCAGGGCCATTTTTATTAACAATTGATATTTTTTGTTCAGATAAAAAAAATTTTAAAACGATAATTCAAAATATATCAAAAATTGCGATTTCTAAACTTTATAAAATACCAAAAAACCAAATAAATATTTTCCCAATGAAGCAACTAAATATAATCAAAATAACCATTCCAAGACCTAATATTCAAGGATCTTCTAAAGATAGGGATCTTCATGGGGCATCCTTTGGTATTATTTTAGAGGAATTAAAAATCAATAATGCTCTCATCAATAAATAAAAAAAATACAATTGAATTAATTGTATCGATTCTATTGGGGTCTTTAGGAGCTTTTTTGGCATGGTATATGAAATTACCAGCACCATTTCTTCTAGGTCCCACAATAGTTTGCTCTATAGGTGCAATCCTAAGATTAAAATTCTCAATTCCTATTTTCCTTAGAAATTTTGGGTTTACAATTATTGGTATTACAATCGGTACAAATATTACTCCAAATTCATTAGCTCAAATTTACACCTGGCCAATAAGTTTATTAATGATGGTTAGTACGATTGTTCTGATCAATTTATTCGGAATACTTTTTCTACCCTATTATTCATTAGACAAAAAAACCTCCATATTAGCTTCTTCTCCTGGTCATTTAAGTTTTGTATTAAGTATTAGCAATGATATCAAAACAGATACTCCCAAAATTGCTATAATTCAGTCCATCAGAGTTCTTAGTCTAACTTTGCTTACACCTTTATTAGTTATTATGACTTCTGAGACTGAAATCTCCAATAATTTTGAAATAAATGAAAAAACCATATCCTTAGTACAATTAATCTTAATTATTATTTTTTCATTATTAATTGGACTTGCAATAATGAATACAAAAGTTCCAGCTCCATTTCTGATTAGCGGTATGATTTGTACAACTGTTAGTCATGGCAGTGGTATTACAACGGGATCGATGATTCCTATTTTCTCTATTTTTGCTTTTATTATTCTTGGAATTGTAATAGGTGCCAGATTTGTTTCTATAGATTTAAAATTGTTAAAGACTTCGTTTTTCAGTGGATTTTCACTAACATTAGTTGGGGCACTATTTTCTTTATTTTTTGCATACCTTACATCTAAGATTACAGATATCGAATTAGTTGATGCAATTATAGCCTTTGCTCCTGGTGGATTGGAAACAATGATTGCAATGGGAAGTATAGTTAATGCAGATCCAACTTATGTAGCCATACACCATGTAATAAGAATTATTTTTTTAACTTTTTTTGTTCCTTTTTTAATTTTTAGAATTAAATAATTTATCAAAAATGTAGTGTTTTAAATTCTTGAAAATCCTCCAAACCTAAATCGCCTCCTTCTCTTCCATTCCCTGACTGTTTGTATCCACCAAATGGAGAACCATAGTTAAGGGATCCTCCATTAATGTGTACAGATCCTGCTCTTAATTTCGATGCAACTCTTTCAGCTCTTTCTTTATCACCTGTCTGTAAATATGATGCTAGACCATAAGGTGTATCATTTGCAATTTCTATAGCTTCTTTTTCGTCCTCAAAAGGGATTATTACCAAAACTGGTCCAAATATTTCTTCTCTAGCAATCTGCATTTTATTATCAACGTCATAAAAAATTGTTGGCTTTACATACCAACCTTTATCAAAACCTTCTGGTTTACCTAATCCCCCAATCAGTAATTTTGCACCTTCGCTGATTCCTAATTGAATCATATTTTGCACACGTTCAAATTGTATTTTATCAAATAGTGGTCCTATATGATCTCCATCTTTGTTGGGATCATCAACTTTTTGATTTTTAGCAGTATTTTCTGCGATTTTTAATACTTTATTATAACATTCTCTCTCTACAAGTAATCGGGTAGGAGCATCACATGATTGACCTGAATTAGAAAAACATTCCAGAACAGATTCATTTACTCTTTCTTCTAAATTACAATCCGAAAAAACGAGGTTGGGAGATTTACCTCCTAATTCTAAGGTAACTCTTTTTACTGAATCTGCAGCGTTCTTTGATACTAAAACCCCTGCTCGAGTGGAACCTGTAAATGAAACCATATCTACATCTTTATGTTTGGAAAGCAATGTGCCAACAGTTGGACCATCACCATTTATTAAATTGAAAACACCAGGTGGATAACCTGCTTCATCTATAATTTCAGAAAATACTTTAGCAGATAATGGAGTATGTTCGGAAGGTTTTAAAATACAAGTACAACCAACAGCTAATGCTGGGATAACTTTAAGTGTAATCTGATTAATAGGCCAGTTCCAAGGAGTGATTAATGCACAAACTCCAATAGGTTCACGAACCAATATATCTCCATTAGAAATGACCTCTCTTTCTGATTGTTTTTTTAATGATTCAATAAAACCTTTCAGATGACCAATACCACTGTCAGCCTGAGAATTTCTTGAAAATTTAATTGGCGCTCCCATTTCTTTTGTCATTGATTTGGCTAAGTCTTCAAATCTCCTTTCCATTACCAAAAGTAACTTTTCTAATAACCTTAATCTTTCATTTTTTGAAAAATTAGAAAAACTTTTGAAAGCTTTTTTTGCAGCATAAACAGCAGCTTCTACATCCTTATTGTTTCCCAAAATTATTTCTGCAAAAGTCTTTTCATTAGATGGGTCGATAACAGGAAATATATTTGTAGAATTTGGTATTATCCATTTTCCATCTATAAAAAATTTTTTTAAATCTTCCATCTTTAAACCTCAATAAAAATTTAAGTAGTTAAATAATGATTGTTAAGAATAATTTAAAGTTTTGTAAAAGCTTTTATTTTAAATATCCCATAAGATTTTGGTTATGATTCAAGCTTAAAAAGTTACATATAATTTCAACAAACTAATTAATTTGGAAAAAATTGTGGTTTTGATAAATTACTCCAATTATCATATTTAATTTGAATACGATTAAAAATCTCAGAACTAATAAATGTGTTCAACCACTTTTTTACATTTGGCCAATTTTGTTTTTCAAACCACTCAAAATCAGTGTTTGCAAATTGTCTAACAAAAGGTAAAATTGCCATATCAGCTAATGACGGATCATTACCAAATAAATAATTATTATCCATCATATTTTCCAATTTAATCAAAAAAATTGATGCTTTTTTTCTACTTTCTTCAGGGTTAATTTCTGGATATCGAGAATAGTATTTTGTCTTATCTAAGTAATGTTTAAAAGGTCCATCATTCTCTTTTATAAGATCAAAACCTATTTTTGGCATTTTTAACCAGTTTTGTGGATCGTTTTTCTTGAGAACCCATAACATTATATCCAAGCTTTCATCTATAATTTTCTCTTGAGTAACCATGCAAGGTACAGTAGCTGATACAGAAGAAGCCAAAAATTCTTTGGGTTTTTCTTTCAAGTAAACTTCCCTTAATTCAACTCTGGTTTTTGAAATAACTAAACTTAAACGAGCCCTCATTGCATACGGACATCTCCTAAAGGAATAAAAAATGGGGGGAGATTCTTTTAATATTGACATTTCTTTAGTATATTATTTTTTCATGATGCTTTGGCTAGATGTATCTATAACAACTAAGTAAAATAAATAGTAGTTTGATCAATCTTTTTTTAAAAATAAACCCTAAACCATATTTTAGTGGATTAATTATTGTTATATTAATTTCTACTATTTCATTATTTTTGTCTTCTTATTACTCCACACCTAAGCTTTTATTTGCCATTCTCATTGGAATGTCAGTAAGTTATCTATCAAATAGAAAATCCTTTGAAAAAGGTATCTGGCTAGCTTCTGATCCAGTTTTAAAATTAGGTGTTAGTTTTTTAGGTTTTAGATTAAGCCTTGAAAACATTACACAACTTGGTGGAGCTTCTTTATTTTTAATCTTTATTCTTATTTTTATTACTATTTTATTTGGTTATTTTTTTTCACTTGTTCTTCTTAAAAACAAAGACTTTGGTCTTTTAAGCGCAGGATCAGTTGCTATTTGCGGTGCATCTGCCGCAATTGCAATATTTTCTATTCTCCCCAAAAATAAAATTGGAACTAAAGACTTATCTTTAGTAATTATCTCAGTAACATTATTATCCACAATAGCCATGATTACCTATCCAATAATTTTTGATTCTATTGGAGCTAATGAGAATCAAAAAGGTTTCCTGATTGGTTCAACCATACATGATGTTGCTCAAGTTATCGGAGCAGGATACTCAGTTAGTGAGCAAACTGGCATTATAGCTACTTTTGTCAAAATGATTAGGGTAAGCATTCTACCTTTTTTGATTTTATTATTGTTATTTTTATCAAAAAAAGAAAATGAAAAGTCTTTTTCAATACCGTGGTTTTTAATTCTTTTTTTTATTTTTTGTATATTAAATAACTTATTCAGTATTCCTGATATAATCATCAGTTTAATCAATAATTTGTCTAATCTATGTATATTGTTGGCAATATCAGCAATTGGTGTAAAAACAAATTTTTCACTATTTGTAAACATTAGCTACAAATACTTTACATTAATAGTTCTAGAAACTTTTTTCCTTTTACTTATTTCAATTTCAATCATAAAAACTGGATTCATTAACTAGTCAAAAATAAAAGGTTATTGTGCAAAGTTAATTTATGAGTCAATTGAAGAAATAGATGCTAATCAAGTCGAGGCAGTTAAAGCAACAGGTGCAAGCAATTTACAGCAAATGATATATGGAATAATTCCTCAAGTATTACCAACTATTGCAGGAGTAGGCATCTATCGCTGGGATATAAATATACGAGAATCTACAATTTTGGGTTTAGTTGGTGCCGGTGGAATAGGTTTGCAATTAAATGGATCTATTAACACGCTAGCATGGACACAGGTTTCTACTATTTTGCTCGTTATTTTAGCTACAGTATTCGTTTCCGAATGGGTATCAGCCAAAGTGCGTGGGGCAATTATATAAATATTAGTGTAAATAAATTTAACTTATCATAAAATAATTATTCTGAATCTTCTTTAATTGCATCTTGTGGAGGTTGAACGGGTACATATATACTCTTGGATGAACTCACTATTCCTTTTGAAAAATTAAATTTTAGTACGATTTCTTCATCAGAATCTAGTTTTTCAAAAATAGGTAAATAATCAATTTCTCTAATAGCTAACTTCATTGACTTACATGCTACTCGATGTAGCTGTTCATTCTTCATTTTTGCAAGTTTATTATATAGACGACGCTGTTCTAAATTATCAACCTCGACACATCTGCTTCTTCCAACAATTCTTCCATCTGTAGCAGTTTTTATAGCTAGCCTTGGTTTGATTTGATCTATTGATGGAATAGCCCAAAAAGCTTCGTAGGGCCAATGTGGTTTAAAAATTTCAGTTAAAGATTTATTGGAAGTTTCACCAAAGACAGCAAAAACAGAAAAAGTTGAGATAAGTATTCCATGATAAATACTAAATATAAAATTTTTAAATATAAGAAAACTCATCTTTTATTTTTTATAACAAGTTATAGATTTATTTATTTATTATTGTTATTCAATCAATAACTTTTTTATTTAAAGATTTCCACTGAAAAATTAAAGTTTAGTTTTTGAATTAAATTATGTTTTGAAAGTTTCTTAAAATGCAACAAGTTATAGAAATTACTGCTCCTTTTTTTGGTTTAATTTTTCTTGGAACTTTTTTAAAATCAATTAAATTCCTAAATGAAGAAAAAACAACTTTTTTATCTAGGTTTGCATTTTATGTACTAATGCCTGTAATGCTTTTTTCTAATATTTCAAAAACATCATTTAATGGAAATTTTGATTTCAAGTTTATTATCAAATATGAGTTTGTTACAATTCTAATTATTTTTTTATTTGTCTGTCTAGGTTTAACATTGAAAAAAAGTCTTCCCAGAAGTACAATTATTGGACTTAATGCTGCTTATCCTAATTATGGCTACATAGGAATACCTATGTGCATTGTTGCATTTGGTATCGAAGCTTCTTTACCATTAGGTTTAATTTTACTTGCAGATACTATAGTTTTATTATCTTTTACTTCATTTTTTATTTCTTTATCTGAAAGAACGAGTACATATAATGAAATTGTTAAAAATTTAATTAAAAGAATAGTATCTCAACCCCTTCTAATTGCCGTTTGCCTAGGGATGTTTTTTTCACTTCTTAATATAAAGCCCATTAACACCTTAGATAAGTTTATTGAGATGATTGCTTCAGCTGCTGCTCCTGTAGCATTAATTGCCCTAGGTGCATCAATAAAATTCAATTTCCAAAAAAATGAAAACCTTGAATTGGTTATTATATCATTAGGTAAACTAATAATTCATCCTTTTTTATTAATTTTAATTTTTTTTATTTGGCCGTCTGAAAAAAATATTTGGATCCAAACAGCAATATTATGTTCTTGTCTCCCAATTGCTGCAAATGTGTTTGTTCTTGCTCAATATTATGGTCATTTTCAAAAGCAAAGTGCTAATGCCATTGTTTTATCAACAGTTATTTCAACATTTACTGTACCAATTACTCTTTATATAATATTTCATATAAATTTTTAGGAAAATAAAATGCAAGATTTAAAGATTTTTAAAAATCTATTCAATGTTGAAGATAAGGTTGCATTAGTAACTGGTGGAGGAACAGGAATTGGTAAAATAATATCAGAGGTATTAGCTTTAGCTGGGTCAAAAGTTTATATCACCAGTAGAAAACTAGATATAATTAAGAAAACTGCTGAAGAAATTAATCTCAAAAAAACAAAACATCAAATAAATTTTTTTTGTAGTGACATGTCATCAGAAGAAGGAATAAATAAACTTGTAGATAATTTTATTAGTAATGAAAAATCGTTAAATATTTTAGTTAATAATTCGGGTGTTTCTTGGGGAGCTCCATTAGGAGAGTTTCCATATCATGCCTGGGATAGGGTTATGAAGCTTAATGTTGCTGGCTTATTTCATTTAACACAATGTTTATTACCTTATATATCTTCGAAAGCATCCTTAGAAAATCCATCAAGAATTATAAATATTGGGTCAGTTATGGGTACTGCACCATTGGGTGACGGGCCATATTCGTACTCAGCATCTAAAGCAGCAGTACACCAAATTACAAAAATTCTTGCAAAAGAATTAGCCCCAAAAATGATAACTGTAAATGCTCTAGCGCCTGGACCCTTTTTATCAAAAATGACTGAATTTGCAGTTGGAACAGAAGAAAAAGAGAAAAAAATTGCTCAAAATGTTCCTATGGGGCGAATTGGAAAACCAAATGATATTCAGAGCTCTATATTATATCTATGTGGCCCTGGTGGTAGTTATATAACTGGTGCAATTTTGCCTTTAGATGGTGGAATACATATCGCAACTGGACCAGAGATCTTTGAATAAAATCAATTTTCGTTTTTTCGATTTTCTTCTTCTTTAGAAACTTGAACTAACTCTGCATCTTCAATTTTTCTTTCAAAAGTTTTTGTTTTATTATCTACTTCAAAAGGAAGTATGGCTTTATTTTCTGAAAAAACATTATTGATTTCTTGGGTACCCCAGGTCATTGAATCAAAACTCTTACAATTTTTACAAACTGGTGACCAGTTTTCAGAATAATTACATTTTTCACAGAACCAAACAGGGGGTCTAGGTGCATAGAAAGCTTTAGAAATCCAACTTTGAATTATTTCTTCTGAAGAACCTAACCCCTTCTCTATTGAGGCCATCATCATTAAAACGCTGCTATTTGGTTCTTCTTTTATTAATGGTTGAATTATTCTCTTTGCGGTGGGAAATTCCTCACAGGCAATAAGCAGTTCTGTTTTTATTGATCTTACAATTGGATTATTATTAAAATTTTTAAAAAGAGGGGAAAATCGATTTAATCTGTTTTTTGGTGTCTCTTCAGGGTAAAGATTAGCAAATTTTTTAGCTAGATCAGGGTGTGGATTTATTTTCCAGCATGATCTAATGTACTTTTCAGCATTTTTAATTTTACCTATTGAACTCTCTAAATCGCTAGCCAAACAAACAGCTGGTACTAAGTCTGGACTCTTCTTTATAGCCTCTTTAATAGTTTCTAATGCATTACGCTCTTCACTTTCCATCTGTCTTTTTAATGCTTCAGCATAAAGAACTAAAGCTTCTTGCCTTTGTTTGATACTTCTTGTTTTTTTATCTAAGTTTTGTTGAAGCACTAGTGTTTTTCTAGCTCCTATCCAATCTTTCAATTCAACTTGAATTTTAAACAAGGTATTTAAGGATTGGTTGTTTTTTGGTTTTAAAATAACTGATCTCTTAGCAAGTTCCAATGCTGTTACCAAATCACCTCGAGAGATTTTTGACCTAATCAGTCCATCTAATGCCGCTAACCTGGTTTCTTTTATTGGTAATAATCTCTTAAAGATTTTATCTGCATTTTCTTGATTTCCTAAATTTTCTTCTGCTTTAGCTTTTATTAAAGAAACTGCTTTTTCAAAATCTGGGTTTAATAAAGCTTTAGAGGTTTCAGCCAAAACTTTTTGATTTTCTCCCTCAACTAAAGCTATTATAGCATTATTGAGAGCCTTTTGACTTCTACGATATTTTATCCTCTTAAAAAATCTCAAAAGAGCAGTTTCTTTACCCATAAAAAAATCCACCACTGCAATCAAGAGCTGAAAAGTTTTTATCGAAAAGAAAAACAAGAACCCAAAAATGAATAGCATTAAAAGAAAAACTATAATTGAGAACTTAAATTCTTTTTCTTGTGTTTCGAGAATAATTGATCCCGGCATTTTTTCAATAAAAGAAAAAAAATAAGTTATCACTACCGTTAATAGTAATATAAAAAAACCCCTAATAAGAGTAAAGATCATTTTGAAACTCTAACTATTATTTTCCAAGTATCTTTCAAAAGTTTTTCTCCATTCATCCATAACTACTGATGCTTCTTTCGGTAATTTATTTAGTTCTTCAAATAATTTATCATAATTTTTATTATTTAAAGCATGTTCAGCCCTTGATAAAATGGAATCCACAGTATTACCTTCTTGAGGGGTCAAAGACCTTTTTACAAATATTAATTGAAAATTATTAATAACTGTATTAACGAATCCACTTTTTCTATTCACCTTTAGATCTTCTTTAATTGCTTTGTAAGCAAAATCAGGAAATTGTCTTTTTATTAAAGACAAATCTTCAGTTACTTCAATTCTCTTTATTTGATCATCTTCTTCACTTACTAATGAATTAGTTTGTAAAACTTTGTTATTCCTTTGTGACTTTAGTTGGCTAATTTCTTGAGTTAAAGAGCCTTCTATTTCTTCAGTTCCAATAATTTTGGTAATATTTTCTAAGGATAATTGGAGTTTCTTAAATTCAACATTAATCTTACTTATCATTTCTTCGTTTTGTTTTGAAATTGATGAAAAATTATTTTTAGATGATAAATTTTGTGTTAATTTTTTTTCTAAATCACCTTTAATTTTCTTTATTTTTTTATCTAAAATTAAACCAATTTTTCCCTCACTTATAGGCTTTGGGAAAGAATTAATTAAAATTTCAATTTCTTGAATTTTCTCATTCAAAGATAAAATCTCTTTATTAATTTCTAACATTAGCCCGTCATTAGATTTTTTTATAATAAGACCTAATCTTCCTTGGCTAATAGGTGCTGGCATTGTTTCCAACTGATTAGAAAGTCTCTCCAGTATTTGGTCTTGTTTAAGATTTGAATCATAGATCCAAAAACAAAGAGAACCTATAACAAATGAAAATGGAACTATAATCAAAATAGAATATGCTAAAATTCTGTACTTATTGAAAACAATATTTATAAAGCTTTTTGAACTAAAATCTTTTTTTGATGTTGTAGAGTTGTCATCTGATACCTTAGCTTTTGGGTCCACTTTTTGAATACTACTTTTCTTATTATTATTTCTATTATTCATTCAAATATTCTCTTTAAAATTGTTAATTAAAATAATTTTCATTACAAACTAAATCAATTATACCTTCTACATTAGGTTTATCTGCCACTTTAATTATATAATCACCCTTAATATTTGACTTAATTATATTATCAGCAACCCTATCACTAATACAAAAAAACAAAAACCCATCAGGAATTATTTTGATATCTTTGCAAAAAATTTTTGCAACAGATGCTGAGAAGAAAATAATTCCTCCAATTTCTCCACTCATGATTAAGCTTTTTTGTTTATCAGAAAGTTTGTTGTTTTTTTGTTTGTAAATTATTGTTTCTTTTATTTTAAAACCTAAATTAGAAAGTTCTTTTTTCAAATCGAATGAAACTTTATTACCTCTTAAATAATGAAAAGTTTGAAGCATATCTTTATCTTTTGAGATCAGATTAATTAAACTTCTTGCGTTACCTTCTTCTGGGTAGCAAATGTTTTTAAATCCTAATTGTGTAGCTATTTCTGCAGTTGACTTTCCAACACAATAAGTTTTTTTTAATTTTAGGTTTTCAAGTTCAGAAATTGCTTTAATTCCGTACCGAGAAGTAAAAATTAAATTAGTTTCCTGAATATACAGTTCCTTTATATTTACAAAAAATATATCTAAAAGGGGTGCAGAAACAAATATTTCATTAGTATGATATTTGGGTTTCAATAAATTAAAACACTTCTGAAAATTTAAATTATCTTCCTCTGTCCTAGTAAGAAAAATTTTCTTGTTTAAAAAAGGAATCATCGATTTTTTCCTTTATTTCATTTCCTGCCATTTTACCTAAATCTTTTGGATTACCTACTAAACCTTCCCAATGTCCTGATATAATTTCTGTACCATCAGGTTTTAAAACTTGTCCAGAAAAGATGATTTTTTCACCGTCTATTTTTGAAATAGATCCTACAGGAGTCCTGCATGATCCATCTAAAACTTGTAAAAATGCACGTTCAACTAGAGCTTGAGTTTCGGTTTGTTCATGATTGAGGGGAAAAAGTAACTCTGTGATTTCATTGTCATTTAATCTTTGCTCAATGCCTATAATACCCTGAGCAATTGCTGGCATCATAACTTCTGGAGAAATAGGATTTACTAAGTCTTTCATACCTAACCGTATTAAGCCAGCGCAAGCTAAAAATGTCGCATCTGCTACTCCATCCTCAAGTTTTTTTAACCTAGTTTGAACATTCCCTCTAAATTCAACAACCTTCAAGTCTGGTCTAATACTAAGTAATTGAGCCTTACGCCTAATACTAGACGATCCAACAACTGCTCCTACCGGTAATTCATTAATTGAATTATATTTCAAAGATACGAAAGAATCCCTGAAATCCTCTCTTTTTAAAAAAGTATTAATTCCCAATCCAGTTGGGAATTCTGTTGGCATATCTTTCATTGAATGAACAGCTATGTCTATTTCATTATGAAATAATTTGTTTTCAATTTCTTCAGTAAAAAGACCTTTCCCTCCGATTTCAGTAAGCGGTCTGTCTGTAACCCTATCTCCCTTAGTACTAATACTTATTATCTCTACTGATTGATCATTTAATTTATGATGTTTTATAATTTCTTTTTTTACTTCTAGGGCTTGAGCTAAAGCAAGTGGTGAACCTCTAGTTCCTATTTTAAGCTTATTTGCTTTAAAGTCTCTTTTATTTGAATTGATAACCATATATATATGGTTATCTTGAATGCAAAAAAGATACAAGAACTCCCTTATGAAAAAAAAATCAAAAGATGAATCATATCAAGTTTTAGGAGTAGAAAGTAGTTGTGATGATACAGCTGCTTCAGTTGTAAAAATTACAAATTGTACCGATAATAAAAAAATAGAAGTATTATCTTCAATAGTTTTAAACCAAAATAGTCTACACTCAGAATTTAAGGGTATAGTACCAGAAATTGCTGCAAGAGCTCATAGTGAACGAATAGACATATGTACTAAAGAAGCACTTAAAAAAGCTAATATATCTGTAAAAGATATAGATCTTATTTGTGTGACCTCTGGACCAGGTTTAATCGGTGGTCTCTTGTCAGGCGTTATGTTCGCAAAAGGTCTGGCTAAAGGATTAAATAAACCAATAGTAGGAGTAAATCATTTAGCTGCACATTGTTTTTCAGTTAAAATGCTACACAAATTGGATTGCCCTTATTTAACCTTGTTGGTATCTGGTGGTCATTGTCAGTTTTTAATTGTTAAAGGGGTTGATAACTTTTATAGATTGGGAGGTACTATTGATGACGCTCCAGGAGAATGCTTTGATAAAATAGCATCATTTCTAGGTATTGGTTATCCTGGGGGACCAATAATTGAAACAAGATCAAAAAAAGGAAATGAAGAACGCTTTGATTTTCCAAAACCAATGTACGATAGTACTTTTAATATGTCCTTTTCAGGACTAAAAACTGCTGTAAAGCGTGAAACAGAAAATTTAATAAAAAAGCAAGGTGGATTATACCAAAAAGATATAAATGATATATGCGCTTCGTTTCAGAAAACAGCAACAGAAATATTCAAATTAAAAACAAAAAATGCGATCAAATTTTTTTATGAAAAATATCAAAATCATAAAAGTTTAGCTGTCGTTGGTGGAGTTGCTGCAAATGAAAAAATAAGAACAGAACTAGAGAAGATTGCTAATGAAAATAGTTTTAATTTTTTTACTGTTCCAGCTAAGTATTGTACAGACAATGCTGCAATGATTGCTTTCCTAGGTTTTGAAAAGTATGTATCATCCAATTTTAATAGTACAGATTTAACTGTAAAACCTAGGTGGCCTTTAGATAAAATTTCTAAACCAATTCTTGGATTTGGCAAAAGAGGAGCGAAAGCTTGAAAATAGGGATTATTGGATCTGGTCAATTTGGTGCCTCTTTAGCACATAATTTTTCCAAAAATTTAAAAGAAATTAATATATGGAATAGATCAAATATAAACAAAGATATTATTATTAGGAAATTAAATTCTTTAAGTGGTGAGAATTTGATAAATCACTTAAGTCCCTATTTCAAAATAAGACGGTCCATACTAAATGTTGTAGAAAATTCAGATATAATTTTATTATGCATTAAAGCACAGAGTTTAATAAATTTTTTAGGAAAAAATTATTCTTTTTTTGAAAATAAACCTCTTGTTTTTTGTTCTAAAGGAATAGATTCTGACACTTGCTTATTCCAAACTCAAATTGGGGAAAAGTTTTTAAATAAAAATAAATTATTAGCTTTATCAGGACCTGGGTTTGCATCTGATATAATAAAACAAAAACCGATCGCTTTATCTCTTGCATGTAATAATCAAAATTTAGGAAAAAAAGTACAGAATATCATTTCATCTCCAAGTATTAGAATTTATTTAAACAATGATTTAATAGGGACTCAGTTAGGTGGTGCACTCAAAAATGTTATTGCTATTGCATGTGGAGTTGCAGATGCAAAAGAGTTAGGAGAAAGTGCAAAAAGCGCAATAATCACAAGAGGTTTTTATGAAATTAGACAAATTGGTAAAGCTCTTGGGTGTCAAGTTGAAACTCTTTTTGGACTATCTGGCTTAGGTGATCTCTCCCTAACTTGTAATTCAAAGCTTTCAAGAAATTATAATTTTGGAATTAATATTTGTAAAAATATAAAAAAAAAGAATAAAAAAGAAACTATAGAAGGAAAAAAAACTGCAAATGCTGCTGTTTTAATTTCAAAAAAATATCAGCTAGATTTACCTATAATACAGACGGTCAATGATTTAATAAATGAAAATATTGAAATAAGTAAAGCTATTAAAAACCTCCTGGAAAGACCATTAAAAAATGAGACTTAACTAATATCTGTAATGATCAGGTTTAAACGGTCCCTCTGTTTTGACACCAATATAATCTGCTTGTTCTTTTTCTAATTTTGTTAAACTAGCGCCGACTTTATTTAGATGAAGATAAGCTACTTTTTCATCCAAGTGTTTGGGTAACACATAAACTTTCTTCTCATAATTCTTATTATTTTCCCATAATTCAATTTGAGCTAAAACTTGGTTAGTAAAACTAGCAGACATTACAAAAGAAGGGTGACCAGTTGCATTTCCCAAATTTAAAAGTCGACCCTCTGACAGAAGAATTATCTTCTTACCATCAGGCATTTCTATAAGATCAACTTGATCCTTTATATTATCCCACTTGTGATTTTTAAGTGCAGAAACTTGAATTTCATTGTCAAAGTGACCTATATTTCCAACAATAGCCATATTCTTCATTTGCCGAATGTCATCTATCTTAATTACGTCTTTATTTCCTGTAGCTGTAATAAAAATATCAGCCTTTGAAACAACTTGATCAAGTGTTACTACATCAAATCCATCCATTGAAGCTTGTAATGCACAAATTGGATCAACTTCTGTTACCACAACTTTTGCCCCAGCTCCTCTTAAAGAAGCAGCTGAGCCTTTTCCAACGTCACCGTAACCACAAACAACAGCTGTTTTTCCACTTATCATAGTATCAGTTGCTCTTCTAATACCGTCAACAAGAGATTCCCTACAACCGTACTTGTTGTCAAACTTTGACTTTGTCACGCTATCGTTTACGTTTATAGCAGGAAAAGGAAGTTCATTGTTTTCCATCATTTGATATAATCTATGAACTCCTGTTGTGGTTTCTTCTGAAACACCCTTTATTGATGACTTTTGTTTAGAAAACCAACTTGGGCTTTTTTCTAAACGCATTTTTATGGTTTCAAATAAAAATTCCTCTTCCTCAGAATTTGGGTTTTTTAGAAAATCTACGTCTCCAGACTCAGCTCTAGCTCCTAATATAATGTACATAGTGGCATCACCACCGTCATCTAAAATTAAATTAGCGAAACCATCGTCAAAATGAAAAATTTTATCCACATATTCCCAATATTCTTTTAAAGTTTCGCCCTTCTTAGCAAATACTGGAATTTCTTGGGCTGCAATTGCTGCTGCCGCATGGTCTTGTGTAGAAAATATATTACAGCTTGCCCATCTCACTTGAGCTCCTAGTTTAACTAAAGTCTCAATTAAAACTGCCGTTTGAATTGTCATATGGAGACAGCCTGCTATTTTAGCACCGCTTAAAGGTTTTTGTCCCCCTAGTTCATCCACGGTAGCAATCAGCCCTGGCATTTCTGTCTCTGCAATCAGAATTTCTTTTTTTCCAAAACCTGCCAAATTTATATCTTTAACAATGTAAGAACTGCTCATTATAATAATCTCCTGTAAAATCATATAATTCTGAAATGATAAAACATAGTGGACAATCATTTTCAAGCATTTTAAATTAAATTTGTTAAATTTATTTATGGTTCTATATTGATACAAAGAGCTTGGCAAAAAATGCTTTCTGGGAGAAGGCTCGATGTGATAGATCCGTCACCACTTGATATTGAGATTGGAGATATTGCTCACGGTCTTGCTTTTCAAGCCAGATGGAACGGGCAAACAAAAGGAGATTTTGTTTTTTCTGTCGCTAATCATTCCATTCTAGTTTGGAACATCTTTAGTATAGAAAATCCGAAAATAGAAAAAAAATGGCAACTTGTTTCTTTATTGCATGATGCTCCAGAATATGTAATTGGTGACTTAATTTCTCCCGTGAAAAAGGAAGTGGGTAGTTCTTACATCAATTTAGAAAAAAAACTACAGGAGGCTATTCATATTCGTTTTGGGTTACCAGCACTAGTACCAAACAAAATTAAAACAAAAATTAAAAATGCTGATAGAAAAGCTGCTTGGATTGAAGCAACAAAAATTGCAGGTTTTAATAAAAAAGAGGCAAATAAAATTTTTTTAGAACCTGATGAAAAAATACTAAAAAAATGTAAAATAGTTTTAAAAAATCCTTTAAAAAGTAGAGAAGAGTTTTTAAATATATATAAAAATTTAGACCAGTAAAATTAAAGTAAATCGAAGGAAAAAAATTGAATAATCTAGATAATATTATAAAAGAATCTAGCGACAACGAATTTATCACTGATGTTATAGATGCCAGTAACAAATATCCTATAATTGTTGATTTTTGGGCCCCTTGGTGTGGACCCTGTAAAAATCTAACACCTAATCTTGAAAAAGCTATTAAGTCTTATAATGGTAAAATTAAGTTAGTTAAGATAAATATTGACGAAAATCAAGGAGTTGCCTCTCAACTTCGTATTCAATCAATTCCAGCAGTATATGCTTTTTTTCAAGGAAAACCAATTGACGGATTTATGGGTGCTCAAACTGAAAACCAAATAAAAGAGTTTATCTCCAACATTATTACAAAAAGTGGCGTAGAAGTTGAAAGTGACCTTGATAAAATTTTAGAAAATGCAAATATAAAACTAGAAAATGGCTTATTTGAAGAAGCAAGAAATCAATTCCAAGAAGTTTTAGATGAAGATAATAAAAATATAACTGCAAATGTTGGGGTCGTAAAAAGTTATATTGCTGAAAAGACTTTTGACGTTGCTTTGAACAAATTAAATTCTATCCCAAAAGAAATTGAAAAAGAACCTATTTTTAAGGAATTGAATAGTGAGATTGAACTACTAAATAAAGTTTCAAAAACAAGATCTTTTGAAAATATTCAAAATGATCTTGAAAAAAACCCTAACAGCTTAGACCTTAAATTTGAGTTAGCATTGTCTCAAATTGCAAATGAAGATTATGAGGAATCTATAGAAAATCTTTTAAATATTTTTAAAATTGATAAAAGTTGGGAAAATGGTAAAGCTAAAGACCAATTAATTCTGTTGTTTGATACATTAGGAAATGAAAATGAATTAGTTTTAAAAGCTAGAAGAAAATTATCATCTATTATATTTTCCTAAGATAAGATATTAAAATGAGTGACTATAAAAATATTTCTAATTATCCTAAAAACATACCAATATTTCCTTTAGGTGGTGTTTTACTGCTACCAAAATCACGTCTTCCACTGAATATTTTTGAACCAAAGTATTTAAAAATGATTGAAGATGTCTTAGCGACAGAGCATAGATTTATTGGTATGATACAACCTAAATCAAACAAGAAAAATGATGCAGAAACTAATCTTACACTTAATAATGTAGGATGTGTTGGTCGTTTAATTAGTTTTACAGAGACTGAAGATTCGAGATATTTGATAACTCTATCTGGTATTTCAAGGTTTAATTATGTTAAGAAAATTGATACTTTTAAACCATATATAAAAGCTGAAGTTGATTGGAGTAACTTCAGAAATGATGGTATGTTGGAAAAACTACCGACATCATTTAACAAAAATGATTTTCTTGAGACAATATCAGAATATTTTAAAATTACTAATTTACAGACTGATTGGGAAAGTTTAAAGAAAGCTGATGATGAACTTCTTATTAATTCTCTTTCTATACTCTGCCCTTTTGAGAATGACGAGAAGCAAGCATTATTAGAAGCAAAAACAATTAAAGAGAGAGTTGCAATTTTGACTACTTTGATGGAAATGAGTATTAAAGCTGAAACTACTTTTGGTCCACTTCAATGAAAAAAAATAACTCAGATTTTGACTTAAATTTACTTAGAATTTTAGTATGCCCAAAAACACATACTAAACTTGTTTTTGATGAAATTAAGTTAGAACTCATCTCTAAAGCTGCTGGACTGGCCTACCCTATAAGAAATGGTATACCAATTTTATTAGAAAATGAAGCAAGAAACCTGGAAAAAGATCTTTAGATTTAATGTTTAAATGATCTTATTCCAGTAAACACCATACTTACATTTCTTTTGTCTGCTAATTGAATTACCTGATCATCCCTTATAGACCCTCCAGGCTGAATTATAGCATTAATTCCATTGGCTAATGCATCCTCAATACCATCAGAAAATGGAAAGAAAGCGTCAGACGCCATTACCGCATTTTTAACCTTTATTTTACTACTTTTAGTACTTAATTCTAATGCTTTTCTAATTGCTATTTTGGAGCTATCAATCCTACTTGGTTGTCCGGAGCCGATACCAATTGTTTTCATGTTTTGAACTATAACAATACCATTAGATTTAACTAATTTTACTACTGTCCATGCAAATATCAAATCTTTTATTTCTCTATTAGTGGGTGAAATTTTTGTTACAACCTCTAAGTCCTCCTTAGTAATTAATTTAGTGTCCGGTTCTTGAATTAATGCCCCTTGTATAACAGATCTAAACTCAGTATCTCTCATTTTATTTGAGCGCCAATTATTATTTAAAGAAATGAGTCTAAGATTTTTCTTTTTGGTCAAAATTCTTTCTGCTTCACCATCAAAACCCGGTGCAACTATCATTTCAAAAAAATATTTATTTATTTTATTTGCTACAACTTTTTGAACTTTTTTGTTGAAAACAATTATACCGCCAAATGCAGATATTGGATCACATGCCATTGCATTATTGAATGCTTCCAGAAGGTTTTTTCCACTTGCTACTCCGCATGGATTGGTATGTTTTATTATGCCAACAATATCCTCTTTGAAATTTTTAAAATTATAAAGTAAATTCAAACTTGCATCTAGATCTAGATGATTATTATAGGATAGTTTTTTTCCATGTAATTTTTTAAAATTTCCCCAATTTTTCCTAGTTTCTTCATCTTGAAAAAATTCTGCTTTTTGATGAGCGTTTTCGCCATAAGTAAGTTCATCTTTAAATTTAACACCATTCATTTCTAGTTTTGTGAAATCTTTTTTATTAATTTTTGAAAACCATTTTGATATCTGTAAATCATAATTACTTGTATAGTTAAATGCTTTGTGAGCTTTTTCTAAACGAAAATCGTAAGTTGAACATCCATCATACTTTAAAAAGTGTTTGATAACTTCTTCATATTGGGAAAAATTAGTAACTACAGTTACATATTTATAGTTTTTGGCAGCGCCCCTTAATAAAGTAATTCCGCCGATATCTATATTCTCAATACAATATTTATTGTTTTTATTTTTAAAAACTGCATCTGAAAAAGGATATAGATTACATACAACTAGATCTATTGCTTCTAATTCAAAATTCTTCAAATCTTGAATATGATTTTTATTTCCTCTATCAGCTAAAATACAAGAATGTATTTTTGGATGAAGAGTTTTTACTCTACCATCAAGTAATTCAGGATATCCAGTTATTGCTTCGATATCTGTAACATTTAATCCAAGATCATTTATGTATTCTGCAGTACCTCCGCTAGCTATAATTTTTACACCTAATAAACCAAGATTTTTTACAAATTTTCCAAGACCTTTTTTATTAGATACAGAAATCAAGGCATTTCTTA
>CACMNE010000013.1:0-36257 GCA_902614945.1 uncultured Alphaproteobacteria bacterium
CCTCAAACAAGTTATAAAAATAAATCCTAAATTTCAGGAAGCATATGTTAATCTTGGAATAATCCTAACAAACGCAATAAAACATGAGGAATCTAAAAAAATTCTAATGCAAGGATTAAAGATAAATCCTCAAAACGCTAATATATATTTTCACATAGGAATTATTTACAGTATCAAGAATTTGCCAAAAATTGCTATTAGATATTTTAAAAAAGCATTAAATTTTGATGCTAATAATGCTAATATTTACTATAATCTTTCACTTGATTACACAAAAGTAGGGTTACTATCCAAAGCAGCTGATAATTTAAAAACTTGTTTGAAAATTGAACCTAACCATCAATCCGCCTTACATGTTTTTAACTCACTCACAGGTCACAAAACAAAAACTGCACCTAGGGATTATATAACTGGACTATTTGATTATTATGCAAATTATTTCGAAAAATCACTGATAAACGATTTAGATTATAAAATCCCAAAAGAAATTAAAAATTTACTTCTAGAGAATTCATTAAACTCGCTTGGTTCTGTTATGGATCTTGGATGTGGCACTGGCCTTGTTGGTTTAGAATTAAATAAAAATTGCAATTATATTGAGGGTATCGACTTATCGACTAATATGATTAATGAAGCTAGGAAAAAAAATGTTTATGACAAATTAATTAAAACTGAAATCATAGACTATTTAACCAATAATACTCTAAATTTTGATTATTTTCTTGCAGCTGATGTTTTTATATATATTGGGGATCTATATGAAGTTTTTAGGTTAATTAAAAAAAGAAACCAAAAAATTGCGAATCTAGTATTTTCCATTGAGCTCACGACTGCTGATGACTATATCCTAGAAAAATCTGGAAGATATTCACATTCAACTAACTATATCAGATCATTATGTAATGAATTTGATTTAACTATTACAAATTTCAAAAAACTTCCAATAAGAAAAGAAAAGAAACAATATATTCCAGGTGCTTTGTATAATTTGAGTTTCAAAAAATTATTATAAATCTTTTATAGCATGGGCGTCTAATTGACCTGATGATACTATCTTCTAATTACATGTCTATCCTCTTAAAACCTAATACATAAGCTATATTGGTATTAATATCTAATTTAAAATTTCAAGAGATTTTAAATCTATGATTGATGCTAAAAAATATAAGTAACTTTATCTACAATGCTTACAAGTTGCCTGAAACTACTCTCTATTAAGTAAAACTAAGTAAAAACAAGAATAAAAGAATAACATAACCCAACCAGAAACTTAATCTGCTCAGGAGTAGGAATAAAACTCATGAATTTAGATAGTCAGATTACTTCACATTGTTAGAGATTAAATAGAATTTACAATACCAAAATTTACGATCCATGTTTCATTCATTTTACCATTTGGTTAAGAATATAGATTATTAAAAATTATGAAGACTACAATAGAATATTTAACAGGCTTTTATGATAGTAAAAAGTCAGTTGATCATTATCTGCCTGATACATCAATGTGTCTCAAACATTTAGAAAGATCTTAAAGTATGGATAGGGAATATTACATAGATTGTATGGACTCTTTCAATCAACGTAATCAAGAAGCATCACCTACTAAAGTATATTAAGAAAGATCTACAGAATGTAGAATTATAAGTATTGTTTATAAGTAATATATCACAAAAAGCACTATCTTCATCGCTATAAGAATTATATTAAGTTCTTGGAGGCGTGTACGTGAATCGAACACGTGTTAACGGATTTGCAATCCGCTGCATCACCACTCTGCCAACACGCCTAAGACCTTTAATTAATAGCATTTGATAAAACAAATACAAGGTCTGTTAAAGATAAATATTTATTAAATGATTTTTCCAAAAAACTACTGATCCAAAAATAACTAATATTGATACTATGAGTTACTTGTGCGATATAGTAATCATCAATAAATTATGGTGATTTAATGTTTGATTTCTCTAAAGCAAGACAAGAAATGGTTGATTGTCAAATAAGAACAGCTGATGTAACTAACTACTCTATTCTACAAGCACTATCAGTAGTCTCTCGGGAAAAATTTGTTCCTGATGAGTATGTTTCAATTGCTTATGGTGAAACCAGCATTTATTTAGGAAATGGCAGATATTTATTAGAACCTAGAATTTTCGCTAAAATGCTAGAATTATTAAGAGTGAATTCCAATGATTTAGTGTTAGACATAGGTTGTGGTTTAGGATATTCGTCAGCAATACTTTCTCAACTAGCTGAGGTAGTTATTGCTCTAGAAGATGAATTTTTCTTTAAAAATGCACAAAGACTTCTTTCGGAAACTTCTATTGAAAATACTGTAATTTATGAAGGAAGTCTTTCAGATGGAATAAATTATGAAGAAAAGGTTGATGCTTTAATTATACAAGGTGGTGTCGAAACTATTCCTTTGAATATTCAAGAACAAGTTAAAAAAGGTGGTAGAATAGTAGCAATTTTTCTGGAAGGTGGTAAAGGGGAATGTAGATTAGGTATAAAAAAAACAAATAGTATTGACTGGAATTATGGTTTTGATGCTTATGCTCCATTATTGGGTGATTTTTCTATTGAGAAAAAATTCATTTTCTAACAATATATGATTAAAATTAGTTTTGTATGATAGATGTGTTGAAAATAATTAAATTAACTTTTTTTAAAATGTTGTTAATAATGATGTGGTGTTTTTGGGCCTTAAGTCCAAATTTGAACGCTGATACATTAGATGAAGTTTTAAGATTAACTTTTTCAACTAATAAACAGCTTTTATTAGCAAGAACTCAACTGCAATCTACTAAAACTGTGATTGATATTTCGAAGTCCGCATTAGGATTAAATTTTTCAGCATCAATTAATGGATCTAGAGGATGGAATATTAATGAAACTTCAAAAAGTGATAGTTACTCAAGTTCTTTAACTGGTAGTTACAATATATCAGATGGAAATTTGTCCAAAAGTAGAGTTCTTATAGATGAAGCTTTATATAAAATTGCAAAATTGCAATTGCAAGAATTAGAACAAAAAGTATTATTAGATACAATTAATTCTTATTTAAATGTTTTGCGCGACCAAAAGTTTGTTGAGTTAAGCAATAATAATGTTGCAGTTCTTGAGCGACAGTTTCTTGAAATAAGAGATCGATTTCAATTAGGAGAAGTTACTAGAACTGATGTTTCTCAGGCTGAATCTGCACTAGCTGCTGCAAAAGCTAATCTTACAGCAAAAGTTGGTTCACTTAAAATTAGTAGTGAATTGTTTTTGAGTTTGGTAGGAATTAAGCCGTATAAATTGATGAATATTAAAACCATATTTAAATTACCTTCTTCTTTAGAAATTGCAAAACAAAACTCATTAAAAACACATACAAAAATTATAGCTGCTAAAATTGAAGAACAGATTGCTAGAATTAGAATTGACATTGCTAAAAGTCAAAAATCTCCTTTAATTAGTTTCAAGTCAATTTTTTCAAATGGCTATAATAGCTCATCTGGAAATAGCAATTCAGTTACATTTAGATTAGAAGGTTCTATCCCAATATTTAACTCTGGAAGAATTGATAGCGAAATTAATCAAGCTAAAATAAATTATAAAGCACAAAAGGAAAGTACATTTTTAGTTAAGAGATTAGTTGAACAAGATATCGCCTTAGCTTGGTCAAATGTTCTAGTTTCAAAAGCCAGTATAGAAGCTAGAAAACGACAGGTAGAAGCTTCAAGTTTAGCATATGATGGTGTTGTAGTTGAAGAAAAATTAGGCACTAGAACTACTCTTGATGTAATTAACGCAGAGCAAAGTCTTTTAGATGCCAGAACCCAACTTGCTTCTGCTGAAAGGGAACATATGTATGCAAGGTTTTCTTTATTATCCGCTATTGGTGAACTTAATTTAAAAAAACTAAATATAGCAGTTCCAAAAATAAACTAATTTTAAAACTTATTAAATATAAATACATAATGAATATCAATATTTCTAAACTTAATTTTAGTACCAGGATACAATTAATTGCCTAACAAACAAAAAAAATTAAATAATCCTACAGTTTCTTCAATACAAAAAAGGTCAAAGGTTATTAAACCTATAGATAAATCATTGAATAATAAAAAGGATTTGAGAGTTAAAATTGAAAAAATTGAAAATTATGTGTCAAATGAGTTGCATAAATTTGACGAAGAGAATTTAGATGTTAATAACATTTTATATTTAAGAAGTGATCAATTAATTTCTGAAGAATCAGAAAATGATTTAGAAAAAATTAAACTAAATTTAAATGAGTTGAAGAAAATTATAAGAGAAATTGTAATTGAAGAAATAGAAAAAAAATTTTCTAAATAAACCATATGATAGAATTATAATAATGGAAAAAACTTTTAAACACACAGAAGTTGAAGATCGTTTACTAAAAAAATGGGAAGAAACAAATTCCTTTCGTGCAGGTGTTCATTCGAAAAAATCATCTTGCTTTCCCTTTTCAATAGTAATTCCGCCACCTAATGTAACAGGTAATTTACATATGGGACATGCTTTCAATAATACTATTCAAGATATTTTAGTACGTTGGCACAGAATGCGTGGGTTTGATACTTTATGGCAACCCGGCCAAGATCATGCAGGCATCGCAACTCAAATGGTCGTTGAAAGAGATTTAGAGAAAAAAGAAGGTGTTTCAAGAGAGGAAATTGGTAAAGAAAAATTTCTAGAAAAAATTTGGGAATGGAAAGCTCAAAGTGGTGGAATGATAATTGAACAATTAAAAAGATTAGGGGCTTCTTGTGACTGGGAAAGAAATCGTTTTACAATGGATGCAGAATTTCAAAATTCAGTTCTTACTGCCTTTGTGAAAATGTACGAGATGGGATATATCTACAAAGGTGAAAGGTTAGTTAATTGGGATCCTCACTTTAAAACAGCTATCTCTGACTTAGAAGTAGAGAATATTGAGGTTGATGGATATTTTTGGCATATAAAATATCCTCTAAAAAATGGAGAGAATTATGATTATCTTGAGCAGGATGAAAATGGTACATTAAGTTTTAAAGATAATAGGAATTACATTTCGATTGCTACGACTAGACCAGAAACTATGCTTGGAGATGGTGCAATTGCAGTAAATCCTGATGACGAAAGATATAAAAATATTGTAGGTAAAGAGGTAATTATTCCAATTGCGAATAGATCTATTCCAATAATAGCTGATGAATTTGCTGATCCAAATTTTGGATCTGGAGCAGTAAAAATAACTGGAGCACATGATTTTAATGATTATAACGTAGCAAAAAAACATAAATTGGAATTTTTTAAATTAATGGATGAATCTGCTTGCCTACTTCACGAGGATTTCATTCCACAGAAATATAGAGGACTGGAAAGATTTAAAGCAAGGGAAATGCTTTTAGAAGAATTAGATAAAGCCAGTTTTTTACTAAAAACAGAACAAAAGAAAATTATTCAACCATTTGGTGATAGATCAAAAGTAGTAGTTGAACCTTTTTTAACAAAACAATGGTTCGTGGATACAAAAAAAATTGTTCAACCAGCTATTGATGCAGTAAAGGATGGCAGGACAAAAATTTATCCAAAAAGAGATGTTAAAACTTATCTTAATTGGTTGGAAAATATTGAACCTTGGTGTATTAGTCGGCAATTATGGTGGGGTCACCAGATCCCTGTTTGGTATGATGAGAATGGGAATTATTATTGTGCTTTATCAGAAGAAAAAGCTCAAGAATTATCTGGTAATAAAAAATTAGTTAGAGATACTGATGTTTTAGATACATGGTTTTCATCTGGCATATGGCCAATCGCAACATTAGGGTGGCCTAGTAACAATAGCGAATTAGATAAATATTTTCCTACAAGTGTTCTAGTTACTGGATTTGACATTTTGTTTTTTTGGGTAGCTAGAATGATGATGATGCAACTGGTTTTAGTTGATAACGTTCCATTTAAAAAAGTTTATGTACACGCTTTAGTAAGGGATGAAAAAGGAAAAAAAATGTCTAAATCGCTTGGTAACGTTTTAGATCCACTAGAATTAATTGATAAATATGGAGCTGATGCTGTCCGTTTTACTTTATCTTCAATGGCTGCAATGGGTAGAGATCTAAGATTATCAACTGAACGGGTTATAGGTTACAGGAATTTTGGAACAAAAATTTGGAATGCTGCAAGATATGCACAATTAAATAATTGTGAGTCTTCAACCAATTTTAACCCAGATACTGTAACTAATAGCATAAATAAATGGATTATTTTTCAAACTACTGATTTAAAAAGAGAAGTTGATAGTGCTATAGAAACGTTCCGTTTTAATGATGCAGCAAATCATCTATATAGTCATATTTGGTCAAAGTTTTGTGATTGGTATATTGAATTTTCAAAGTCGCTTTTTTCTGGAGATAATGTCAAATTAAAAAATGAAACACAATTAACATTTGCATGGGTATTAGATCAATGTTTAATTATGTTACATCCTTTCATGCCTTTTATAACTGAAGAAATTTGGCAGCAGAATAAAAATCGTAAAAATATGATTGTGCATGAAACATGGCCTGATTTTCCGAATGTACTTCATAGTGATGATGAATCTCAAAAAGAAATAAATTGGTTGATTGATTTAATACAAGAAATTCGATCAGCTAGATCTGAAGTTAATATTCCTGCTAGCCTAAAAATTAACCTTAAAATTGTAAGTTTAAATAAGAAATTTCTTCAGTGTTTGAAGAATAATGAAAATATAATTAAACGACTTGCAAGATTGGAAAGTATTGAGCATGAAATTTTAATACAAAGTGGGTCTATAAATATTACTATTCCAGGTATTGAGTGCTTTATTCCATTAGAAAATTTAATTGATATATCTAAAGAAAAGTCTAGGTTAGATAAATCTTATAAAAAACTTAAATCTGAACAAATTATGTTAAATAATAAGCTTAAAAATAAAAGCTTTTTAGAAAAAGCTCCAAAAGATGTTATTGATAAAATAAGAAAAAGAAGTTCTATTTTAGTTACTGAAATAGAAACAAAATTAAAAGCAATTGATAGATTAAATTAATAATAAATACCATGCCTTCTTACACAAATATAATAAAGAAATTATCTGCTGATGTACCATTTGTTGGTCCAGAAACTCAGGAAAGAAACTTAGGTAAGAAGTTTAAAGCTCGTTTGGGAGCAAATGAAAGTGTATTTGGTCCTTCCGAAAGTGTTATTAATGCAATGAAAATCTGTATTGCAAAAGATATTTGGAAATATGGAGATCCAGAAAATTTTGATCTTAAGGTTGCACTTTCAAAAAAATTAAAAATTAGTATTAAAAATATAATTATAGGCGAAGGTATTGATGCCTTACTTGGTTATTTGGTAAGGTTATTGGTAAAAACTAATACTAAAGTTATTACATCTTTAGGAGCATATCCTACATTTAACTACCATGTTAATGCATCCGGTGGACAACTTATTCTTGTTCCATATTGTAATGATCATGAAAACTTAGATGGACTTCTAGATTCTGTTAAAAAAAATAATGCTAAATTAGTCTATTTGGCTAATCCAGATAATCCAATGGGAACTGCTCTTGAAGGAAAAAAAATTAATGATTTTATAAAAAATTTACCGGAGGATTGTTTGCTTTGCTTAGATGAAGCATATTCTGATTTTGCACCAACAAACTTTATTCCTGATATAGATATCAAAAGTGAAAAAGTAATTAGATTCAGAACTTTTTCAAAGGCTTATGGCTTAGCGGGAGCAAGAATAGGATATGCTTTTGGTGAAGAAAACCTGATAAGAAATTTTGACAAAATTAGAAATCATTTTGGAGTTAACAGGGTTGCTCAATGCGGTGCTCTAGCTTCACTAAATGATAAAAAATATCTTAATAATATTCTTAAAAATGTAGAGTTAGCAAAATCTAAAATATATAAAATTTCTGAAATAAATAACCTAACATATATTAAATCATTCACAAATTTTGTAGCAATAGACTGTGGTAAAAACAGTGAATATGCCAAAAAGGTAATGGAAAATTTGATAAATCTTGGTATTTTTATAAGGATGCCATCAGTAGCTCCTTTAAATAGATGTATTAGACTAACTGTTGGAAATGACCTAGATTTAGATTATTTTTCTTCTTCTCTAAAACTTGCATTATAAAAAATTATTTTAAGTTATTGTTTTATCATTTTCAGCATAAAATTGTTTGCTGCAGTTACCCCACCTGATCGATGGGGTATTTTATTCATAGTTAATCCAGCTTCTAGTAAAGATAAAACACCTAAAATCATGTGAGGATTTAAATGCCCCATATGTCCAATCCTAAAAACTGATTTTCCTTCCAGTAACTCTAAGGATGTAAAACCTAACCCAATTCCAAGGTCTACACCACCTTGTTCAGATATCCATTCTCGTGTTTTGGTAAAATCAAAGCCTCTTGAAAATACTGTTGTGACTGCGTTTGATCTTTCTTTAATATTTTTGATATTAAGTTCTAGAGCATTACCATCTGAACCTAAGTGTTCTATACAACTCCAAACCATTCCAGATAAAATTTTATGTCTTAAAAAAACATTTTCTCTTCCTTCTTCATTTAACATTTTAAGGGCTTCTAGTTGTCCGATCAAAAGATTTGTTGGTGGTGTACCAGAAAAAATTTCATAAAATCTTTCTGGGTTAAGTCGAGGTTGCCAATCCCAATATGGAGATATCATTTTATTACTAGGTTTGTAATTATTTATATTTTCTTTAACTTTTTCGCTAATTATACAATAACCAAGTCCTGGAGGTGTCATTAAACCCTTCTGTGAAGCAGTTATTAAGACATCAATTCCCCAAGGATCCATCTCAATCCTTTCACAGCCAAAAGATGCAATACAGTCTACTATTAATAAAGCGCCGTGATTTGCCAAATTAATAGCATTTTTAAATTCTTTGATATTATTTTTACCTGAACTAGATGTGTCGGTATAAGTAGTTAGAACACCTTTTATTTCCTGTTTTCCATCTTTTTTTAAAATTGCTTCAATTTTACCTGGGTCTATTGCTTCAGAAAACCCAACATCAAGATATTCAATTTTTAATTTTAATTTTTTTGCTATTTTACCCCACTTATGTCCAAAATGACCATTACAGCAAAGTAAAATTTTGTCACCTTCTTCGAATAAGTTTACTAATGTTGCCTCCCATACACCATGGCCATTGGCAATATAAATAATTACGCTTCCTGAAGTATTAGCAAAATCTTTAATCCCATTCATCACTTTTTGCGTTGTGTCAATTATTTCTTCACCATAAATATTTGGTGAAGGCTGATTCATAGCTTGTAAAACCCTTTGTGGAATATTTGAAGGTCCTGGGATAGCAAGATGGTCTTTCCCAAATGATAAATTGATTTTTTGTATTTTTTCCATTTATAGATTATTTATTATTTAATTTAATATTCACTGATATTAACAGAGGTTGCTTATTTTTGATTATAAAGTTAATTATTAAAAATTCATATCAACATTTATAATGAGTTTAGATTGTTTTCCACTATAAAAAATAAATTTAATAAGTTTGATTTAGATTGGAGAAAATCTATAGAAAATTTGGATGGTTCAAAAAAACAATTTAATTCAGCAAAGCGCCATGCTTTTTGGATTGATCACGAATTTTTAAGATTTTTTTATCATAACAAAGCAGAGGTCGCACCTGGAGTTTTTAGATCTAATCAGCCTTCTCCAGATAGATTGAAAACTTGGGCTAAAAGTGGTATAAAGACAGTGATAAATTTAAGAGGAGCAAGTAATCAAGGATCTTATTTTTTAGAATTACAAAAATGTAAAGATTTAGGAATAAAATTAATAGATCATCCTCTTTATGCCACAAGACTAGCTAGTTCAAAAGAATTGCTTGGTTTGGCAGATATTTTTGAAAGGGTTAATTATCCTATTTTGTTACATTGTAAATCTGGAGCTGATAGGGCTGGATTAGCATCAGTTATGTATCACCTGGTAGTATTAAATACACCTTTCCCAATCGCTAGAAAACAACTTTCTTTAAGATTTTTACATCTTAAGTTCTCAAGATCTGGTATACTAGATTTTATGTTAGATACATATGGAAAGGAACAAAAAATTTCTGGTTTAAGTTTTCGTTCGTGGATAAAAAATAAATACGACCCCAATAAACTTACAAAAGAATATAGGGGATAATTAGTATGAGCAGAAAATTTGATGCCAAGTGGTAAACTAAAAAAAACTTCAAAAAAGTTAAAAGAGGATCCTTATTTAGTTATAAAGTGGTATTGGACTAATTATTTCAAAAAATATTGGCCAATATTAGTTATCGGGATATTTTTTATGAGTCTTGAAGGAAGCATGTTGGGATTACTTTCCTATTCTATAAAGTCTATGTTTGACAAAGTTTTTATTCCAAGCAATCAATCTGCTTTAATTTCAGTAGGTTTTATTATATTTATAATTTTTTTTCTTAGATCATGTGCCGGTCTTATTCAACGATTAATTGTAACTTGGGTAGGACAAAAAGTTGAAAAATCATTACAGCAAAAGCTTTTAGAGAAATTAATTAATTTGGATCTTCCTTTTTATGATAAAACCTCACCTGGTACATTGATTGAAAGAATGAGGGTTGATACAAGATTAATTACAAGTTCTGCCGGTACAATTTTTATGACTTTAGTGAAGGATGGTATTGCCCTTGTCTCGTTAATTGCCGTTGCCTTATATGTAGATTGGAAATGGACAGTTATTGCTTTTATTGGTGCTCCTATACTCGTAATCCCAATTTTTTTATTGCAAAAATGGATCCGTAAAATATCTGGAGAAAATAGAAATATTGAGGCAGATTTAAGTATCTCTTTAGATGAAATTTTTCATGGTATATCAATTTTAAAATTGTACTCTCTTCAAACATATCGACTTAATTCTTTTAAAAAGTTATTAGAGAAAGTTAGAAAAATTAAATTAAAAATTGAGGGTGGAGTTGCTTCAACACCTGCGTTAATTGATTTTATTGCAGGGATTGGTTTTTTAGGTGTAATGATTTTTGGTGGAGCACAGATTGTTTCTGGCGCAAAATCTATTGGTGATTTTATGGCTTTTTTTACTGCAATGGCCTTAATTTTTGAGCCACTACGTAGATTAAGTAATGTAGCTGGAAATTTTCAAGTTATGCTTGCAAGTGCAGATAAAGTACATGAATTATTCATGGTACAAAGTCCATTACCTGTAACTAATGGTTTAAAATATATAAATAAAAAAATAAACTTTTATGGTGATATTAATTTTGAAAATGTGTCATTAGTAAAGGGAGATAAAAAAATATTAGATGATATTACTTTTTCAATACCTTCAGGTCAGTTGGTTGCTTTAGTTGGAAAATCAGGAGCAGGAAAAAGTTCTATTTTGAAACTTATGACAGGAATTTTAAGTCCAACTAGTGGTAAAATTTTTATTGATGGAGCGGATATTTCTATTATTGACCCGAATGAACTCAGATCCAATATCTCAATCATAATTCAAGAAAATCAGTTATTTGATGAAACTATATATGAGAATATCAAAATTGGTAAATTAGATGCTACAAAATCAGAAATCTTAAATGCTTGTGATATTTCTTATGTAAAAGAATTTTCTGATAATATGCCTAAAAAACTTTATACAAAAGTAGGTCCTAGAGGATCTAACTTATCAGGTGGGCAAAGACAAAGAGTAATTATTGCAAGAGCATTAGTTAGAAATTGTCCTATATTATTGCTTGATGAACCTACCACAGCTTTAGACTCAAAATCAGAGGAGTTGTTGCAAAAAGCCTTTAAAAAAGCAACTTTAAATAAGACAACGGTCTACATATCACACAAAATTTCAAATATAAAAAATGCAAATAAAATAGTAGTTATTGATAAAGGTAAAGTAGTAGAGGAAGGTATTCACAAAAATTTAATAAATAATAAAAAACTGTATAATGATTTATATAATCTACAACAAATAGAGGGTAAAGTTAATTGAATCTTGAAAGAGGACAATTTTTAGACAAATCGAGAAAGTTAGTAAAAGTTTCTGGTTCAGATGCAAAAAAATTTCTGCAAGGGATAATAACTAATAATATTGAGGATTCAATCTCATCATTAATATATTCTGCATTACTTACACCTCAGGGAAAATATTTATTTGATTTTTTTATTGCGGGTTTAGATGAAGAAAATTTTTTTATAGATATCGATTTGGAAAACTATAAAGAATTTTTGGATAGATTAAATTTATATAAATTAAGATCTAATGTTTCATTTGAAGAAATTGAGTCATCAATTATTCTTGGTTTTGGTGAAAGTACTAAAGGTAGTTTTTACGATCCCAGAAACAAAAAACTTGGTTGGAGAAAAATTGTTTTTAGAAATTTAATAAACCATGATTTAGAAGTTGAGAAAAATTTCTTTAAAGAATATGAAAAAAAAAGAATTGATTTATGTATTCCCAAATGTGGGCACGAACTGAAAAGTGGTGATACTTATATACTGGAAACAGGTTTTGATAAAATAAATGGAGTAAGTTTCACTAAAGGATGTTTTGTTGGTCAAGAAGTTACTGCTAGAATGAGACACAAAACAGCTTTAAAAAATGGATTAGTAATATTGCAAAGTGCGACGCAAGTATTAAAATTAAATAGCCAAATAACAAATGAAAATGGTAAGCCAGTTGGTAGTATAACTTCTTCTTTAGACAATAAAGGGCTTGGAATTATTAAGTTCATTTATTCAAAAGGAAAATTATTTTGTGGAGAGACTGAATTAAAGGTGTTAAATAAAAGAAAGTATGTTAAGTCATAATCAGGTTTGAAAAATCTTCAAAAACTTTATCACTTGCGGCAAGAATTGATCCATTAGAAATAGGATCTTCTCCTTTCTTTAATGAGCTAATTATACCACCTGATTCTTTTACAATTATAATTCCAGCTGCTATATCCCAGC
The DNA here is from genome assembly GCA_902614945.1 of uncultured Alphaproteobacteria bacterium. Lineage (GTDB taxonomy): Bacteria > Pseudomonadota > Alphaproteobacteria > Rhodobacterales > Rhodobacteraceae > CACIIZ01. The sequence goes on from CACMNE010000013.1 coordinate 12,974, forward strand.
TATTAAGACCTCTTTCCCAGTATCCATCAAATCTACCTGAAGCTACATAGGCTAGATCTAAGGCCGCTGAACCATCTCTACGTAACCCTGAACACTTTGGCATAATAGATTCTATCTCTTTAAGTGTTAAAGACAACCCTGATTTATTTGCAAAAGGAATTCCAGTTGAAAATAACATCTCAATCATTTGAGTTCTGCCAGATACTCTCAACCTTTTATCATTTAACCAAGCACCATTTCCTTTTTCAGCAAAGAAGCATTCATCTTTAATGGGGTCATAAATCACACCTGTAGTAATTTCATTTTTATGTTCTAAGGCAATTGAAATTGCCCAATGTGGTATTCCATGAAGAAAGTTACTAGTACCATCTAAAGGATCAACTATCCATCTCCTAGTTGGATCTTTCCCAATGACTTCTTCACTTTCCTCACCCACCCAACCATAGTAGGGACGAGCTTTCTCTAACTCATACCTTATTATTTTTTCAGCCCTTAGGTCTGCTTTGGATACAAAATCACCTGGAGATTTTGTTGATGCTTGCAAGTTTTCTACTTCAGCAAAATCTTTTAGTAAACTCTTAGCTGCTTTTCTTGCAGCTTGTATCATAACATTTATTGTTGCACTTTGATTAGGCACTTTAATCCTAACTATTTTTTTTAATTATGCTCGTTCTACATACTCTAATGTCTCAGTGGAGACTACTATTTCTTCATCTTGTTGAACAAATGGTGGTACAGAAATCCTAAAGCCGTTTTCTAAAGTAGCAGGTTTAAAACTATTAGAAGCAGTTTGCCCTTTAACAGTTGGTTCAGTTTCTTTTACCTTACATATTACTCTCTCAGGTAAGGTGACACTTAATGGCTCATCTTCAAAATATTCAATCTGAACTATCATACCTTCGACTAAAAATGGTCTCCTATCTGATATAATATCAGTTGGTAAATCAATTTGCTCAAAAGTTATTTGATCCATAAAAAAAAGTGAGTTATCACTTTCGTATAAGAATTGTTGCTCTTTTTGTTCTAATCTAACTTTTTCAACTTTATCTGCAGATCTAAATCTTTCATTTAATTTGGAACCATTTCTCAAATTTTTTAATTCTACCTGTGCAAAAGCACCTCCCTTGCCTGGTTTTACATGTGAGATTTTAACAGCAACCCATAATCCATCATTGTGTTCTAGAACATTTCCTGGTCTAATTTCATTACCATTTATCTTTACCATGGATATTTCCTTACTTTTTGATTTCTTTTATAAAAAAAAATCATAGTCATCAAGATTTACTTACTAAAATTTAAACAAATAGTATTTATTCTTGATTTACAAATGGTCTGATCCTAAATTATTTTAGGAATTTTCATCAATGACTAAAAAAGTAAAAAATAGTATTATTAATAGAGAGTTAACATTTCCTATTAAAATAGGGAGCCACAACATAACCGCTAGTCCTGGGGATAGCGTAAGTTCAGCATTTTATTATAACAAAAAACAATTAAATAAAAAAATAAAAATTTATGGGAAAAGAGATCTTATTTTTTCAAAAAAAATTAATGAAACTTTTTTTATAGATGAAAGACATAAAATAAATTTGGGCTTTGATGATTTATTAGAACAAGAAGCCTACCCAGGTCTTGAAATAAGAACAAACAATTTATTTGATAATTTCAGTTCAAATTTTTCGAACGAATTTTCTATGCTTTTTTCCATAAATTTTGATAAGATTTTTGGTAATTTTTTTCTTCAAAAAAAAAATAATCAATCAAAATCAAACTTTGTTGACCGTGTTGAATTTATATCATCACAAATTTTGATTGTTGGTGCTGGGATTTCTGGTTTATTTGCAGCTTCAATTTTAGTAAATGCTGGTCTTAAGGTGGTCCTGATTGAAAGAGATTTCATTCTTGGTGGAACTGTTTACTCTTCTAATCATAACTTGAGTAGTTGGGTAAAAAATTTAATTACTGATTTAAAAAATAATGCTAATTGTAAAATTTTAAAAAATACAAAATTAATTCATGCAGATGATAATAGTAATTTTTTTGCTATAAGAAAAGTATATCATAAAGAAAAAAATAGTCGTCTTAAACAATCATTTATATTGCTAAAAATATTTGCTGAACATGCTATTATAGCAACAGGTCTTAAAGAAAGACCAATTTATAATATAAAAACTGATAATCCAAACATTATTTTAGCTGGAAAAGTACAGCAATTAATTTATCGTTTTGGTCTAACAGTACCAAATGGTGTTATTATCTATACAAATAATAATTTTGGATGGGATACAGCCTTTAAACTTTTATCGTTGGGAATTGAAATAAAAGCTTTAATAGATACGAGAAAAAACAGTGACTTTTCTATATCATGCCCTGTTTTCAGAGGTGCACAGATTGTTAAAATTCATAGTAATTCAAATTTACAATCGTTAAAAATTTTTAATAGTAGTGGTAGAACTGTTAATTTAAAAACTTCTCACTTGATAGTTTCAGGTGGTTTTGATTTAAATTTAGGCTCTATTACGGAGGTAATTAGTAGTTTAAGTTGGTGTTCAAAAAACTTAACATTCATCCCCGATAAATATAATAAAAATATTGATATTTTAAGTGATTTTAACAACATATTTTGTACAAATTCATTATTACAAAATACTGCAAACATTTCATCCAAAATTATAAAAAAGCATAAACTTAAAGTTAGTAATTATCAATTTCCTACTATTGAAAAATATAAACTAGAAAGTGAACTATTTAAAGAAATTGATTACTATAAAAACGTTAGATTTTACTTATTTAAAAAATTTAAAGAGATAACTTCTCCAAATTTCATATTTAATAATTTTTTCAATAAGCAAACTAATAGTAGATTTATTGATTTGAAGCTTAATGCTTTAAGATCTTTTTCTAAAGATAAACTCATTATAAAAGACATAAAAAATAATCTATTTTTTGATGAAAAAAGAAATGAGATAAAGTTATCATTTATAGCTAACGAAAATTTAATAAGAAATCATTCTTTTAATGAATTAAAAACTCCTTATCGTTTAATGAAATGTAATGATTTTTATAATGAAATTGGAAGCAAAAATTATTATAATAATGGTTGGTTAATTCCAAAATATTTTTTTAAAAACAAAGATGAAACTGATGCTCTTTTAAATATTGATCATGAATTATCATTTATTGATACAGTTGGTATGGCTGATTATTCAGATCTTGCCAAAATTTCAATTGTTGGTAAAAATGCTAAAGAGTTTCTTCAAAGCATAATAAACTTAAGTAGTATCAATTTTGGTGAAAACCGTTTTTTTTCTTTTATTTTGGCAAAAGAAGATAATTCATTTTTTGATAGTTTATTAGTTTTAGTTTTAAATAAAGAGCATATTTTATTGCTGTTAGATAATCAAATTGAGGGTGAACTTTATGATTACCTATCTTCGAAGCTATCAATAAAGCAAAATGAATTTAAATGTAATATATTTAAAGAAAGTGATAACTTTCAGGTATTCTCTCTAGTTGGTAAATTAGCTAATAAAATAATAGCTGATAAATTTAAAACAACTAAATCTTTATTATCTACAAAATCAAAGAATAATATTCATAAAATCAATTATCTTGGCCATGATTTATTTATTACCGTTCGAAATATAGAGTCTTTATACTTTATAAATATAATAATTAATTCAATATGTGCAGTACAATTTCTGAAAGATATATATCCTAGTTTAATAGATCTAAGGGGTGGATTGATTGGAAGAGAATCTTTTGAAAACATAAAATTAGATAGTGGTATAATATCATGGAAGAATTTAAATAAAACCAGGTTGCAACCCCAAAATATTATTAAAAGATTTACACCTATTGAAAATATAAAATTTTCTGACAATCACTATAAGATTTATTTTGACAAATTTATATATTCGAAGATGGTTTGTTTGATACCAAAAGGTTTAACCATGAATATAGTAAAAGGTTCTAATGTATACCATTATTTTAATGGAAAAAAAAATTCATTATTAGGTAAAGTAGTTTTTTGTTTTTACTCAAAAAGAATTAAAAAAATGATAGCATTTATTTTTTTCTCAAAACAGAATATGAACTTTGATTTTGTATTAGTTGAAAATATATCTAAAAATTATCAAACATTATGTGAAGCTAAAAAATATAATGAACTTTTTTCAGAGTTTTGTTAAGTGAAACTTAAAGGTTAGAAATTTGAAAAGCAAACAACTGTTAAGATCCAAAGAAATATGGATCTTTAATTATAAAATAAAAAGTTCTGAGCAAAAACTTCATAAATTATTTATGAAATATAAAATAAAATACCCTCAGATTGGGTTTTATGAAAGTTGGGAATCTGGTAAAATTTTAAATCCAGATTGTAATGATTTGATATTTATAAATATAAAATTTCAAAAATATCATAATTTTATGAAAGATATTAAAAAAATTGGTAACATTCGCAATTTTTCTTCTGGTAAGGAAATAATAACTGCAAACATTAAAACAAGCTATAAAATATTTAGAGTTCTAGGTTTTGATCTAAATACTTTTGAGAAACAAACATGTAAGTTATTTTTTGTTTATTCAGACAGTATATATTTTTTTGAAGAAGATAATTTAGGTTATTTTGTTCTACCTCAAAGCTTAAGTAGTTATTTTCTCGAATTAATTAATAGTTTGTCAAAAAGTAAGAATTTATCTTACAATACAGAAATTGATCTTGATAACTACTTCAATTTTTTAATTAAAAGCGATCCCTAATTTTTCTAAATGATATTTTGACTCATCAAGAGATTTCCAAATCAAATCAATTAATTCATCTATTTCATTTTTTGTAATAATTAGAGGAGGTGAAATTATCATTTTATCACCAACTGCGCGCATAATTAATCCGTTTTTTATACAAATTTCTCTTGTTATCATACCTGCCTCTCCTTCAGGTAAAAGAAAAGGTGATCTTTTTGATTTTTCTGGTGTAAGCTCTAATGCCCCCATCATACCTTTAATCCTAGCTTCTCCAATAATTGGATGATCATTTAATAAAAGCCATCTTTCCTCAAGATATTTAGATGTAGTATTTTGAACTTTTTCTACAATTTTTTCTTCATCTAGTATTCTAATATTTTCTAAAGCTACTGCTGCTGCAACAGGATGAGCGGAGTAAGTATATCCATGGTTAAATTCTCCTCCTTCTTGTTCCAAAGTTTCAGCAATTTTGTTAGAAATAATCGAGCCTCCGATTGGTTGATATCCAGATGAAAGTCCCTTTGCAATTGTCATAATATCAGGTTTGATCTTAAAACTTTCAGATCCAAACCAAAAACCTAGTCTACCAAAACCACAAATAACTTCATCTGCGATAAGTAATATATTGTGCTCTTGACATATACGCTGGATTTCAGGCCAGTATGAGTCTGGTGGTATTATAACACCTCCAGCACCTTGAACAGGCTCTCCAATAAATGCCCCTACATTTTCTGATCCCAATTCATTTATTTTTTCTTCCAATTCTAAAGCCCGTTGCTTTCCAAAATCTTCTGGGTTCTGATTTTCTCCATCACCATACCAATAAGGTTGGTTAATATGTTCTATATTCGGAATCGGTAAACCACCTTGAGAATGCATTGAAGACATACCTCCTAGGCTTGCTGATCCCATTGATGAACCATGATATGCATTTCTTCTAGATATTATAATTTTTTTTGATGGCTTACCTATGCTTGCCCAATAATGTCTCACAAGTCTTATGTTTGTTTCATTAGCTTCAGAACCAGAACTACTAAAGAAGATTGTATTCATATCTTTTGGAGCCAAGGATGCAATTTTTGTAGAAAGCTCTATGACAGGTGGGTGACTGGTTTGAAAAAAAGTATTATAATATGGTAATTCTTCCATTTGTTTTTTTGCCACCATGGCTAATTCTTTTCTTCCATAACCTATATTCACACACCAAAGTCCAGACATAGCGTCTAAATATCTATTGCCGTCATTATCATATATAAATACACCATCACCACGGACAATTATTCTTGGTTTTTTTGATCTCAAGTCTTTATGATCTGTGAACGGATGTAAATGATGTTCAAGATCAAGTTCTTGTAAAAACGAAGTTGGTTTGTTATTTATTTTTGAGGTATTTAAATCCATAAAAATATTATCCCGTAAAGTGGTACCGAGGGTAGGGATTGAACCTACGACCAAGAGCTCCACAAACTCCTGCTCTACCACTGAGCTACCTCGGCACAAAAAAAAAATACAAAAAAAATTATATAATTACAAGTCATCTGAAAAATAAAAAAACATTGGTTAGAAATTATTTACATAATTAGAATATTTTTTTTCTTTAATTAGAAAAATATATTTGATATTTTATAGATGTGAGTTCTGGCCTCTCAGTTAAGAAATATCCTAGTGGCCTTAAATTCTCGAAAGGGAACTGGCTCTGTTTTGGATCGTGGTCCATAATATACCGGTGCCCACCTGGTAAAACAGGCTCTCGAGGGTTATAATTAACGTTTGTGTTGGATCTCACTTAAAGGTATTTTTAATGTTTAGGATTAACTTGGTCTCTATATCCATATCAAAAAAAAAACAACATTTGAGGAGTGTTTTAAAGAAAAAGAGAGAAGAAATTTTTCTTAATAATGGCGTTATTTTTGCTGAAATTATATCCAATCATTTTTATAGTTGGTTTAAAAATCAAAAAAACATATATAACTTAGCTTTTTATTATCCAATAAATACTGAAGTTGACCCTTTTCCAATTGCACGGCTATTAAAAGAAAGAAATTTAAATTATTGTTTGCCTGTTGTGCAAAAATTAAATTCACCACTTATTTTTAGGGAATGGAAAGAAGACACTAAATTAGTTGTATCAAATTTTGGAGCTAAAATACCATCTGAGGGAGACTTTATAGTTCCAGATTTAATGTTAATTCCACTATTAGCATATGATGATTTTGGTTATAGGTTAGGTTATGGTGGAGGATTTTATGATAGAACAATTTTAAATTTTAAGCAAAATGTTGAAAAAAAAATATTTACAGTTGGGTTGGCCTTCAGCTGTCAAAAATACTCTGGAAAACTACCTATTGATAATAATGACAAAAAAATTGACTCTGTTCTCACTGAAAAAGGATTTAAATTCTTCAATACTGCAAACTAATTCTTAATTAGTTGTATAAATATCTTCAAAGCCTTATAAAGGAATATGCGGTTATTATTTCTGGGAGATATTGTGGGTAAAACAGCTAGAATTTCTATAGCTGAAAACTTACTTATTATCAAAAAAAAGTTATCAATAGATTTTGTCCTTGTAAATGCTGAGAATGCTACTTCTGGAGTAGGTCTTTCCGTATCTCATGCAAAATTGCTCTTTGAATCTGGTGTTAATTGTATCTCCTTAGGAGATCACGCTTTTGATCAAAATGAAATGATAAATTTTGCAGAAAAAGATAAAAGGATAGTAAGACCAATCAATTATGCAAAATTTTCACCAGGGTCAGGTTTTAGATTATTTAATTTAGAGAGTAAAAAAATTTTAATTCTTCAAGTACTAGGTCAAGTATTTATGAAAAAACCATTTTCTGATCCTTTTGAAGCAGTTGAATCCTACTTGCAAAAATATAGTTTAAAATCCAATGTTGATGCTATAATTATTGATTTTCATGCAGAAGCTACTTCAGAAAAAAATGCACTTGCATTACATTTTGATGGAAAAGTTTCGGTCATTGCTGGTACACATACTCATATTCCTACATCAGATACAAGAATTTTGCCAAAAGGAACAGCTTATCAAACAGACTTAGGAATGTGTGGAGACTATCAGAGCGTTATAGGTATGGAAAAAACTGAGCCAATTAGTAGATTTATTACAGGTATGACAAAAGAAAGGTTTAGGCCCGCCGAAGGAGAGGCAACATTATCAGGTATAATTGTTGATATTAATAATGATGGATTAGCAAATAAAATATCACCATTCAGGTATAAAGGTTTGTTAAGCCAAAGCGGTATGGAATAAATCAAAAAAATGATTTTATTGGAAAATTTTGAAGTAGTCATTTCTTTAATTTTACTTGTTACAATGATTGTTTTTTTTATTACTGAAATAGTACCTATAGAAGTAACTGCTCTAAGTACGGCTGTTCTAATGGTAATTTTGGGGGTTCTTCCCAGCAAAGAATTTTTAAATATTCTTTCAAATCCTGCACCATGGACAATTATATGTATGTTTGTTTTATCTGGAGCTTTGGTTAGGACAGGTGTATTGGATAAAGTAGGCGATTTTATTTCATCTAATACTAAAAAAAGTCCTTTATTTGTGATTTTTTTACTAATAGTAATCACTATCATATCATCAGCATTCATTAATAATACTCCAGTTGTCTTAGTTTTAATACCAATAGTTTTAAAATTAGCTAATGAAATGAAAATTTCTGCTTCAAAACTTTTAATTCCTTTATCATATTTAGCTATTATGGGTGGTATGCTTACATTAATTGGAACCTCCACAAATTTATTGATAGACGGTGTAGCACAATCATATGATTTAGAACCCTTCGGTATGTTTGAAATTACCCCAATAGCAGCTGTGCTTGCTATAATTGGAGTTATTTATTTGTTTTTATTTTCATCAATTCTCCTTCCTGAAAGAAGCTCTATGAGTGATATTTTATCTGGCAGAGATAGTATGAGTTTTCTAACAGAAGTAGTTATTCCAAGAGGGTCTCCATTAATCGACAAAATTTCTACAGAGACAAATATTTTTAATAGAGATGGTATGAGGGTTATAAATATTTTAAGGAATGATAATTCCTTAGGTAGTAATTTTTCAGATGAAATTTCATTTAAAGCAGGTGATAGGATTGTTTTAAGAACACAAATGGACGAGCTTATCAGCCTAAAAGAAAGCAATGACTTAAGAATGGTTGATACATTAACTTCTAAACAAACAATTACAGTAGAAACTCTCGTTCCACCTGGTTGTAGGATAGTTGGTAGGTCTTTAGGTAGTTTAAGATTGAGAAGACGATTTGGAGTATATGCCTTAGCTATACATAGAAGAAATAGAAATCTTAGTAAACAACTAGAAAATGTAGTTATTAAAGTTGGGGATACTCTTTTAATAGAGGGCGCAATAGAAGATATTCAGAAAATGGCTACTGATGTTGATTTAGTAATTCTTGCTGAATCGAATGTTAGAGCGTACAGAAGAAAACACGCTCCTTTAGTTTTGAGTGCTTTTGTCGGACTAATTTTGTTTTCTTCATTAGGTCTTGCACCATTATTTGTTTTGGCAATAACAGCTGTAGTTTTTGTATTATGTTCAAGATGTATAGATATTGAAGAAGCATATGAATTTATTGACGGTAAAATTTTAGTACTTATTTTTTCAATGCTTGCTATCGGTCGATCTTTAGAGTTGAATGGTTTAATCAGTGGATTAACAAATGTTGTTGATCCATATTTAAACTTTTTACCTCTATTTGTTATTATTTGGTTTTTATATTTTCTTACTTCTGTTCTTACAGAAACAATTTCTAATAATGCAGTAGCTGTAGTAATTACTCCTTTTGCAATTACTTTAGCTAGTAGTTTAGGCTATGATCCTAGAGCATTTATAATGGTTATAATGATAGCAGCGTCAGCCAGTTTTGCTACACCTATTGGTTATCAGACGAATACTATGGTTTATGCTGCTGGAGGGTATAAATTCACCGACTTTATAAAAGTTGGGTTGCCCTTAAATCTAATATTTGGAATAGTAACGTCAATTATTATTACTTATATGTATACCTATTAATTTGATTTTTTTTTAAAAAAATATTATTAACTTCAAAAATAGATTGAGGTTATAAAATGGCTGGTCACTCAAAATGGGCTAATATACAACATAGAAAAGGTAGACAAGACGCTGTTAGGTCAAAGCTATTTTCAAAAATTTCAAAAGAAATTACTGTTGCTGCCAAAATGGGAGATCCAGATGTGGATAAAAACCCAAGATTGAGATTAGCTGTAAAAGAAGCACGTTCCAATTCAGTTCCTAAAGATGTTATTGAAAGAGCTATAAAAAAGTCTCAAGGATCTGAAAATGCGAATTACGAAGATATCAGATATGAAGGATATGCTCCAGGTGGGGTTGCAATAATTGTTGAAGCTTTAACTGATAATAGAAATAGAACTGCTTCAAACGTTAGATCTTTATTTGTAAAATATGGTGGTAATCTTGGCGAAAGTGGTTCAGTTTCTTTTATGTTTGATCGTCTAGGAGTTGTTGTTTTCAGACTTTCAACTGGTAATGAAGAAACCATGATGGAATTAGCAATTGAAGTAGATGCAATAGATGTAGAAATAGACAAAGAAACGTATACATTTTACAGTAATGACAAGTCGCTGTCACTAGTAGCTGAAAGATTAGAAAAAAAACTTGGTGAAAGTGAATTAGCAAAATTAATTTGGAAACCCAAGAATTATTTATCAATATCTCATGATCAGCAACAAAAGTTGATTAGATTAATGGATGCGCTGGAAAACGATGACGATGTTCAAAATATATATACCAATACATTGTTAAATGATTAATAATATTGGCAATTTAACATATTTCGTTTTATAATGTTTTATTATTTAAATTGAATTGATCTTACTTTGGTTGCATCAATTTTTTGGGTTATTTACACATGAATAAGATTTTACTTGAGCTAGAAAATAGAAGGTCTGAAGCCAAAAAAGGTGGAGGAAAAGAACGTATATTATCCCAACATAAAAAAGGAAAACTTACAGCAAGAGAAAGAATAGAAATACTGGTTGATCCAGGCTCTTTTGAAGAGTTTGATATGTTTGTTACTCACAGATGTACTGACTTTGATTTAAACACAAAATCTTACCCAGGCGATGGAGTAATTACTGGATGGGCTACAGTAAATAATCAATTAATTTACTTATTTAGTCAGGATTTTACAGTTTTTGGTGGTTCTTTATCTGAAACTAATGCCCAAAAAATTTGTAAAGTCATGGATATGGCTTTGCAAAATGGTGCGCCTTTCATTGGATTAAATGATAGCGGTGGTGCAAGAATACAGGAGGGGGTGTCATCACTAGGAGGCTATGCTGAAGTCTTTAAAAGAAATATTTTGTCATCAGGTGTGATCCCCCAAATTAGCGTTATAATGGGGCCTTGTGCTGGGGGTGCAGTATATTCTCCTGCAATCACAGATTTTATATTTATGGTCAGAAATAGCTCTTATATGTTTGTTACGGGTCCAGATGTAGTTAAAACAGTAACAAATGAAACAGTCTCCTCAGAAGATTTAGGTGGTGCTAAAACACATACTTCAAAGTCCTCAGTAGCTGATTTAGCATTTGATAACGATATATTGGCACTAAGAGAAGTTAGAAAGTTACTTTCTTTTTTACCATCTAATAATCGATCTAAGACACCCAGTAGAAAAGTAATTGATGATCCAAATAGATTAGAAAATAGTTTAGATAATTTAATACCAAATAATGCAAATATTGCTTATGATATGAAAGAACTTATTTTAAAAATAGCTGATGAAAATGATTTCTTTGAGCTGCAAAAAGATTTTGCAAGAAACATTTTGATAGGTTTTATTAGGTTAGACGGTGATACTATAGGTGTAGTTGCTAATCAGCCTAAGGTACTTGCTGGATGTCTTGATGTAGACAGTTCAAGAAAAGCTGCTCGTTTTGTAAGATTTTGTGATGCATTTAATATTCCTATTCTCACTTTAGTTGATGTTCCTGGATTTTTACCAGGTACGCAACAAGAATATGGTGGCATAATAAAACATGGAGCAAAATTACTTTTTGCCTATGGTGAAGCAACAGTTCCTAAGGTAACCATTATTACTAGGAAAGCTTATGGTGGTGCTTATGATGTAATGTCTTCAAAGCATTTACGAGGTGATATAAATTATGCATGGCCATCAGCAGAAATTGCAGTTATGGGAGCAAAAGGAGCAGTTGAAATAATTTATAGGTCTGATTTGGAAGATAAAGAAAAAATCCTTAATAAAACTAAACAATATGAAGAAAGATTTGCAAATCCATTTATAGCAGCTGAGAAAGGCTACATTGATGAAGTTATTATGCCTAGAAGTTCTAGAAAAAGGTTAGTTAGAGCTTTTAAAAGTTTAAAAGGAAAAAAAATTGCTAACCCATGGAAGAAACACGACAATATCCCACTTTAAAAGGTCCAGATGATTAAACATAAGGGTTTCCCTTCAAGAATGCCAGGAACAGATTTCCAATTTACTGTGAGACATATGAAGAAAAAAGCTTCAACTATAATTAAGAGAAAAAGAAAAAATGACGCTCTTCCAATTCATATCAAAGCGGATACAATTTTTTTAAAATGTTTAATCGATTATTTTGGAAATAGACCTTTTGTAAGAGGAAACCTTGACACAGCAAGATTAAGTTGGTTGTTTGGAAGTGAAGTTGTGCCTGCAGACGAAAATTTTAGTCCAGATGATTATAATGCTATGCTAAAAATAGATTTTGATGCTGTTAAGGCAAATTATCCAGAATTAACTCAAATTTAATTAAGTTATAAGTAAATGATAAAGAGTATATTAATTGCTAACCGAGGTGAAATAGCCTGTAGAATTATAAGAACTGCCAAAAAACTTGGAATAAAAAGTTATGTAATTTATTCCACTGACGATGAAAGTTCTTTAGCAGTTAAATTAGCTGATAAATCTTTTTTATTAAAATCTACTTATTCTGAAAAAAAGGAATATTTAGACGGTGAGCAAATAATTAAGATTGCACAAAAGAATAAGATAGAAGCAATCCATCCTGGATATGGGTTTCTTTCAGAAAACTCAAACTTTGCAAAACTAGTTGAAGATAATGGAATTAAATTTATTGGTCCTCCATATAGCGCTATAGAAATTATGGGAGATAAAATAATTTCAAAAAAACATGCTAAAAATATTGATGTATCTACAATCCCAGGTTTGCAAGATGAAATAAAAAGTTATGAAGATGCTATAAAAGCTGCAGATAAAATTGGATTTCCCTTAATGATAAAAGCTTCAGCTGGTGGTGGTGGTAAAGGAATGAGAATTGTCCACGAAAAAAAGGAACTTAAAGATAAATTTAAGTCTGCAAAAAATGAGGCGGAAACTAGTTTTGGAGACTCAAGAGTATTTATTGAAAAATTTATTGAAGAACCACGTCATATTGAAATTCAAATAGTTGGTGATCAATATGGAAATTATTTGCATTTGGGTGAAAGGGATTGTTCTATTCAAAGACGTAATCAAAAAATAATTGAAGAAAGTCCAAGTCCTTTTATTGATACTAAGATAAGAGATTTAATGGCTGGTCAAGCTATTGCATTGGCTAGATCAGTTAACTATTTTTCAGCTGGTACTGTAGAATTTATTGTAGATAAAAATAAAGATTTTTATTTTTTAGAGATGAATACACGTCTTCAAGTAGAACATCCTGTTACAGAACTGGTTACTGGTATTGACCTTGTTGAAATTATGATACGAATTGCATCAAAAGAAAAATTGAATTTGAAGCAAAGTGAAATATCTTTTAATGGTTCTGCCATAGAGGCTAGAGTTTATGCAGAAGATCCAGCTAGAGATTTTATGCCATCAGCTGGTAGATTAATAAAATACAAATCCCCAGAGCAATTTATATCAAAATCAGAAATTATAAGAAATGACACAGGTGTTTTTGAGGGTAGCACTATTTCATTGCATTATGATCCAATGATATCAAAACTTTGTGCATGGAGTGAAAAAAGAAATAAAACAATAGAATTATTAATTAATGCTATTAATAAATTTTCTATAGATGGAATAAAAAATAATTTAAATTTTTTGTCTGCGATCTTGATTAATAAGAATTTCAATAAAGGTACTTTCTCTACAAAATTTTTAGAAATGGAATATCCCAACGGGTTCAAAAGTTATCAATTAAATAAAAATGAATTATGTAAATTATCGGCTGCAGTTTTAGCAATTTATAAAAATTATGAAATTTTAACTCAAACTGACGAAAAGAAAATTATTAACACTGAATTCAATGATTTTAATTTTTTTGTTGATACAGGATTAGATCAATTTAGTCTATCCTGGAATATAAGAAACGGAAATCATAAAATTTCTGGAAATGATAATATAAATTTTAATATTAAAATTTTAAAATTTTTATTTACTGAACCTGTTGAATTAGAAGTAAATTCAGAAATTTTAACTTTTTGGTGTAAAAAAATAACTGATGGATTTTTTGTTAGATGGAATGGTTATGAAGGAGATATAAAAATCTTTCCTGAGTTCTTATCTTCTCATTTTACAATAGTTCCTGGAAAAAGTAGTATTAATAATACAAAAGAAATTATTTCTCCAATGCCTGGCTTATTAGTCTCTGTGGATGTTAAAGTTGGTGATTTAATCGATGAAGGACAGAGATTATGTGCAATAGAAGCAATGAAAATGGAAAATGTCATTTATGCTGAGAGAAGTGGAACAATTAAATCTATTAATTTTAAATTGGGTGAGATTCTATCAGATGGTGACACAATAGTGGAGTTTGAGTGAATAAAGATCAGATTAACAGGTGGAAAACATTAGCTAATAAAGAGCTAAAAGATAAAACCATTGATTCCTTAAACTGGTTAACACCAGAGGATATTACTATAAAACCACTCTATACAGAAAATGATTTAGAAAACATAAATCATTTAAATGAATTACCTGGATTAGATAGCTACAGTAGAGGACCTAGAGCAACAATGTACGCTGGAAGACCTTGGACTGTCAGACAGTATGCTGGATTTTCAACAGCAGAAGAAAGTAATGCATTTTATAGAAAAAACTTAGAGGCTGGACAGAAAGGAATTTCAGTAGCTTTTGATTTGCCGACTCATAGAGGATATGACAGTGATCACCCAAGAGTACTTGGCGATGTTGGAAAAGCTGGTGTTGCAATTGATAGTGTAGAGGATATGAAAATTTTATTTTCAAATATACCATTAGATAAAATGTCTGTTTCGATGACAATGAATGGAGCAGTAATTCCAATAATGGCAAACTTTATTGTGGCTGCAGAGGAACAAGGTGTTGCAAAATCAAGTTTAACCGGAACAATTCAGAATGATATTCTTAAAGAATTTATGGTTAGGAATACTTATATATATCCACCAGAGCCATCTATGAGAATAGTTTCTGATATAATTGAATATACAAGTAAAGAAATGCCTAAGTTTAATTCAATTTCTATTTCTGGTTACCATATGCATGAAGCTGGTGCAAATCTTGTACAGGAGTTAGCCTTTACATTGGCAGATGGAAAAGAGTATGTAAAGGCAGCTCTTTCTAAGGGGATGGATATTGATGCTTTTGCTGGTCGTCTATCATTTTTCTTTGCTATAGGTATGAATTTTTTTATGGAAGTTGCTAAATTAAGAGCTGCTAGGATCTTATGGTCTAAGATAATGAAGGAGTTCAATCCAAAAAAACCTAGTTCTTCACTATTGAGGGTGCATTGTCAAACATCAGGTGTGAGTTTACAAGAAAAAGATCCTTACAATAATATTGTAAGAACTTCTTATGAAGCTTTAGCTGCTACATTAGGTGGAACACAGAGCCTACACACTAATGCATTTGACGAAGCTATGGGGCTGCCAACAGAGTTTTCGTCTAGAATAGCAAGAAATACTCAGCTTATTATGCAAGAAGAGTTAGGAATAACTAAGGTTATTGACCCATTGGCTGGAAGTTATTATGTCGAAAATTTAACTAATGAATTAACACAAAAGGCTTGGGAATTAATACAAGAAGTCGAAAATTTAGGAGGTATGACCGAAGCTGTATCAGCAGGTTTGCCCAAGTCAAGAATAGAAGAATCTGCTGCTAAAAAACAAGCTGCTATAGACCAAGGTTTAGAGGTAATAGTCGGAGTCAATAAATATAAACCTAAAGACCATGAGAATGTTGAAATACTAAATGTTGACAATATTTCTGTAAGAAAAAGTCAAATTGATAGATTAAATCAAATTAGGGCAACAAGAGACAATAATATATACCAAAAAAAATTAGAAGATCTTGAGAATATATGTAGAAATAAATCTGGTAATATATTAGAATTTGCTGTTGATGCTGCTAGAAATAGAGCCACTGTTGGGGAAATTTCATCAGCTTTAGAAAATGTTTTTGGTCGATATAGAGCAAATAATAAAACATTAACTGGTGTATATAAAAATGCTTATGAAAATGATGAGAATTTTTTGAAAATTCAAAATAAAGTTGAACTTTTTGAAAAAAATGAAGGCAGAAGACCAAGGATATTAGTAATTAAGCTTGGACAAGACGGGCATGATAGAGGTGCAAAAGTCATAGCAACTGCATTTGCAGATATTGGTTTTGATGTTGACGTGGGCCCCTTATTCCAAACTCCAGAGGAGGCCGCTCAAGATGCTGTTGATAATGACGTTCATATTATTGGTGTTTCGTCACAAGCTGCTGCTCACAAAACTTTAGTACCTATTCTCATCGATCAATTAAAAAAGATTAATGGAGAAGAAATTATAGTTGTTTGTGGGGGTGTAATTCCTAGAGAAGATTATGATTTCCTTTCTGATATTGGGGTTAGAGCTATTTTTGGTCCTGGTACAAACATTTTAGATGCTGCAAATAATTTGTTGGATATTTTATTAGGAAATTAATTTTTTATTTTCTACAAATTATTTATGCTTAGAAAGAAAAAAAATGAGTAAAATTAAAAATGAGACAGTCAGAAAAGCGGCCTTAGATTTTCATGAGTTTCCAAAACCAGGAAAGTTAGAAATTAGGGCTACTAAACCTTTGGCAAACCAAAGTGATTTAGCTAAAGCATATTCACCAGGAGTAGCTGAAGCATGTTTAGAAATTAAAAAAGACTTTGAGAAATCTGGTAATTATACATCTAAATCAAATTTAGTAGCTGTTATTTCGAACGGGACCGCAGTTTTGGGATTAGGTAATATTGGGGCTTTAGCTGCCAAACCCGTCATGGAAGGTAAGGCAGTATTATTTAAAAAATTTGCAGGTATTGATTGTTTTGATATAGAAATCAACGAGAATAATCCTGACAAATTAGCCGAAATCATTGTTTCTTTAGAACCAACTTTTGGAGCTATTAATCTAGAGGATATAAAAGCTCCTGATTGTTTTGTTATTGAAAAGATTTGTAAAGATAAGATGAGCATTCCTGTTTTCCATGATGATCAGCATGGTACAGCAATTGTTGTTGGGGCAGCATTAGTAAATTCACTTAAGCTTGTAGACAAAAAAATTTCAGAAATAAAAGTTGTATGTACAGGAGGTGGTGCCGCTGGTATTGCATGTTTGGAGATGTTAGTTAGTTTAGGGTGTAAAAAGAAAAATATCTGGCTTTGTGATAGATCAGGTTTAGTAACAGAAGATCGTAAAGATAAAAATATCTACAAGGCTGCTTTTGCACAGAAATCTGATAGTTGTTCATTAGAAACAGTTATTAAAGGAGCAGATTTCTTTCTAGGTTTATCAGGTCCTAATACTCTATCAAAAAGTATGTTAAAAAAAATGAATGAATCCCCAATTATTTTTGCACTTGCTAACCCAATACCTGAAATTATGCCAGAAATTGTTTACGAGGTTTTTCCTAATGCAATTGTGGCTACGGGCAGGTCTGATTATCCAAACCAAGTAAATAATGTACTATGTTTTCCATTCATTTTTAGAGGTGCACTTGATATAGCAGCTACTGAAATAAATGAAAAAATGAAAATAGCATGTGTTGAGGCAATTGCAAAGCTAGCTAGGGAGCATTCTTCGGCAGAAGCTGCAGCTGCTTATCAAGGTGAAGATATGAAATTTGGACCTAATTATGTAATTCCAAAACCTTTTGATCCAAGATTACTACCATTCGTTGCCTCGGCAGTTGCAAAGGCTGCAATTGAAACTGGTGTGGCTACTAAAAAGATTAGTTCAATATTAGAATATACAAAAAAACTAGAGCATTCAGCTTATAAATCTTCACTATTGATGCGCCCAGTATTTGAAGCTGCAAGATCTGCAAGTAGAAAGATTGTTTTTTCAGAAGGAGAAGACGAACGTGTTTTAAGAGCCTCTTTTTCTATGATTGAAGAAACTGGTGATAGACCCATACTAATAGGTCGACCAGAAGTAGTAATGAGTAGAATAGAAAAATATGGTCTTCCATTAAGAATTTATAATGACTTTGAATTAGTTAATCCTGAAAGTGATCCCCGTTTTCGAGAATATTGGGAAACCTACCATAAAATTATGGAGAGGCGGGGTGTAACCCCAGCACTTGCAAAAGCTATAATGAGAACAAATAGTACAGCTATTGCTGCAATCATGGTCTATAGAAAAGAAGCTGATAGTATGATTTGTGGAACATTTGGACAATACCTATGGCATCTTAAATACATAAAAGAGGTTCTTGAAAATAGTGGATTAAATGCAATAGGGGCCCTTTCACTTATGATTTTAGAAAATGGTCCTTTATTAATAGCTGATACTCAGGTTAACGCTATTCCGTCACCAGACCAAATTTCCCAAACAGTAATTGCAACAGCAAGACATGCTAGACGTTTTGGCATTGAACCAAAGATAGCATTATGTTCTCACTCACAGTTTGGTAATTTGGATAGTGATTCAGGTCGAAATATGCGAGATGCTCTTAGAATTTTGGATGAGAGTGAATGTGATTTTTTATATGATGGGGAAATGCATTCTGATGCAGCTCTAGACCCAGAACTGAGATCAAGAATAATGCCTAACAGCAGATTAGATGGTGCCGCAAATGCTTTAGTTTTTGCCAATACTGATGCAGCTAGCGGTGTTAGGAACATCTTAAAAATGTGCGCTAATGGTCTTGAAGTAGGCCCTATTCTTATGGGGATGGGGAACAAAGCCCATATTGTAACCTCCTCAATTACTGCAAGAGGATTGCTTAATATAGCAGCTTTAGCAGGTACACCCGTTCAAACATATAGTTAGCTGTACTTCAAATGAGATATCAAGATTTATATAATGAGTGGAAAAATGATCCTGAGAAATTCTGGATTAATGCTGCACAAAATATAGATTGGATAAAATTTCCAAGTTTTGCTTTAGATTCTTCTAATACTCCCTTTTATAAATGGTTTCCTGATGGTTTAGTAAATACATGCTACAATGCTGTTGATCGTCACGTGATAAAAGGAAAAGGTGAAAAAACTGCAATTATATATGATAGTGCTATCAGAAGCGTTAAAGAAAAAATCACTTATAGCCAATTACTTGAAAGAGTAACTAAATTTGCCCATGCAATGAGTAACGCTGGTATTACAAAAGGTGATAGAGTAGTTATTTATATGCCAATGATACCAGAAGCAATAGTATCAATGCTTGCTTGCTCAAGAATAGGAGCTATTCATTCAGTTGTTTTTGGAGGTTTTGCTTCTAATGAGTTAGCTGTCAGGATAGATGATGCTAAACCTAAAGCTATAATTGCTGGATCCTGTGGTATAGAACCAACCGGTATTATTCCATACAAACCTTTACTTGATAAAGCTATTGAACAAGCAAATCATAAGCCAAATTTTTGTGTTATTTTCCAAAGAGATGAGCTTCAAGCTCCTTTAGTTTCTAATCGAGATTATGATTGGTATGAGTTTCAAAAATCATCATCTGAATGTACATGTATACCAGTTTTTGGAAATGACCCTTTATATATATTATATACTTCTGGAACAACAGGGCAGCCGAAAGGAGTAGTAAGACCAACAGCGGGTCATCTAGTCAGCTTAATGTGGACTATGAAAAATTTCTATGGAGCTGACGAAGACGATATATTTTGGGCAGCTTCTGATGTTGGTTGGGTAGTAGGACACTCTTATATAGTTTATGCACCATTGTTTGCTGGAAATACTACGATTTTATTTGAAGGAAAACCAGTTGGAACACCAGATCCTGGAACTTTTTGGAGAATAATTGAAGAGTATAATGTAGATATACTATTTACTGCTCCAACTGCTTTTAGAGCAATAAAACGAAGTGATCCTGTAGGTAAATTTATAAATAAATATGATACAAGCTCACTTAAAACGCTTTTCTTAGCTGGTGAAAGAGCAGATTCTGATACTATAAATTGGGCATCTAATAAACTAAAAGTTCCAGTAATTGACCACTGGTGGCAAACAGAAACTGGTTTCCCAATGGTTGGGTGTCCTCAAGGTTTAAATTCACCACCAGTAAAAATTGGTACAGCTGGTTTAGCCATGCCTGGTTATGATGTAAAAGTGTTAGATGAGGGAAGAAGAACTGCTGAAACTAATGAATTGGGATCAATAGTTGTGAAATTACCTCTTCCTCCAGGAACTTTGCCAACCCTGTGGAATGCAGATGATAGGTTTAAACAATCTTACTTAACAAGATTTCCTGGTTATTATGATACTGGTGACGCAGGTTTTATTGATAGTGATGGTTACATTTCAATAATGGCACGTACAGATGATGTTATAAATACCGCAGGACATAGATTATCAACTGGAGCTATGGAAGAGGTTCTTTCAGAACATCCTGATATAGCTGAATGTGCTGTAATAGGTGTTAATGACGATCTTAAAGGGCAATTGCCACTAGGATTTATTTGTCTAAATGCAGGTGTGAATAGAATTCATGAAGAAATAATTACAGAATCAATATCACTGGTGAGAGACAAAATTGGTCCTGTAGCAAGTTTTAAGATGGCTGTAATTATAGAAAGACTTCCTAAAACAAGATCTGGAAAGATTCTCAGAGGTACAATGCTTAAAATTGCAAATGGTGAAAAATTTAAAGTTCCAGCTACAATAGATGATCCTTCAATTTTAGAGGAAATAAAAAAAGCCTTAACTGATTTAGATTATCCAAAAAAGAGTTAAAGATCTATTCTCCATAAGGGATCCAAATATTTTTTATCTGTATAGATTTTTGAAGAGATTTCATTTTAATTTCCTTTGGTAAGTCAACCCAAGAATAACTTAATCCATTATTGACCCAAGTTTGTTTCAAATTAGAATTTGAGTTTTCTTCAATTTTTTTTGATCCTTCTTTAGATCCAAAATACCAAATTCCATCAACTTGCATATGCTTAGATAATGTTTCTGATAACTCATCTCTATTTCCTGTGACTATATTTATGGCTCCAGGTGGAAAATCAGATGTTTCAAATATCTGATACATATCTATAGCACATAGAGGATGTTTTTCTGATGGAACAACAACTACAGTATTACCCATACATAAAGCACTAAAAACTAGATGTATAAATGATAAAAGAGGATTATTATCAGGACACACTATAGCTATAACCCCTAGGGGCTCTTTCATCGCTAGTGATACACCTCTAATTGGTACATTATGAATTGTCCCTTCAAATTTATCAGCCCAGGAAGCAAAATAAAAAATATTTTCTAGTGCTTGATCAACCTCTTCTTTTCCATTTTCTCCTGTCATTAATTGAATAGTTTGCGCAAATTCATCTTTTCTTATATCTAAATTTTCAGCTGCGTAATAAAGCACTTGTGCTCTTGCATGTGCCGACATACTTCTCCATTTGCTTTCATTACTAGCATATTCAACTGCATCTCTTATATCTTTTCTATTTCCAAGGGGCACTTGACCAATTAACTTATTGGATGAATAAATATGTTTATCATAACCACTATCACTTCTTTTTTGAAAACCGCCAATAAATAGTTTTCTAGTTCTGTCAATAGTTTTTGGGTTGTTTTTTTCTATTTTTTTATTTTTATTTTTTTTCTGCTTTTGAACAGAAATTTTTGGTTTACTAGATTCATTTAAATAATCTAACAGTCCTTCTTCTCCTCCTTCTCTACCAAAACCACTCTCTCTATATCCACCAAAACCTGCTGAGGCATCAAATAGATTTGTTGAATTAATCCAAACTACTCCTGCCTTTATTTTTGGGGCTATATCTAATCCAAGGTTAATGTTTTCAGTCCAAATACTTGATGACAAGCCATATCTAGAATTATTGGCAATTGAAACTGCTTCTTTTGGAGTTCTGAAAGGTATAACACTTAGAACTGGGCCAAAAATTTCTGTTTGGCATATATTCATAGATTGATGAGTATTCTCTAATAATGTTGGTGGGTAAAAGAAGCCTTTTTTTGGTATTTCAATTTTTGGTTGATAAATATTGGCACCTTCTTTTGAACCACTGGCTATAAGTGATTTGATCTTTTTTAATTGTTGAAGTGAATTAATTGCTCCAATATCAGTAGATTTATCAAGAGGATTACCTAACCTTAATTTAGACATTCTTCGTTTGAGCTTAGTGATGAATTTATTTTGAATTCCTTCTTGAATAAGTAATCTAGAACCTGCACAACAAACTTCTCCTTGATTAAACCAAATTGAATCTACAACACCCTCTATAGCGCTATCTAAGTCAGCATCTTCAAAAACTATAAAAGCTGACTTTCCACCAAGTTCTAAACTTATTTTCTTATCTTTTCCTGCAGTTTCTTTCCTGATTAATCTTCCAACTTCAGTTGAACCAGTAAATGCAATTTTTGAAATTTGCTTATTTTTTACAATAAATGAACCTGTTTCTCCGTCTCCATTTACTATATTCACCACACCAGGTGGAATTTGTGCTTCAATGCAAAGCTGTGCAAAAAACATTGCGGTTAGAGGTGTGGTTTCAGCTGGTTTTAATACAACTGTATTTCCAGAAGCCAATGCAGGTGCTATCTTCCAAGATAACATTAGTAATGGGAAATTCCATGGAATTATTTGACCTATTACACCTAATGGTTCTTTTTTTGGAAATTTATCTTTCAAAATTTCAGCCCAGCCAGCATGGTGATAAAAATGTCTTGCTACTAATGGTATATCTAAATCTCTAGTTTCTCTGATAGGTTTACCATTATCTAAAGTTTCTAATACTGCTAAAATCCTACTATTTTTTTGAATTAATCGTGCTAAAGCATATAAATATTTTGATCTTTCAAATGGTTTTAAATTTTTCCAATTCTTAAAAGCAACTTTTGCAGATTTTACAGCATTATTGACATCTGAAAGAGATCCTTTCGATATACTAGCCAGTATATCTGAGTTAGCAGGATTTATTGTTTCAAAAGTATTTTTTGGAGTTGTCATCTTTCCATTTATGAAATGTCCAAATTTATTATTATTTTTCGATAGCCATTTAAAAGCTAACTCGGAGGACTCCAAAGATGGACCATAATTCATTTCACGTATAT
>CACMNE010000014.1:0-35666 GCA_902614945.1 uncultured Alphaproteobacteria bacterium
AGACCAACAGGATCAGCAGGAAGAGACACAGCAACAGACCCCTCTTCCCATTGGTCAAGTAGCGGATCAGACTTTAGAGGTAGGAAGTGAGATTAAACTCTCTGAGTTTGTAGTAAAAGGGGATTATACCTGGTTCAGAGTATGGGATGCTACTGGTAGTAATAGCTTTAAGTTGAATGGAGCAGAGATTGATGCCAAGAGTGGTGCAAATATAAGGGCCAGTAATCTAGAGAATACGGTTCTTACAGCGGATAGTTCTGCTTCTACCCAAACCCTTTATGTAAGAGGATGGGATGGTGCCTGGTCTTCCTGGGATAGGTTTACTTTAGAGACTAAGGAAAAAACCTCTACTAGTGATGGTAGTGGATCAGATTTTATAACCTTTGATGTTCAAGTCTCTTATGGAAGTAATAAACATGGAAATGGAAATAAATATATCATTGAGGGTGTATCAGATAATAATAGTTCATCCATAAGCCCTACTCTTCAGTTTGAAGCAGGACAGACCTATCGTTTTGATCAGAGTCATTCCAGTAATACTAATCACCCTTTAAGATTTTCAACGACAGATAATGGCCGACATGACGGTGGGTCTGAATATACCACGGGTGTTGTTAAATATGGAACACCAGGAGCGGAAGGCTCTTATGTCGAAATTACAGCTACAGAAGATACCCCACCTTTATTTTATTACTGTACCTTTCATAGTGGTATGGGAGGGGATATCAATAAGCAGGATGAGGTCCAGAAACAAACCCCTCTTCCCGTTGGTGAGGTTGCTAATCAGACCTTGGAAGTCGGATCCGAGATTAAACTCTCTGAGTTTGTCGCCGAAGAAGATTACAGCTGGTTTAGATTATGGGATTCTACTGGTGAAAATAATTTTGAGTTAAATGGGACAGAACTCAATGCAAAAAGTGGTGCTAACATAAGAGCAACTGATTTGGTCAACACAATTCTATCAGCAGATAATTCGCCATCTACACAAAGCCTTTATATCAGAGGATGGGATGGGGAAAGTTGGACTTCTTGGGATCAATTCACACTGTCAACAATAGTTGATGTTTACTAAATTAAAGTAGATTTAATGTTTTTTTTCCTGCAACCAAAAGGGGTTTTTTGCTAGATTGCCTTTAATTTGGCAACTAAACCCTTAAAAAACATCTAACATGCTGATATTATAGAATAAGTTTGGTAGGCGAGGCAGGACTCGAACCTGCGACCAAAGCGTTATGAGCGCTCTGCTCTAACCAACTGAGCTACTCGCCCTAAATACCAGAATCTTAAATTCAACTATCTCTAAAATGATATAAAGGAAAGAAAAAATTTCTGCAATTTTTTAATTAAAAATTTAAATAATTAATTTCTATTTCTATGAAAATTACGTTAGAAGAATAATCATAAATCTAATAAACAAATAATATTATGTCAAAGTATAAAGAATCCGGTGTAGACATTAAAAAAGGAAATAATTTTGTTTCTTTAATTAAGCCTAAAGTTAGAAAGACTAATATTCCAGGTGTTATTGGGAATATGGGAAGTTTTGGAGGAGCTTTTGATCTCAAAAAAGCTGGATTTATAGATCCTATACTTATTTCAGCTACTGATGGAGTTGGAACAAAACTAAAAGTTGCCATAGAAACAGGAATTTTAAATACAGTAGGAATTGATTTGGTTGCAATGTGTGTAAACGATCTTATTTGCGAAGGTGCTAAACCACTGTTTTTTCTTGATTATTTTGCAACATCAAAATTGAAAATATCTAGTTCGGTAAAAATAATTGATGGTATTATTGAAGGATGTAAACAAGCAGAGTGTGCACTTTTGGGGGGCGAAACAGCAGAAATGCCTGATTTATATAATAATAATGATTTCGACCTAGCAGGATTCGCAGTGGGTGCATTAGAAAGGGGTAATAGCCTTCCTAGTAAAATTAATGATAGTGACTTACTAATCGGATTACCATCTAGTGGTTTTCATTCAAATGGCTATTCTCTCATCAGAAAAGTGATAAAAAATGAAAACCTAAACTGGGAATCTCCTAATCCTGTTGATAAGAATTCTAGAATAAAAGATGAGCTTTTAATCCCTACAAAAATATATCAAAGAATACTTGCTCCTTTAATTTCCAAAAAATTGATCTCAGGATTAAGCCACATAACTGGTGGTGGAATTACTGAAAATCTTCCTCGCATATTACCAAACCAACTTTCATTTGAAATAGATTTAAATCGATGGAAACTTCCAAGATTAATGTCTTGGATTATTAAAAAATCAAAAATGACTGAGGAAGAAGCTCTTAAAACATTTAATTGTGGGATTGGAATGATTTGCGTTGTTCCAAAAACTAATTTCACAGACTTTTCTCAATATTTTAACGATATAAATGAGGCTTATTATATAATAGGGAAAATTAAAAAACACAAATCGAATTCATATCAAGGTTATTTAATTTGAAAACCGAAATTAAGCCATTGAAAAAAAAAATAGCTATTTTGATTTCTGGTAAAGGCACCAATATGGAAGCTATTATTAAAGATAGCAAAACAATTAATTATCCGGGTGTTGTGAAATTTGTTTTATCCAATAATCCAGATGCCTTGGGTATAATTAAAGCAAAAAATCTTGGTATAAAAACTTTTGTTTTTCCAGTTAATAAAAATCATAGTATGGAAATTTTTGAGAAAAGACTTCTCAATCTTTTAATTAAGGAGAAAATCGAACTAATATGTTTAGCAGGATTTATGAAAATATTGAGTAAAAATTTTCTACAAAACTATAATGGGACAGTCTTAAATATTCATCCTTCTATTTTACCTTCAATAAAAGGTTTAAATACACATCAAAGAGTTTTAGAAAAAGATATTAGAACTCATGGAGCAACTGTTCACACTGTGACTTCCGAACTCGATTCAGGTAAAATTTTGGGGCAAGTGACAATAAATATATTAAAGAAAGATACACCTAAAAACCTTGCAAGTAAACTTATTATCAAAGAGCATAAATTATATACAAAAGTTATAAAAAATATAATAACAGGAAAAAAAACTATAATTCATGAAAATTAACCAGTCATTTCCAAACCAGAAAAAAAATAACTTATTTCAAAAGCAGCTGTTGTTTCGCCATCAGAACCATGAATAGAGTTTTCACCAATAGAAAGAGCAAATTCTTTTCTTATAGTACCCTCTATAGCCTCAACAGGATTAGTTGCTCCCATTACTTTTCTATTCAACATAATAGCATCCTCACCTTCCAGAACTTGAACTACTATGGGTTCAGAAGCCATAAAACTACATAACTCATCATAAAATGGCCTTTCCTTATGTACTAAATAGAAAATACCGGCTTGCTCTTTACTTAATTTAATTCTTTTTTGAGCAATTATTCTTAATCCAGCTTTTTCTAGCATTTGATTAATAGCCCCAGTAAGGTTTCTTCTAGTTGCATCTGGTTTAATAATTGATAGTGTTCTTTGAATTGCCATTTTAGGGCTCCTAGAAAATTATTGAGTAAATTTGATCTTCCAATTCTACAAAAGAAATTTAATAATGAATAAATTGTAAGAACATTAAAGTCAAATGAAAGATATTGAATTAATTTGAATAAGTTATTTATTCCTCATAAATAATATAAATCGATGGAAGTGGAATTTTATTGAATACATTTGATAAATATATATTTACCCAACAAACTAGACCTTTCATTTTTTTTTCTTTTGTTTTAGTAGGAATTCTTTGGCTTGTTCAGTCTATGCCTAGATTAGATGATGTAATCTCAAATGGTCAATCTGGTTTAGTGTTCATAAAAATTTCAATTCTTATATTACCTCAAGTTATGCTTATTATTTTACCAATTTCAGCATTCGCTTCTACAATATATGCTCTGCATAAACTTAATTCAGAATCAGAACTTTTAATTTTTGCAAATGCGGGTTTATCGAATTTAAGAATTGTGTTTCCTATACTCATATTTGGAGGTTTTGTTTGCTCTATCTTATATTTTTTATCTTTATATTTAGTACCTTTAAGCCAAAATAAATTGAGGACTGACCTCTATAATATACGTGAAGAATTTTCTAATCGTCTAATCAAGGACCAACAATTTTTTCACCCAATTAAGGGAGTTACTATTTACATTAGAGAATCTAGCGATAATGGTGATATAAAAGGTATATTCATCACTGATGCAAGACAAAAAGGTAATAAAGTTACTTATTCTGCCAAAGAAGCTATAATGACAAGAACAAGTAGTGGTTTGATGCTGGTAATGCAAAATGGTTTACTTCAAGTTTTGGACAAAACTAGTACTGCACTTACAACTTTAAAATTCAAAAGAATGGGTTTTGAATTAAATAATTTCCTCCCAATTGGTCCACGAAAAGATATTTCACCTGTGGAAATATTTCCTTTGAAGATAATTTCAAACCCAACTAAGTTTGGAAAAGATAATATTTATAAAGAAAGCGAATTTATAAGTGAAGCACATACCAAATTAGCTACTCCACTAAGCGCTTTGGCTTTAACTTTACTAGCATTGAGCTTTTTTTCTATAAGTGGTCTTAATAAAAAAAGCTATTTTAAAACCATTATTTTTGCAATTACTGCAGCAATTTTTGTACAATCTTTAATTTCTGCTTTAAGAACATTAGTTGTAAAAGATACTAGTTTTTTTTGGATTTTATATGTACCCTCAATTTCGTGTATTTTTTTCTCTTTGTCTTTAATTATATTTAATGTCAACCTTTCTAGTTTTTTTATAAAAAAAATAATTATAAAGTAACTTTATGATATTAT
The DNA here is from genome assembly GCA_902614945.1 of uncultured Alphaproteobacteria bacterium. GTDB lineage: Bacteria > Pseudomonadota > Alphaproteobacteria > Rhodobacterales > Rhodobacteraceae > CACIIZ01. The sequence goes on from CACMNE010000014.1 coordinate 4,797, forward strand.
CGTATTATATAGGATCAAAATATCTTTCTAGTTTCTTCTGGTCGTTTCTTTCTATATTTTTTTTAATTTTATTAGTTGATGGCTCAGATCAGGTTGTAAACATGTCATCGCAGGGTCATAGCTTTATTTTAGGTTTGAAAAATGCTTTAATTAGATCCCCTATTCATATCTTAGAAACACTACCACTTATTATAATGCTTGCAAGCTTAACTTGTTTTTTAAGACTAACTAGAAGTAATGAATTAATCATTACTAGAAGTTCTGGTAGATCAGCAATTAGAATACTCCTATTTCCTATTATTATTACTATTATTATTGGAATACTTGCAACTGCAATTGGAAATCCGCTAGTTTCTATTTCTATAAAATCTTCAGAAAATTTGCTTGAAGAATTAGGTATAAAACAAAAAAGTTTTTTGTCAGTTAGCACTGACGGTATTTGGTTAAGAGAAGCTGACAAAAATAAACAAATTGTCATACAATCTAATAGAACGAATGCAAGTGGTACAGAGTTGTTTGATTTGACACTATTTGAATTTGATGGAGAAGATAACTTAAAAAAAAGAATAAATGCTAAAAGAGGCAGTATTAGCAAAAAACGTTGGGAACTAAAAGAAGTAAGTATTTGGGAATATGTACCAAACAAAAACCTTACCTCAGATTTTGAATATGGAGAAATGAATAAATTATCTTTGAAAACAAACTTATCACAAGACCAAATCTTGAATAGTTTTTCAGATCCCAGATCAATAAATTTTTGGTCAATACCCGATTTTATAAAAAAACTAGAAATATCAGGCTTTTCAGCAACTCGACATAAGTTATTCTATCAAAATGAATTATCTAGACCACTGTTCTTGATCGCAATGATGTTAATAGGAGCAACATTTGCAATGAGATACACTAAATTTAACCAAGCTGGTTTATTAATTTTAATATCTGTTTTAGTGGGTTTCGTACTTTTTTCATTAGAGAGAGTTGCTATTACATTAGGAGAAGCCAAACAAATACCCATTTTATTATCAGCCTATGGTCCTCCAACATTTGGTATACTTGTCTCATCAGGTTTACTGCTTCACCTTGAGGATGGTTAGTTGCTTTGAAATTTTTAAAATATATTTTAATTATAAATTGCTACATATTTGTTTTGTCTATCTATAATTTGTTATTTGCGAGTAATGAATTTAATCTAATTGCTGATCAAATTTTTATTTCAAATGAAAATGATGAAATAATTGCACAAGGAAATGTGAAAATTTTTGCTAGTAAAAAAATTCTTAATGCAAAAAAAATTATTTATAATAACTCTAGCTCATTAGTCAAAGTTTATGGACCAATAGAGATTATAGACGATAATAAAATAAAAATAACTGCAGATTATTCTTTAGTATCAAAGGATTTAAAAAAAATAATAAGCAACGGAGTAAAAGCACTTTTTGAAAATCAATTTAAAATTACATCAGAAAAAATAATATATACTTCTAGGGATAAAACTCAATTTACAAATTCAATGGGAACATCTTGCAAGATTTGCTCTAAAGATAACTCTCCTCCTTTATGGAATATAAAATCTGAATTAATTGTGCATAATCAAGAAAATAGAACACTACTATTTAAAAATGCATTACTAGAAATAGGTGGTATTCCAGTTTTTTATACTCCTTATTTGAAAACACCAGAACCAGGAATAAAAAGAGCTTCTGGTTTTTTAACGCCGTCAATTATTAGTTCTGAAATATATGGTTATGGAATAAAACAGCCATATTTCATTGTTTTGAATAATAATTCAGATCTAACAGTTTCTTTATTTAAAACAAATCAAAAAATCTTATTTGAGACTGAGTATAGATCCAAATTAAAAAATGAAGATGTAAATATAAAATCAACAATTGAACCTAACATCAGTAACAAAAGTATAAATGGTTATATAAAGTTTAAAGGAGAAAAAAAATATCCTAAAAATTTTAACCTTTTATATGATTTTACTTTATTTGATAAGAAAAAATCTCTGATATCTTATGATTATGAAATAAGAGATTATATATCTAACTATTTAGTAATTAATAAATTTGAAAATAATAAAAAAAGTACTTTTGAAACTTTTTACTTTCAATCTTTAAGAACACCTGTTGGTGTAGAACCTATAATTTTTCCAAATTATCAAGAAAAAAATATCAGTAACGTGTTTAGTAATAATACTATATTATCAAATAAATTTGGTGTTCTGAATTTATTTGATAAAAACAAAAGATACACCAGAATTAATCAAACTGTAGAACTAAGACATAGTAGTGATCATAAAAGTGGTTTTATTTATGAAAATTTAGGTAAAATTTCTAGCTCTTATTATGATACAAGAGAAGAAACAAGTATAAGATCAAACTATTTAGAAATAAAACCACTAGTATCAACAACAATTACTTATCCTTTGATTAGGTTAAAAAATAGTAAAGATAAAGAGTTTTTAATTCCAAAAATACAATTTAATTATTCGCCTTATAAGAAAACTAAATCAAAATCTAATCAAGATAGCATAGAAGTTGGTTTTGATAGAACAAGTCTTTTTTCAATCAACAGGTTTTCTGGTGAAGACATTCAAGAAAAAGGGTTATGGCTTAATTCAGGAATAAAATATGAAAAGAAATCTGTAAATGGAAAAAATTATGGAACAGAGTTGGGTCAGATTTTTAGATTTAATAATGTTAATCAATTTTCAGAAACAACAAGTTTAAATGGAAAAAATTCTGATTTTTTGATATCTAGCTTCTTCAATTATAAAAACTTCTTCAGTTTAAAAAACACATCAGTAATTACCAATAATCTTAAATTTAGAAAATCAGAAACTAGTTTGAATTTGAATAGGGAAAAAAATAAAATTTCTAGTAGTTTAATTTATGAAGCCAACAATAATGATGATAATAGAAATCTAACTGAATTTTCTATCTCATTGCTTTCTAAAATTGATAAAAACTGGAAAAGTAGTTTTGATATGAGACATGATATATTTAATAATCAAGCAATTAGTGCTTCCACAGGCTTGACTTTTGAAAACGAGTGTGTTGATTTTTCTATAAATTTTAGCAAACGTTTTGCGAGTTCTGAAAAACTTCCTGAAGATACAAGAATTGAATTGAGTTTTGATTTAGGAGGATTTGGCAAACGCAATAGTTCTTCAAGCAGTTGTAATATGATGTAACCAATTTTATTTAAGGGATATTATGATAAGTAATTTAATTTTTTTTCACTTTAAAATACATAACTTTTTATTGAAATTTATTTGTGTTTTAGTTTTGAATTTTTTATTTTTTGTTGACTTTGGTCAGTCCTCACAATTTTCACCTGCTATTAAGGTGAATAACGTTTTTATTTCAAAATATGAAGTAAATGAAAGAACAAAATTATTAATAGCTCTTGGAGCATCCAAATCCAATGCAAAAAAAATAGCACAACAAAATCTTATTGATGAAACATTGCAAAAACTTCATGCAAAAGCTATTGGTGTAAAGGTACTCCCAAATCAGGTAGAAGAGGTTTTAAATAATTTTATAGCAGTAAGATCATTAACAAAAAAAAATTTAAAAATTAATTTGAATAAATTCAGTGCTTCTTTTAACGAACTTAAAGATTATTTAGAGGCTAATGTATTGATGCGAAATATAATTAATAATACTTTTTATTCAAGAATGAATCTTGACGATTTTGATTTTTCACTTTTTAGACCTTCTGCTTCTATTTCTGTACCAACTCAATTAAATATATCCGAGATAATAATTCCTTTTTCATTTAGAGGTAAGGAAAATACAATAAAACTAGGCGAAAGAATTATTAAAGATCTAAATAATGGTAAGAATTTTGAAAAAATGGCAAAGAGATTTTCAAATGCTGTAACTTCTAAAAATGGTGGAATAATAGGTTTTGTATCTTTAGAGACACTTCCAGATGGTTTAAAAAAAATACTAATAAAATTGAAAAGTGGACAAAATTCAAATCTCATCATTTCATCTGACAGTATTATGATTTTTAAAGTAAATTCCTGGAAAACCACCGATAAAGTTCAGAGTCCTCCATCTGAAATTACTTATGCAAAAATATCAACGAAACAAAAAAGAATAGATAATTGCAATGCAATAAAAAAACAAGATATTAAAGGGCCTATTAGAAGTAATAAATTATACAAAAAAATTAGTGATGCTTTAAACCAATTAAGACCATCTGAAAAAATTTTTTTTGTAGATAACGAGGGTGCGGAATCATATCTTATATTATGTAGCAGACGATATATTTTGACAGAAAATGCAGTTAAAATACTTCAAGGACAGATGTTAGAAAACCAGTTACTTAAGCTAGCAGAAGGACTAAATTTAGAACTTAGGAGAACTGCAGAAATACAATATATGAAATGAAATACATAAAAGTCTACTTATGAGTTCTATTAATACATTAAATAAAATAAAATTTTATGGAATAACTGCGAAAAAAAAGTATGGCCAAAATTTCATATTTGATGAAAATATTCTTTCCAAAATTGTTCAAAAGTCTCATATAAATGAAAAAATCAATATATTAGAAATTGGGCCTGGCCCTGGTGGACTTACCCAAGAAATATTAAAAGCCAATGTTAACCAGGTTTATGTTGTTGAAAAAGATAAGGAACTTTCACCAATACTAAATGATATAAAAAAAATATTTCCAAATAAATTAAATATAATTTATGAAGATGCATTAAATTTTGATATTAAAATGTTAAATAATTTCCCTTTTAAAATTATTTCTAACTTACCCTATAATATTTCAACAGTCTTGTTAATAAAATGGCTAACATCTGATATTTGTAATACTACTTGCTTATCTCTAACTTTAATGTTTCAAAAAGAAGTAGCTGAAAGGATAGTAGCAAAAACTGGCTCATCCAAAAGATCAAGAATAAGCCTAATTTCAGAGTTATATACCAATCCAAAATTAGTCCTAAATATTTCATCTGGTTCATTTATACCTAAACCTAAAGTAGATAGTGCACTTATTTATTTTGAAATTCTTAAAAAACCAAGATTTAAAATAAATCAAAATAGATTTAAAATTATTGTTGATACAGCTTTTTACCAAAAAAGAAAGATGATTAGATCAAGTTTGAAAAATATTTTTCCAAACACTAAATTAGCTTTACAAAAAGTTGGAATTGAAGAGACTAAAAGACCTCAAGATATAGATTTAAAGTATTTTTGTGATTTATCATTAATTTAAAAATCTAAAAAAACTACAAATCTGAAATGATTTTTTCACTATTTTTTTTGCTTTCTGAGATTAAAATATCTTTCTTCGGTCTAGACAACTTATTATTATTAGTTTTTGCCGTATGATCAATTGGCGAACATTCCTTAGCAACATCCTTTTTGAACATATCATTTTCAATGTTTATATTTTTTACTTTATCACTATTAATATCTTTTTCTGAGACTTCTAATTTGGAGTTTTCTTGAATAAAACTTTCGTTTTTATTAGAATTAAATGGAGCTGAACTTAATGGTTCAACTTGCTTTTCATAAAGTTCTTTTTGTGCTTCAGATAAAATTCTCGAGTAATGTTCAGCATGTTGTTGAAAATTTTCAGCTGACACTCTATCGCCAGATAATTGAGAATCATGAGCCAAAGAAATATATTTATCAATAATTTGTTGAGGCGTTCCTCTAACTTTTCCTTCAGGACCTGCACTTTCAAAAACACGGTTTATGATACTGCCACCGTTATTACCTCTACGGTTAGCGTTTCTTCCTCTATTCCTGGACTTACTGGATGATCTCATATTATTTGATTTATTGCCAATTTAACAAATTTCGAAAAAAATCCCTAACAATAATTGTAATCTTAATAATTCAAAAGATTTCGAATGGGATAATAAAAAAATAATAAAAAATCAAAAATAAGCAAGAAAATTGATAAAATTTATCAAATCTTTGCCGATTCAATTAATTATGCGTCTTTTTTAACACATACTACACGACATTTTCCGGATAAATCATTAAAAAATTCAATTTTATTGTAACCATTATAATGAAATATTTTTTCAATTATTTTTTTTTGAGTAGATCCAATTTCAAGAAGAAGCATTCCATTAGGCTTCAAATATTTAAAAAATTGATTAATAATTACCTTAAAACTATCTAAGCCTTTTGATCCAGCAAGTAACGCAATTTTTGGCTCGAACCTTCGAATACATAGTGATAAATTGTTATATTCTTTCTTTGAGATATAGGGAGGATTAGCTATGATTACATCAAATTTTCTTTCAATTTTTGTAAACCAATCAGATTTTATAAAAGTAATTGAAGTTTTATAAAAATTAGAATTTTTTTTTGCGACTTTCAAAGCATCATTACTAATATCCGAGGCAAAAACTTCAAAATTGGGTCTTTCTCTAGCAATTGAAATTGCTATACAACCAGAGCCAGTACCTAAATCAATTAAACAAAGTTTACTATTAGGTAACTCCAAAACCTTTTCGACAAGTAATTCTGTTTCAGGTCTAGGATCTAAAACATTTTTATCAACAAAAAAGGTTGATTTCCAAAACTTTCTATAGCCAATAATTTGAGAGATAGGTTCATTTAATAATCTCCTTCTTATTGCAAATTTTAGTACACTAGTGCGGTAGCAATCATTATAAATTTTTTCGATATACTTATATTTTTTATTATCAAAAACATATCTAATTAGAATGTCTAAATCTCTTCTCTCAAAACTTTTATTTATAAGTTTAATATTGTCTTTAAAGTAGTGAACAATTTTGTCATCAAGCATTATTCATATTTTCAGCAATTTTTTTTGCTTGATCTTCCGATATTAATTTATTGATAAGTTCTTGAATATCACCATTAAGAAAATTATCTAATTTATACATGGTATAATTTATCCTATGGTCAGTGACTCTTCCTTGTGGAAAATTATAAGTTCTTATTCTTTCTGATCTATCTCCACTACCAACTTGACTTTTTCTAGCTGATGCAATTTCATTTTGCTGCGAAGAAATGCTTAAATCGTACAAACGAGTTCTTAATACTTGCATTGCCTTTGCTCTATTTTGATGCTGAGATTTTTCGGAAGAAATTACAACTATTCCTGTTGGCAAATGAGTAATTCTAACTGCTGAATCTGTTGTATTCACATGTTGACCTCCTGCACCAGATGATCTCATTGTATCAATTCTGATGTCACTATTTGCAATTTCCACATCTACTTCTTCAGCTTCAGGTAATACCGCAACAGTAGCAGCAGACGTATGAACTCTTCCCCCGCTCTCTGTTTCCGGAACTCTTTGCACCCTATGAACGCCACTTTCATATTTTAATTTAGAAAATACATTTTCTCCAGAAATACTAAGAATAATCTCTTTAAACCCTCCCAGTTGGCTAGGCGTACTACTTATACTTTCTACTTTCCAATTGGAAATATCTGAATATCTTTCATACATTCTGAGTAAATCTGAAACAAAAAGAGCTGCTTCGTCTCCACCTGTACCTGCTCTAAGTTCAAGTATTACTGACCTATTGTCATTAACATCTTTTGGTATAAGTAATAATTGGAGCTCCTTGTCTTGTATTATTAAACTTTGTTCTAGTTTTGAGACTTCGTCTCCTGCAAGATCCTTAAATTCTGGATCATTAAATAATTCTTTTGCTTCAGAAAGCTCATTTTTTATTTTTGTGAACTCCTGGATTTTTTCATATATAGGTTTTAACTCCGCATATTCTTTCGAAAATTTTATCAGTTCTTCGTTTTTTAGGTTTTCATTTAATTTTGCCTGCAAAAACTCAAAATGAGATAAAATTTTTTGAATTCGCAAATCAGAGACAATTTGAGACATAAACACAATTTAATAATTTTAAACTATAATTATTTTTTATATTATCGAAACAAATTATTCAATAACAAGAAATTATTTTAAGTTAAATTTATAAAAAAATTATTAATTTCCTACTTTTTTTTCAACTAGCTTAACAATATGATCTATCATTTCTTCATTAGACATTTTATGAGAGGCCTTTCCTGCCAAATAAACCATACCAGACCCTGCTCCTCCACCAGTAAAACCAACATCTGTCATAAGAGCTTCACCTGGACCATTAACAACACAACCAATAATTGAAAGAGACATTGGAGTTTTTATATGTGATAACCTTTCTTCTAATTTCTGTACTGTACTAATGACATCAAAACCCTGTCTCGCGCAAGATGGACAAGAAATTATTTGAACACCCCTATGCCGAAGTCCCAAACTTTTCAAAATCTCATAACCAACTTTGACTTCATCAACTGGATCACTAGAAAGAGAAACTCTAATTGTATCACCAATACCCATCCAAAGTAAGTTTCCAATACCTATTGAAGATTTTATTGATCCTGACAAGAAACTACCAGCTTCCGTAATGCCTAAATGTATTGGAGCATCGGTTGCATCAGAAAGCCCTTGGTATGCTGCTGCTGCCAAAAAGACATCAGAAGCTTTTACAGAAATCTTAAAATCAAAAAAATCATTATCTTCCAATAGCTTTATATGCCCTAATCCACTTTCAATCATTGCTTCAGGACAGGGTTCACCATACTTTTCTAGAAGGTTTTTTTCGAGACTACCTGCATTTACACCGATTCTTATAGAACAACCAAAATCTTTAGCAGCTTTTATTACTTCTCTAATTCTTGAATTAGATCCAATGTTTCCTGGATTAATTCTTAAGCATGCAGCTCCCGATTCAGCAGCTTCTAAAGCCCTCTTATAATGAAAATGAATATCAGCAACAATTGGTATTGGGCTTTCTTTCGAAATAGTTTTTAAAGCATTAGTACTTTCGATATCAGGGCAAGAAACTCTAATTATGTCAGCACCAGCCTCACTACAAGCTAGTATTTGGTCTATTGTAGCCCTAATGTCAGTTGTCAAAGTATTTGTCATAGTTTGTACAGTTATAGGTGAATCACCCCCTACAGGTACGGATCCAACCATAATTTTTCTACTACTACGTCTATCTATGCTTCTCCAGGGTCTAATTGAATTTAAATTCATAATTCCTTAACTAAAAATAAAGTTTAATATTTCAATCGATCTTCTTTGCTGTACTAAATTTATGAGATTTGTTTATAACACTTGGTTCTAAAATATCTAAATTATTAGTAGAAACAAAAGATAGGTTTTTTTCAATATTTTTTGGATCAATTGAAAAGTTTTTTACAACACTTCCTTTATTGCTTAACGGACCGAAAATATTGTCATCAATAATAAAAAATACTTTTGTAGAATTACCAGCTCTCAAAGAGCCTGAAAAAAGTTCATTAGGTATTATTAATTCTTCACCCTTTTTTAGATTTCTTTCAAAGTAGATATCGCCATTTTGATCCTTAAGTCTTATCCATGATTTATCAAATACAAAAAGTTTAAGAGTAGGTACTTTTGGTCTCAAAACCAAAGTTTTTTCTTCCTCTATTTTAATTAAGTCTTTATTTGTTTCAACTAAAGCATTTTCAATAGCAATAGGGTTTAACATTTTTTCAGTTTTTAAAAATAAACCGTAAGAATTAGGATCAATTTTAGAAATTGGACTATCCCGATTTTGAACAACAGGAAATATTTCATCTCGGGTGGAATAAAGATTACCTAAAGATTTTTTTTCAATGCCATCAAGATTTAAGTCTCTAGCAACAAAATTTTTATAAGTTAAGGGAAATAATTCCTTATTGATATTTTGCAACTCAACAGAACTATAGGGTTCTTGATCTATTGGAATAATTTCCAATCTCTGAATATCTAGGATTATTTGCATAGTCCAATAACTAACCCCAAAAAGAATTAAAAATAACGAGCACAAAGGCAAAAACTTTTTAATTATGGAATTACCTGTTAAGCTTATTTTAAATTTATTATCAGAAAATTTACTAAGGCTAAGAAAGTTTGAATTAATTGGAATAGAACTAATTTTTTCTTTTTTTCTTTTTTTTTCTGGTCTAAAAGAGTTTAGATCTGACGAAATAAATCCAGATTCTTTACAAAATCGTTCGTATACATAATCGGGGTCTAATCCTAAATATTTTGCATAAGTTCTAACATAACCTGCTATGAAGCTTTTATTCTCAAGACTTCGGATATCACATTTCTCAATTGCTTTTATGTACTGTGCTTTAATTTTAAGGTCATTTTGAACATCCAGACAAGACTTACCAAGGGTAGCCCTTTCTCCTCTTAAAAGCTCTCCAAGACTTATGTCATAAGAATCATAGCTTTCAAAAAAATTTTTTTCTATGTTTTCCAAAATTTAATCTATCAAAAAAAATATATAAAAGCATCATGAATATAACATTTTCTGTATTAATAACAAGGAAAATGAACCCCAGACATTTTGAGAAGCCTAAATATAATAAACTACTTAACCTTAAATCCTACAACTGACCTAATTTTCTCAATCATAATATTGTAAATTTTAGGTGTATTTGAGGCGCCAATAATCCAATTATAGATGTCTACGTCATTTTCATCAATAAGTCTTTTAAATATATTTAATTCGTATTCAGAATGATTATTTTTAAAATCAGACCAAAATTTTCTAAAAATTAGATCCATTTCTCTTGTAGATCTATAATTAATCCTATATTCAATTTTTTTTAGCATTATATTCTGAAAGATAAGAATTTAAATAATGTTTCAGTATGAAGACAAATATTGCAAAATTAATTAATTTCATATTCAGATGATTAATAGACAATTCCATTATTGATACAAATCAATACAAATCAATAAATTTATTTTCATCCCAAAGAAATTGTTATATTAATTAATCAGAATTAGATAACAATTGTTAAGTTTATGCATGATATAAAAAAAATAAGGAATGATCCAAAAAAATTTGATCAACAATTAAAAAAGAGAAACGTAAATCCACTCAGTAGTACTATTTTAAAAATAGATGCTAAAAGAAGAAAAAATATTGAATCCCTTGAGATTTTAAAAGCTTCTATAAATTCCTTATCAAAAGATTTTGGTAGAAACAAGTCATTAGGAAAATCCATTAATCAGAAAAAATTTAAAGATGATATTAAAGAAAAAAAATTAAAAATTTCAAAACTTGAAGTTGAATCTCAAAAGCTTGAAACAGATCTAAAAGCTCTACTAGAAAATATTCCTAATATTTGCAGTTTGGATGTTCCAGTCGGTGTTGGTGAAGAAGACAATGTTGAAGTATATAAATGGGGTAGGATAAAAAAAATGACTTTTGATCCTAGGCAACATTTTGATGTACCTGCCGCAAGTAATATTGATTTTAAATCTGCTGCTAAGATATCAGGAAGTCGTTTTTCAGTATTATTAGGCGGAATTGCAACTTTGCATAGAGCAATTTCCCAATTCATGATTGATAAACATATTAAAGATCATGAGTTGAAAGAAGTATCAGTACCTGTTTTAGTTAAAGATAACATCATGTACGGAACTGGACAACTACCAAAATTTTCAACAGAAAGTTATAAAACTTCGAATGGTTGGTGGTTAATTCCAACTGCAGAGGTTCCTTTAACAAATTTAATGGCCAATTCTATTTTAAACTATGAAGAATTACCTATAAGACTTTGTGCAGTTACTCAATGTTTTCGTTCTGAAGCAGGAAGTGCTGGTAAAGATACTACTGGAATGCTTAGACAGCATCAATTTGAAAAAGTTGAGATGGTAACATTTTCTTCACCAGAGAATAGTACAAAAGAACATTTAAGAATGACTAATTGTGCTGAAAATATCCTTAAGGAATTAGAACTTCCTTTTAGGAAAGTTGAATTATGTTCTGGTGACCTTGGATTTTCATCAAAAAAAACCTATGATCTTGAAGTTTGGCTACCTGGGCAGAAAAAATATAGAGAAATCTCTTCAATTTCAAATTGTGGTGACTTTCAATCAAGAAGGATGAATGCCAGATATAGACAAACCCCAGAAAGCAAACCTGCATTTCTCCATACTTTAAATGGTTCAGGACTTGCTGTTGGTAGATGCTTAATTGCAGTTATTGAAAATAATCAAACAACCGATGGTAAAATAGAAATACCGAAATGCCTTTCGGAATATTTATTTGGGGCGAAATACCTAAACAAAGAGGGTGTTTTAGAATAAAAAAATGGATGTATTTTCTATGAAACCCATAAATGAAGAGAAAATTAAATTTATTTTAAATCTTAAACGTAAAGGAATACGCGATAAAGAAGTTTTAAAAGCAATGGAAACTATTGATAGAAAAATATTTCTGGATGGTATTTTTAAATCTCGATCCGAAGATGATATTCCCTTACCAATAAGCTGTGGGCAAACTATAAGCCAGCCATCTATTGTAGCAAAGATGATTGAAAAATTAGAAACTAATAAAAGCTGTAAGGTATTAGAAATTGGAACTGGTTCAGGTTATCTAACTGCAATACTTTCAAAACTGTCTAAAAGAGTTTTCTCTATCGAAAGACATGAAAGTTTGAAAAAGAAAGCGGAGTGGTTACTAATTAATAATAATTTTAGGAATGTAATTTGTATTTTGGGAGATGGATCTTTAGGTATTGAACATCAAGCACCATTCGACAGAATAATTATCTCTGCAGCAGCTGAGGATATTCCCCAAATATTGATAAAACAACTTAAATATGGTGGTATAATGATATTACCAGTTGGACTGACTAAAGATGAACAAACTTTAATTAAGGTAAGAAAAGAAAAATCTAAAATTCACTACGAAGAAATTTTTAAAGTAAGATTTGTACCTTTGTTAGAAGGTTTGCCAAAAATTGGAAATTATATTAATGGATAGAAATAAATATATAATAATTTTAATTTCACTACTGCTCTTTTCTTGTAAATCAACCAATAATTTTGATACAAAAAATCAATTTGAGAATACATTTCAAGAATCTATTTTGGAGAGACCACTACCTGATAGTAGAGGAATAATTACTTATAAAGATTATCAAATATTAGTAGCGAATGGTAATGAGACTGTTGAGCAGATAGCAAACCGATTAAATATCAACCCTGAAAGGCTCGCATCATATAATGGTGTAGTATCAAGTTATCTACCTAGAGTTGAGGAAGTAATTGCTCTTCCAATAAAAATATCAGGAAAAATTATAAATCCAAATTCTGAGTGGAACATCGAAAGTACAAGAAAATCAATTGAAAATAGTGGAAATTTAAATTCTAATATTGGAACACCAGATAACCCACTTAAACATCGTGTTGAAATTGGTGATACTGCTTATTCTATCGCTAGACTCTACAATGTTTCTGTTACTTCGTTGTCAAAGTGGAATGGGTTAGACGCTGATTTAAATGTAGTTGTTGGTAGAGAACTAATAATTCCGGTAATTTTGAATAATAAAAATTTTAAAAATCCTGAAATAAAAGCACCCACACCCACACCCACTGAAACAAATAATAATCTGAGCTTAAATGAACCCAAATTAAATAAAGAAAGTCAGTCGTCAGAAAAAAATGGGGTAAATAATCAAACAAATGTGGCAAAAGAAAGTCAAAGTAATGAAATAATACAAAAGTTTATTAGACCAGTTAATGGGATTATACTTAGAAAATATAACCCAACTGCTATAAATAATAAAAATGAAGGAATTGACTTTGCCGCTAAACCTGGAACACCTGTAAAATCAACTGCTACGGGTGTGGTAGCCCTAATTTCTGAGCCTGTTGGAGGACTTGGGAAAATAATTCTGATAAAACATAAAGAGTCTATCATCAGCATATATGGTAGAATTAGTGAAATTAAAGTAGTTAAAGGTGAACGTGTACAAGCTGGCCAAGTGATTGGTAATGTTGAAAAATCATTTATTAATGAAGATGGTGCAGAAAAAAAACAAAACTATCTTCATTTTGAATTACGTAAAGGAACAGAAAGTTTAGATCCAGAACCTTTATTTGAATAGTTGACAAATTTTAAGATTTAAGTAATACCTCATATTTTCCTGCTAAAAATATTATAAATTGCCATGCAACTCTTCCAGATCTTGAACCCCTTGTTTGTTGCCATTCTATAGCTTCTTTAATCGTTTTATTATCACTTATTGGTATTTTAAATTTATTTTTATAATTGAGTACCATTTCTAAATATTGATCTTGTGAAAATGGATAAAAACCTAAAATTAATCCAAACCGGTCTGAAAGTGAAATTTTTTCTTCGACTACCTCTGCTGGAGAAATCGAAGAAGACAAAGTATTCTCTGACATTTCTCTAGGAATTAAATGTTTTCTATTTGATGTACAGTAAAATATTACATTACTGGGTTTTTCTACCAATCCTCCATCTAATAAAACTTTTAAAGTTTTAAAATCATCATTTTCATCAGAGAAAGAAAGATCATCACAATATATAATAAAGTTATACTCTTTATTTAAATCTTTTAATATTGATAATAACCTGTCCAAAGAAGAAATATCTTTTCTTTGTATCTGAACAAGTTTTAGAAAGCTATTTAAATTAGAAATCTCATTATGTATTAATTTGATTAATGAAGATTTCCCCGTACCCCTTGCTCCCCAAAGTAATACATTGTTTGCAGGAAAGCCTTTAGCGAATTGTAATGTATTGTTATAAAGTTGTTCTTTATTATAATTTACACCAATAAGTAAATCTAAACCTAATGCATAATCATTTTCTAAAAAGACTAATCTATCAGGGTTTGTTTTCCACAAAAATAAATTAGACTTATCCAAATTTTTATTATCAATTGGTAAAGGACTAATTCTTTCAAGTGCATCTGCTATTCTTTTTAAGTTATCTTCCTTAGAAAATTTCATTTATTAAAAGTTATTTAAATTATATATTTTCAGATTTTTCATCAATAAAACCATCTTTATCTAGATTTTCTTTTTTCTTTTTTTCTACCCATTTTACTAGAATTACAGAAATTTCATAAAGTGCATATACAACAGTAAACAAAATTATTTGCGTTATAACATCTGGAGGTGTAACAATGGCTGCCAATACTAGAATTCCAACTACTGCATATTTTCTAGATTTTGCGAGAGCTTCGGAAGAAACTAGACCCGCTTTACCCATTAAAGTAAGAAGAACTGGTAATTGAAAACAAAGGCCAAATGCAATAATAAATTTCATTGTTAGACCAAGATATTCGTTAATTGTACCTAAATATGTTATACCTACTAGATCAGAGATATCTTCATTTTTTTGTTGAAAACCCAGAAAAAAATCAAAGGCCAAGGGCATAACTATATAAAAAGAAAAAGCGGCACCAAGTAAAAAAAGCAACGGGGATGCAATTAAGAAAGGTAAAAATGCTTTTTTTTCATCTTTATAAAGTCCGGGTGCAACAAACTTCCACAGTTGAAAACTAATATAAGGGAAAGATAAAATAAAACCTCCAAATAGTGAAATTCTTATATTAACCATAAAACCCTGTTGTAATCCAGTAAATATAAGGTCAGGAGCTTGACCATTAATTTTTAAAATGTTGACAATTGGATTCGCCAAAAAATTAAAAATTGGTGATGCTACTGTAAAAGCAAAAATCATACAAATTGCAAAGGCTACTACAGATCGAATCAATCTGTTTCTCAATTCAGTAAGATGCTCAATTAATGGAGCAGCACTCTGCTCAATATCGTCGTTATCGTCATTCATTAATTAGATCCTTAGGAAAATTTTAACTTAATTTATTATCATATTTCTAAAAAAAATATTTTAAGTGAGTTAAGAGGTATTATTTAGCTAATTTTTGATTTTTTTTTATATCATTGCTTAGTTTTTTTTCGTTTATTTTTTCTCCATCAACAGAAAAATTACCAGTTGATTTTATAGATTCTTCGATAGGATTAATTTTATCTTTAAATTTTTTTTTTAATTTTTCTTTAATTGGAAATTTTGTCTCTTTGTGTAAATCTGTTATTGAATTTAATGTTTTTGTCGCATCCTTCAAACCACTTTCGTTAGCAGCTTCTTCCATACTTTGTGAAAATTCCCTTGCCATTGCTTTCACTTTACCAAAGAACCTACCAACTGTTCTAAAAAGTTGAGGCAGTTCTTTTGGACCAACTACTATTAAAGCAGTAATACCTATTACTAAGAGTTCTAACCAACCTAGATCAAACATTTATTTTTCCATTATAAAGAAAATTTTAACTCTTATCTTTTTCCGGAGTTACATCTTTTACGTCAGCGGCAGCCTCCTCTTCTGCTTTTTCAAGTTCTGCTTTTCCTTCACTTATACCTTTTTTAAAGCTAGTAATGCCTTTACCAACTTCTCCCATAAGTCCTGATATTTTTCCCCGTCCAAATAAAACAAGAACTACTACTGCAATTAACAATATCCCAGGTAAGCCAATATTATTTAGCATTAAAATTCTCCCATTCTAAAATTTAATATCCATTAAACATTTACTATCATATACATAATTATATCTAACAAAAAAAAAAGTAAACATATTGGTAACTATTAAAAATTTTTATTATATATTTTTCAGGAATACAAAACAACGGTCTCTTCTCATGGATAACCATAATGGGGTTTCTGGGTCAGGCAAAAAAACACCAGGAATAGAAGCCTTAAGTTTAGATCCATCTTTTTCCATTTTTAATTCTATAATACTTTCTTTTCCAATAAATCTTGATATGCAAACTTTACCCCTCGCCGGAACACCGTCTTGGACAGTTGCATTGGGTCCTTTACCACTTCTATCAAAATCAATTTTTAAGTGCTGAGGCCTAATTATTATTTCCACGTAAGAACCCTCTTTGAAACCTGGAGTTATAAATGGACCAAAAGGTGTATCTGTTCGACCATCTTTAACTATACTATTTAGTATATTGATATCTGAAAAAAAAGCTGCAACACTACTATTTAATGGTTTATTGTAGATATTGTAGGGAGCTCCTTGTTGAATTATTTTTCCATTCTTCATTAATGCTATATTATCAGCCATTTTCATAGCTTCCTCAGGTTCATGAGTAACTATAAGTACAGCCACACCTTGATCTCTTAACATTTCTATAGTTTCATCTCTAATTTCATCACGTAACCTCTTATCTAAACCAGAAAAAGGTTCATCCATTAACATTAACATGGGCATACCAGAAATTGCTCTAGCTAGTGCTATTCTCTGTTGTTCACCGCCTGAAAGTGTGTGTGGATATTTTTTCTGGAATCCATCAAGACCTATCTTTTTTAATAATTCATCTGATGAAAAATGATCGTATTTTTTGTATCGATTGTTTGTAAATCCAAATTCTATATTTTTTTTTACATTTAAATGAGGAAAAAGAGCAAAGTCTTGAAACATAAATCCTATATTTCTTTTTTCTGGTGGTAAGTGACAAACATTAGGTTCAGAAATTAGATTACCATTTATCTTAACTTTTCCATAGTCTTGTTGTTCTAATCCTGCTGCAATTCTAAGAGTTGTAGATTTTCCACAACCAGAGGGGCCGAGAAGGCATGTAACTTTACCAGGAGGAATTGATAATTCTAAATTTTCAACTACTTTTGAGTTATCGAAACTTTTATTTATATTTATAAGTTCTAATGAGTAATTAGTTTTCATATAAACGGAATTCAAATAGATTAATACAAAAATTTAACTTAATCTTTTACCTTAAATTGTTGAGTTTACTGCTCCCCCATCAAGAAGAATATTTTGACCAACTATGAAACCAGCATATTGGGAACAAAGAAAAGCACAGGTGTTTCCAAATTCTTCAATTGAACCATAACGTCCAACTGGAATAGTATCTTTTCTTAAATTTCTAGCTTCTTGAAATGAAATACTCTTCTCTTTACTTAGAGCTTTATCTAAGTCAATTAATCTTTTTGTGTCATGCATTCCGGGTAAAAGATTATTAATGTTAACACCAAACCTAGCAACTTGCCTAGAAGTTCCAGCCACATAACCCGTAAGACCTGTACGAGCAGAATTAGACAAACCTAGAGCAGGGACTGGCGCCTTAACTGCTTGGCTCGTTATATTAACAATTCTACCCCATTTATTTTTTATCATTATAGGTAAAACTTTTTTTATTAATTCAATTGGAGTTAACATATTTGCATTTAGAGCATTAATAAAATCCGTACGACTCCAATCTGACCAAATACCTGGCGGAGGGCCACCCGCATTATTTATTAAAATGTCTGGTGAATCACAAGCTTCAAGTAATTTTTCCTTTCCGCTTTCTGTGGTTACATCACAAGCTAATGCAATAACTTTTACACCATAAGAAGATAATTTAGTTGCTGCAACATCAATATCTTCTTTAGTTCTAGCACAAATTGTAAGATCCACACCGGCTTTAGCCAAAGCTTCAGCACAGCCATAACCTAAGCCCCTGGATGATGCACAAACAATTGCTTTTTTCCCTTTTATACCTAAATCCATTTATCTCTCTTCTAAAAAATATAATTAACTAGGTCATACTTACTATTCAAAACAAAAATTGTATGATAGATGACACTCGTTAGTCTTATAGGATTACATCACAACCTAGATGTAATCAAATAATATATTAAAAAACTTTAAATTATTTAGCCAAAAAAATTTATTCAATATGAAAATTTCAGCCAAAGATATACCTGAAAATATTTTAAAAAGGAGAACTTTTGCAATTATTTCACACCCTGATGCTGGTAAAACTACCTTAACAGAGCAAATCTTATTAGAAAGTGGCGCTATTAATCTTGCTGGAAAGGTAAGAGCAAAAGCCTCTAGCAAAAGAACTGTTTCAGACTTTATTAAAATTGAGAAAGAAAGAGGTATTTCAGTATCTACATCTGCTATGTCTATAGATTATGGTGGCTATTGGTTAAACTTAGTAGATACGCCTGGTCACGCAGATTTTTCAGAAGATACATATCGTACTCTTACTGCAGTTGATTTTGTAATTATGGTAATAGACGGTGCAAAAGGTGTGGAAAGTCAAACTAAAAAGTTATTTGAAATTTGTAGATTAAGAGATCTACCCATAATTACTTTTTGTAATAAGATGGATAGGGAAAGCCGTGAAGTGGTCGATATAATTGATGAAATTCAAGAAACACTTGCTCTTGAAGTTTCACCAATTAATTATCCTATAGGAAAAGGAAATGATTTTATTGGATGCTATGAATTAAATAATGGTAACATTGAGTTACTAATTAAACAGAATAAAAATATTAAAAATCAAATTAAATTCATTAATTCAAAATCTAATAACCAATTATCATCGATAATAAACAAAGAGAAATGGGAACAAGAATTTGAAAACTTAAATTTAATAAAATCTTTAACTGCAGAATTTAATTACAGCGATTTTCAAGATGGTGTTTTATCTCCAATATTTTTTGGTTCAGCAATTTATTCATTGGGTGTAAAACGGTTGTTACAATCAGTAATTGAATATGGACCATTCCCCAAACCTAGACAAAGTAAAAAAAGACTAGTAAATCCAGAAGAAAAAAATGTATCGGGATTTATTTTTAAAGTTCAAGCAAATATGGACTTTAGACACCGTGACAGAGTAGCATTTCTCAGAATTTGTTCTGGTAAATTTAAAAGAGGAATGAAACTTTATCATGTTCGTTCCAAAAAATTGATAACTATCTCAAATCCAATTTTATTCCTAGCTAACGATAGAAATATTGTTGATGAAGCTTGGGCTGGTGATATAATAGGAATCCCAAATCATGGTCAGTTTATGATAGGTGATACATTTACAGAAAGCGAAAATATTAAATTTCTAGGTATTCCATCGTTTGCACCTGAAATTATGAAAAAAATTACTACTACTGATCCACTGAAATCTAAGCACCTAAATAAATCGTTAGTACAATTCGCAGAAGAAGGTCTTATTAAGCTTTTTAAAACTAATGTAGGAGATAGCAAAATAATTGGTGTAATTGGTATATTACAATTCGATGTATTGAAACATAGGATGGAAACAGAATATAATATTCCTGTTAAGTTTGAAGAAATACAATATAATGAAGCTAGATGGTTAATTGGTGATAATAATAATATTGAAAAATTTGTTGAAGCTAATTCAAACCAAATCGCAAAAGATCATGAAAACGATTATGTTTATCTAATAAGGATTAATTGGGATTTAGAGAAGAGTATAAGAGATTTTCCCAGTATAAAATTTAATAAAGTAAAAGAAATAAATAATTCTTAAAATTAATCAACAAAAGCTTTTTCTATAACAAAATGACCTGGTGCAGAATTGGATCCCTCCATCATACCTTTCTGTAGGCATATCTCCTTGTGCTCTAGCAACATTTCAAGACTACCACATATCATTACCCTATCTGTATCAATACTTAAATCTTTTCCAGTAAAGCTCTCAAATTTTCCATTCAATAACCATTGTGTCATTCTACCCATAAATGACGAGTTCTCTCTTGTAGTAGTGGATATCAGTTGCAACTTATTACTAACAAATTCACTTAATAAATTATCACTCTTAATACTATCAAAAATTTTCTTACCATACTCTAATTCATCTCCAAATCTACATGTATGAGTAAGAATAACTTGATTAAATTTTTCGTAGGTTTCTGGATCTCTTATTACACTTAAAAATGGTGCTATTCCTGTACCCGTGGAAAAAAGAATTAATCTTTTTGCAGGTAATAAAGCGTCTAAAACTAATGTCCCCACAGATTTAGGTTTTAAAAAAATATTTTCTCCTTCTACTAAATGCTGCAATCGTGACGTCAAAGGACCGTCCTCAACTTTAATCGAATAAAATTCTAATATTTCATCCCAACTTGGAGAAGCTATTGAGTACGCTCTAAGTAGAGGTTTTTCCCCATTTTCTAGACCTATCATAACAAATTCACCAGACCGAAACCTTAAATTTTTTGGTCTTACGCACTTAAATGAAAATGTTTTTTTGGTCCAATGTTTTATTGATAAAACTTCTATGCGTTCTAATCCGGGATAAGACTTAGTTAAATCCTTCAATAAATCCTCATAAAAATGATTGAAATAAAATTACTTAAATATGAATCATATAATAACATGAAGAGATTAAATTAGAAGATGAAGTATTTTATTTTCTAAAAATTTTTTTATTAACTTGAATAAATAGCAATAATTAATTAATTCATATCCATTCTGTGAATACAAATTGAAATATGTGGCTTTTTGCCAATCTCACTTTTCAAAAATTTGTTTAAAATTCTTCTAACTTCTGTTTCTAAATAATAACTTTCTATATTTTGCAATTTTTTTGGTTTATTATTTCCTAATGAATAATTTAACTCATTTTCTAAGTGAATATATATTTCATTTTTAAAATCAACTGTTGTAGATATTCCAATTAAGTCCATTTCAAAATTAAAATAAGGTTTTATTTTATTTACCAAGATAGATACATTCAAAATACCGTTATACATTAGTTTTTTTCTATCTGATATAACACCCTCCTGTTCATCAATAAGAACTGAACCATCTAAAAAAATTCTACCAAAATCAACTTTATCTATTACTGCAGCATTTGAACTGTTTGATATTTGTGCAACATCACCATTTTCAACTAAGAGTGTTTGTATGCCTGACTGTTTTGCAATCCTTTCGTGCTCTTTCAAATGCCTATATTCTCCATGCATCGGTATAATTAAATCTGGGGATATTAAATTATGAAAAATATTTAAATCAGGCTTATTCGCATGACCAGACACATGGTATAAACCATTTTTATCTTCTATAACCTCTACACCTCTTCGTTCAAGCTGATCAACTATATATGAAACTCGAATTTCATTACCAGGAATAGTTTTTGAAGAAAATAGAAATACATCGCCTTTCCCTATAGTAAAACCCATATAACTTTCTCTAGCAAGTTGAGCAGAAGCAGCTCTCGGCTCACCTTGACTACCACTTGCCAAAACAAGTAAATGATTTTTAGGCACTAATTTTGCGTCCCTAGGCGATAATACATCAGGAAAATCTATTAAAATACCACTTTCTTTTCCATAATTAATCATATTATTCATAGCTCTACCCAGTACCACCAAAGACCTACCAGTTCTATCAGCTGCTGATGCCAAAGTTTTTAATCTTGCTAAGTTTGAAGCAAAAGTAGTCGCAACCACTATTCCCTTTACTTCTTTAAACAAATTCACAAAATTATCAAAAAGATTAGACTCTGATCTTCCATTATGGTCATTAAATACATTTGTGCTGTCGCAGACTAAAGTGTTAACACCTTTTTTCCCTATATCACTAAGAATTTTTTTATTAAATGGTTTACCTAAAACTGGACTATAATCAATTTTGAAATCACCTGAATGAAATACTCTGGAACAAGGAGTTTCTATAATTAAACCTGAGGCTTCTGGTATTGAGTGAGAAATATTTACAAATCCCACCTTAAATGATCCTACTTTTATAAATTTTGGATAATGAGGTGCTATTTTAACTAAATTGGAATTTCCACCTCCTTTATCAATTTTTGACTTAGCAATAAGAGATGTAAATTTTCCACAATATATTGGAGCTTCTATATATTCAAATAAATGAGTAAGAGATCCAATATGATCTTCATGAGCATGCGTAATAAAAATTGCTTTAAATTTAGATAAATTATCTTCAACAAATGATGTATCTGGCATAATTAAATCTACACCTGGGTTATATTCTGGATTAGGAAAGGTTACCCCAGCATCAACTAAAATATAATCGATATTTTTGCCATCATCGTAACCATATACATACATGTTCATTCCTATTTCTGAACACCCACCTAATGGTATAAATAGTAAATTGTTTTTGTTGTTCATTAGTTTTCCCTAATTAAATGAAGAAGAAAAATAGTTATTAATTATAAACAAAAACATCACCAACATTTATTTCTACCACTTTTTTCTCCACTAAAACATTAAGAGAGCCATTATCACTAATACCGAAGAATGAACCTTTTAGCATTTTTCCTTTAAATTCAACCTCTAATTTTTTCCCAATAGTATGGGAGAAATTCAACCAAGAGTTTTTTATATAACCAAAACCATGTTTAATATATTTTTTTTCCCAAAATTGCAACGAATTTGCAATATATATAAGCATTTGATCAGGTGAAGGTGTCTTTTGACCTAGAATAGAAAATAAGCTAGTCGGTTTAATTTTTGATCTATTTAACTTATTAATTTTATTTGGATATGAATAAAGATTTACACCTATTCCAATAATTAAAGCTGATTTTTTTGAATTTTTATTTAATACAGACTCTAATAAAATACCCGATACTTTTCTTTGTTTTAATAAAACATCATTTGGCCATTTTAGAGTTAAATCTTTATTTTTTATGCCTGCATATACGAATGAATCAAATAAGGCTAAACTTGCAACAAAAGTTCTATGAGAAAACTCAATAAAATTTCCACTTGGATAAATCAGAAAGGAAGCTGTTAAATTTTTGGACCCAGAAATCCATTTTCTTCCTCTACTTCCTTTTCCATTTGTTTGAATTCTAGAAAATACACAAGTATTTATCTCATCTTTAAATGCCAACCTTTTAGCCTCAGAATTTGTACTATCTAACTCATTATATTGGATAAGTTTAAAATTTTTAGGCCAGGTTTCCACTAATTTAAAAGACTTTTAGCTACTATAAATGAAGGTCCTTCAAGACCATAAAGGTTTATAATTCCAATCAACATTAATATAGCTGATCCTGATAAAATTAACCAGTGAGATGTTGGCATATTTCCATTTAAAGGATCAGAAACCATTCCAAAGTACATCAAATAAACAATTCTCAAGTAATAAAAAGCTGCAATAACAGAAGAAATACCACCAATAATTGCAAGCCATGAAAGTCCCGCATTAATTGCTGCATTAAAAATAAAAAATTTCCCAAAAAATCCAGCTAAAGGTGGTATTCCAGCTAGAGAAAATAATAAAATTGTTAAGAATAATGTTTGACCTTTAGAAACTTCATTATACATATTAAGGCTATTAATTGAGGTAACTGCTACTCCATTACGCTCCATATTTAAAATAAATACAAAAACTCCAATATTCATTATAACATACAAAACCATATAAATTAATACTGCCGAAAGCCCTTTGTCGGTTCCACTTGCAATACCTATAAGTACAAAACCTATATGTCCAATTGATGAATATGCCATTAATCTTTTAATATTATCTTGACCTATAGCTGCTATAGAACCCAAAAGCATAGATAATACAGAAATTAAAATAATAACTTGTTGCCAACTTTCTAATAATGGACCAAAACAATCAAAAAGCACTCTTAATAAAACAGCAACAGCTGCTATCTTAGGCACTGTAGCAAAGAAAGCTGTAACTGGGGTTGGAGATCCTTCATAAACATCTGGTGTCCACATATGAAATGGGACTGCTGAAGCTTTAAATGCAAAACCAGAAATCAAGAAAACTAAACCTGCTATTATTCCAGGGTAAAAACCTTTAGAAGTTATTAATGAAGATATTAGTTCAAAATTTATTGAACCGGTGGAACCATATATTAAACTTATACCAAATAACATCAATCCTGAAGACAAAGATCCCAGTATAAAATATTTTAATCCAGCCTCTGTTGACTTTAAGTTTTCTCTTCTAAATGAGGAGATAACATATAGAGATAATGATTGAATTTCTAATCCAAGATATAATAATAAAAAATTTTTTGATGATATCATTATCATCATTCCTAAAGTAGAAAATAAAATTAGAATTGGATATTCAAATTTAAATAGATCATTTTTTTCAAGATATTTTTTGCTCATAAATAAAAGGCATGACACACTTAACAAAATTAACACTTGGAAAAATTTAGAAAAACTATCTCTTATGAATATACTTTCAATATTAGATTGGCCTTCTAAAGGGGTTAAGTAAATGATTAATGCCGAAATTAAAAACATAAGAATTGTGAAATTGAAAATAAAGTGATTAGAACTTTCGTGCTTGAAAAAACTTGCGAATAAAATAGACATCAGTGCGTAAGTAATTAATAAAATTTCAGGCCCTAGAATTAAAATATCAGTAATATTCATTTTTAATCCGCTATTCTATATTTTCCACAAAGTTTGATACTAGTAAACCAACAGAATTGGAAGAAATTTCTAAAATTAGAAGGGGTATAACCCCTAAAACCAATGTTAAGACAATCAGAGGAAAAAAGAATAGTTTTTCTCTTCCATCCAAATCAGTTATTTTTAATAATCTACTATTAGTTATTGTTCCAAATATAACTGTTCGGGAAAGCCATAAAGCATAACAAGCTGATAAAACTATTCCTAAACAGGCAATTATAGAAGCAAGTTTATTCACTTGAAATGTACCCAACAATGCAAGAAATTCACCTACAAATCCACTTGTTCCAGGTAGACCAACATTTGCCATTGTGAAGAAAATAAAAAACAAAGCATAATTAGGCATACGTGAAACTAAACCGCCATAAAATTTTATTTCTCTTGTATGCATACGATCATACACTACTCCTACCAATAAAAACAGGGCTGCTGAAATTATGCCATGACTTATCATTTGAAAGATTGCGCCATCAATCCCTTGTTGATTCATAGAAAATATTCCTAGAGTTACAAAACCCATATGAGCAACTGATGAATATGCAATTAATTTCTTTATATCAGTTTGCATCATAGCAACTAAAGAAGTGTAAATAATACCTATAATTGAAATTACAAATATAAAGTTTTGAAAAAGAATGCTTGCATCTGGAAACATTGGCAGACTAAATCGTAAAAATCCATATCCTCCCATTTTTAGTAAAATTGCGGCTAATACAACAGAGCCTCCAGTAGGTGCTTGGACATGTGCATCTGGTAACCATGTATGGAATGGCCACATTGGTAATTTGACTGCAAAAGAAGCAAAAAATGCAACCCAAAGCAACGACTGTATACCACCTTTTATACTGTACCCAAATAAGTTAAATTCAGAACTATTAAAATTAAATGACATTAAAGAAGGAACATCAGTAGTTCCTGATACAGTCCACATATAAATTATAGCAAATAACATTAATATTGAACCTAATAGAGTATAAAGAAAAAATTTAAAGGCTGCGTAAACCCTGTTATTACCTCCCCAAATACCAATTATTAAAAACATTGGTATTAGCCCAGATTCAAAAAATAAATAAAATAAAACTATGTCTAAAGAACAGAAAACACCCAATATTAGTGTCTCAAGCAATAAAAAAACAGATCATATATTCTTTTACTTTATTTTCTATTTTCCAACTAGAAATTATAACAATGGGCATTGTTACAGTAGTTAATATTACTAGTGGCAAAGATATACCATCTATACCTACTTTATAAGTTAATCCCATAAGCCATTCATATTCTTCAACTAGTTGAAAACCAGACTCATCAGAATTAAAATTATAGATTACAAAGAGACTAAAAATAAATGTTGCAAAAGTTGTAACCAGTGAAAGTAATTTAGCATTTTTGTCAGATTCAATATTTTCAGCCCTTAAAAAAATGCCTAAAATAATAGCACCAAAACTAGGAAAAAAGATCACTAATGAAAGTAAATAATCCAATTTTTAACCTCCCATACTAACTAAAAAATAAGTTAATATAGACACCAAACCAATGAAAATTGCGAAGGCATAATGATAAATCAACCCAGTTTGAAGTCGACCAACAAACCTAGTTAAATTAGGAATAAAAGTTAAAGAAATGTAATTTATAATACCATCTATGATTTTTTCATCACCAGTTTTCCAAAAAAAGTTTCCAAGCCATTTAGATGATTTCACAAATACAACATTATAAATATCATCAAAATACCATTTATTTATCAGAAAATTATACAAAATGTTTTGATTTTCTGAAAATACTTTGGGTAAATTTGGTTTTTGAACATAAAAAATAAAAGCTATAAGTACTCCAATAATCATTGATAATAAAGGTGTTAGCTTTGCCCAAACTGGGATGTAATGTAAGTCCGATAAGATTGTATTAGAGGGTAAAAGAAATATAGATTGTGAAAAGAAATATTCTGCTTTTTTTCCTAAAAAAACATCATAAAAAATTATTCCAACAAAAATTGAACAAAATGAAAGAATAATTAATGTAATGTTTATAGACCTAGAGGCTTCTTTTGCATTATCAAAATATTCTCTTTTTCCTCTGTATTCACCAAAGAATGTTAATATAATCAACCGCCAACTATATAGTGAAGTTAAAAATGCAGCGAATGTTATGAATATAAAATAAATAAATGCACTTTCATCCTTAGAAGCATAAATTCCCTCAATAATTGAATCTTTGGATACAAAACCTGAAAAACCTATTGGCAAATGAAATAAATCATAACTAAGAGGTATTCCAACACCCGTTATGGCAAGAGTTCCTATGATCATTGAATAAAAGGTTATAGGCAATTTTTTTCTCAAACCACCATAAGTTCTTATATCTTGTTGGTGATGCATTGAGTGTATAATGGAGCCTGAACATAAAAATAATAGGGCTTTAAAAAAGGCATGTGTAAATAAATGAAACATAGCAGCCTGATAAAGACCTATACCTGCTGCAGAAAACATGAAACCAAGCTGTGAACATGTTGAGTATGCAATTATTCTTTTAACATCGTTTTGAACTAAAGCAACTGTGCCTGCAAATAAAGCAGTTACTACACCTACCAAAACTATAACATTGGAAGCAACTGATGTATATTCAATTACCGGAGAAAGTCTGCACACCAAGAAAACACCTGCAGTAACCATAGTTGCTGCATGAATTAAAGCAGATACAGGAGTTGGACCTTCCATCGCATCTGGTAACCAGGTATGTAAAAAAAATTGGGCAGATTTACCCATAGCACCCAATAAAAACAAAATTACTGTAAACTCTAATGCATTAAACTTGAAAAAAAGAATCTCAATATTTTTTTCAGCAATTATTGGGGCATTCAAAAAAAGATCATCAAAGTTAAGAGAATTCACATAATAAAAAGTACTAAAAATTGCTAAGGCTAATCCAATATCTCCAATTCTATTCACAATAAATGCTTTCATAGCAGCTTTATTTGCTGTGGATTTTTTATAATAGAAACCAATTAATAAATATGAAGCTAATCCCACACCCTCCCAACCAAAAAATAATTGAACAAAATTATTGGAAGTAACCAACATAAGCATGGTAAATGTAAAAAAAGATAAATAAGAAAAAAATCTTGATTTATAATTTTCATAATCTTCCCAATTTGGGTCATGAGACATATAACCTAATGAATAGAGATGAACAAAAGCAGAAATAGTGGTAACAACTGTTAACATTACAGTGGTTAAACTATCTAACCTAATTTCCCAGTTAACAACTAAAGAACCTGACTCCATCCATTTGAATAATATTATTCTCTCAATACTAGATGGATCCAAAGAAAAGAAAGTTATCCAAGAAAAAACTGAAGAAATAAATATTAAAGAGGTAGTAAAATAAAGAACGGTTTTCTCATTAAATTTTTTATAAAAAAAACCTGAAAAAATAGAACCTAACAAAGGTGCGAATATTATAAAATGTAACATTTAATTTAGCCCTTCATTACATTAGCATCGTCAACAGCTATTGACCCCTTATTCCTGAAGAAACAAACTAAGATAGCCAACCCAATTGCAGCCTCTGCAGCAGCTACAGTCAAAACAAATAGTGAAAAAATTTGCCCTGTGAGATCTCCTAGAAAATATGAGAATGATACAAAATTAATATTTACGGCTAATAAAATTAATTCTATGGACATAAGGATTATAATTACATTTTTTCTGTTTAAAAAAATTCCAAAAACACCTATTAGAAATAAAAGTGAGGATAAAATCAAAAAATGTTGAATTTCAATCATAATCCTTGCCCTGGTTTTATATCTTTTAGCTCAATTGAATTATCTGGGTCCCTATAAATCTGAGTTAAAATATCCTGTTTTTTAACGTCTTTTCTTCTTTGATGTGTTAGTACAATAGCACCTAACATTGCTATGAGTAAGACAATCCCAGCCAGCTGAAAATATATTATGAAATCTGTGTATAAAACTAAACCTAATTGTCTAGTATTTTCAATTTCCTCGTTAATTAATAAATTTTTATCCCCTTTTGGGGAAAGAACTGGAACAAAATCGCCAAAAACTAGACCCAACTCAACAAATAGAACAAGTCCAATTAATACACCTAATGGTAAATATTTTGTTAATCTTGATTTGATTTCTTTGAAGTTTATATTCAGCATCATTACCACAAACATAAAAAGGACTGCCACAGCTCCTACATACACAATCATTAAAATTAAAGCTAAAAACTCTGCACCTAATAAAATGAAAAGACCTGAAGCTCCAAAAAAGGTTAATATAAGCCATAAAACTGAATGAACAGGATTCCTTGATAATACAACAAATAAAGCTGAAAAAAGTGTTATACCTGCAAAAAAATAATACGCTAAAATTAATGGCTGCATTATAAATCCTCGTCTATTACATAAACTATCTAAAGCTTTTATCTAACTTTATATTTTCGGCAATTAATTTTTCCCACTTTCTACCATTTTCCATTAATTTTTCTTTATTATAAAATAACTCTTCTCTAGTTTCAGTCGCATATTCAAAATTAGGACCTTCGACAATAGCATCTACAGGACAAGCTTCCTGACAAAACCCACAATATATACATTTCGTCATATCAATATCATATCTTGTTGTTCTTCTACTGCCGTCAGCTTCCCTTGGTCCTGCATCTATAGTTATTGCTTGTGCAGGACAAATTGCTTCACACAACTTACAGGCAATACATCTTTCTTCACCATTAGGATAACATCTTAATGCATGCTCACCTCGAAACCTTGAAGAGATTGGACCTTTCTCATATGGGTAGTTAAGAGTAGCTTTAGGTCTGAAAAAATATTTAATTCCAAGCTTAAAACCTTTTAAAAAATCTTTTAGTAGGAAATAATTTATTGCTCGTCGCCAATCAATTTTATTCATTAGTACACCATAATTTTACCATCTTACATAACCAGAAATACCAAATTGAGCAAGAGTAGCTACAATAACAACCCAAGTTAATGACATAGGAAGAAAAACTTTCCATCCAAGTCTCATTAATTGATCATATCTAAATCTTGGGACTATAGCTTTAACCATAGAAAACATAAAAAAAAGGAACAATATTTTAGCTACCAGCCAAAAAATACCGTCTGGTAATAATGGAATTGGTGATAGCCAGCCTCCAAAAAAAAGTATGGATATAAGTGCACACATTAATACCACCGTCATCAATTCACCAATCATGAACAAAAGGAATGGTGTAGATGAATATTCAACTTGAAAACCTGCAACTAATTCAGCTTCTGCCTCTGGCAAATCAAAAGGTGGTCTGTTTGTTTCAGCTAGTGCAGAAATAAAAAACAAAATTACCATTGGAAAATGTGGTAGCCAGTACCAGCTAAAGATACCATAACTGCCATCTTGAGCTAATACAATTTTACTTAGATTTAATGAACCTGTTGATATAAGAATACCAATAATTATAAATCCTATTGAAACTTCATAGGATATCATCTGCGCAGCGGAACGAAGACTACCAAGAAAAGGATACTTAGAATTAGAAGCCCAACCTCCCATAATAACTCCATAAACTTCTAAACCTGCAACTGCAAATATAAATAAAATACCAACATTTATATCTGTAAGCACCCATCCATTATTAAAAGGAATTACTGACCAAGCAATCAGAGATAAAACAAAAGTAATTAGAGGCGCTAGTAAAAACACTACTTTATCAGATCCAGCAGGTATAATAACTTCCTTAAATATATATTTTAAAAAATCTGCAAAAGACTGGAGAAGACCAAAAACACCCACAACGTTGGGGCCTTTTCGCA
>CACMNE010000015.1:0-35659 GCA_902614945.1 uncultured Alphaproteobacteria bacterium
ATGTATATTTGGGCACGTTTATTGCACAGGCTAAATTTAAAGCAAAAAAGAAACTATTTTAAATATGCATTATTCTAAAATAACTGACGCAACTCTTAATAATTTAATAAGAAAGTCATCTTATATTGATAATGTTTCAATTTTAGACAACACTCCACTTTTTAGTTGGATTGATATCAATATTACAGAACTCTGTAATAGAAAATGTGTATTTTGCCCTAGAATAAATCCTGAAATCTATCCTAATCTAAATTTAAATATGAGTATCAAATTAGCAGAGAAAATTGGAAAAGAACTTAGTGATATTCATTTCAAAGGTGTTGTTGTGTTCTCTGGTTATTCAGAACCAACTTTATGTCCTCATTTTGATGATATAATAAAAGCATTT
This sequence comes from uncultured Alphaproteobacteria bacterium, assembly GCA_902614945.1. Taxonomy (GTDB): domain Bacteria; phylum Pseudomonadota; class Alphaproteobacteria; order Rhodobacterales; family Rhodobacteraceae; genus CACIIZ01. Next base: position 389 of record CACMNE010000015.1, read on the forward strand.
CCTTCAAAAATAAGGTTAGAGTTAGTTACCAATGGTGACAGATTAAAATCTGATGATTTCAAGAGATTAGAAGCATGTGGAATAAATCATTTTGTTGTGAGCATGTATGATGGAAAGCATCAAATTAAACATTTTACTGATTTATTTAAAGAAGCAGGTTTAGATAAAGATCGTTATACTTTGAGAGATAGGTGGCATGACAGTGACAAAAATTTTGGAGTGAAATTGACTAACAGAGCTGGAACAATTGATATTGGCAACCAACCAGAAGTATTCATAGACAAGCCTTGTTTTTATCCATCTTATTCTATGACTATAGATTGGAATGGTGATGTTCTTGTTTGTATGCAAGACTGGAATAAAAAAATTAAATTTGGAAACGTACAATCAAATACTCTTTTAGAAATTTGGAAAAACAAAATTTACTCCAAATATAGAATGTCTTTAATCAAAGGAGGAAGAAAATTGAGTCCATGTAATAAATGTAATGCTGATGGCACTTTACATGGTAAAAATCATGCTAATGCATGGGTAAATAAAAAAAAATTTCATAATAAACGTTAAATAATTTAATGAATTTTAATTTTTCCAATAAAAAAAAGAAAAATCAGTATAATTATATTATTCATAATAACGGATACGGATTAATCAATAGACCAATAATTGATTCTGCAAAAGGATCTTTTTTGAAAAGTATATCTGGTGAAAAATATTTTGATCCTGGATTAGGCGCTGGTAGTCAAATACTAGGATACTCAAACAATATCATAACTAATGTAATTAAAGATCAAATAGAAAAGGGTTCTATTTACCTTCATAATAATTTGAACATACATTCATTAACAAAAAAACTAAGTGAAATATTGCCCCCAAGATTCACAAGTTTTATTTATTGCAATAGTGGGAGTGAGGCAACTCAAAGGGCATTACGAATCGCTAGAGTAGCAACAGGTCGAGACAAAATTGCATATTTCCATGGAGGATGGCATGGAATGAACGAATGGACAATGAATAATGATGGGGAACGATTTGGAAATTTTTTCACCTCAAAAGATGATGGAATTCCCAAAATTTTGAAAAAAAACAGCATTTTACTCCCTTATAATGATGAGAAAGCTTTTGAAATAATTAAAGCGAATGTAAATGAATTAGCTTGTATAATTGTTGAACCAGTACAAGGATCTAATCCAAGAAGTGATATTACTGGATTCTTGAAAAAGATTCAGAAAACTTGCAACAAATTTGGTATACTTTTTATTCTCGATGAAATAATTACCGGGTTCAGGTTAGGAATTGGAGGAGCCATCAAGTTATGGAATTTGCAACCTGATATTGTTACTTATGGTAAAATTGTAGGTGGAGGGTTACCAATTGGATTAATATCTTTAACCAATGAGATATCATTTAGAAGCTTTGAAGATAAAAATAAATATGTTCCAACTGGTGGAACTTTCTCTGCAAATCCATTAGTTGCAACTGCTGGTTTATCTGTTCTGAATATTTTAGATACCAAAGATTATAATTATATTAATCAACTTGGAGAGCTAATGAGAAATTTGGTAAATTCATATTATAAAGAAAATGGAATTCCTCTTTCAGTAATCGGTACCAATTCGATAAGTAGGATAATTTTCACTGATCAAAAATTTAAAAATCGGATGGAAAGAGATTTTCTTGAAAATGGAACTCAAAATAAGCAAATTGAATTCCGAAAAAAAATGCTCGATAAAAATATTTTATGGCCAAATAATGGAATTTTATTTACAGGTTTTTGTAACACGAAAAAAGAGATCGAGAATTTGGCTTCCAAAATTAATGAAACTTCACATGAAGTATTTTTGTGATCTATTTAGATTTAAAATTATTCTTTTTCTTAAAAAGAAAAATCCCATCGTTATGTAAATATCTTCCTGAGTTATCAAAAGATTTAGATTTTAATTTAAATAAATATTCATACTTTGATTTCATTACATTATCTAGCCCCTTAAAACCATTGACGATGTGTTTGCCATAATTTTGTTCTGATTTAAAAAAAGCCTGGCTTATAATTAAGTAACCATTATTTTCAAGAATACAGTGAGAATTTAAAAATGAACGATCTAACTTTTCCAAAATATACCAAAGTATTTGATTAAAGATTACAATATCGAATTTCTTATCAAGAATTTTTCTGCTAGTAGTAATATCATCGACAAAAAAATTATATTGCGGAAATTTTTTTTTAGCAATTTTTATAGCCTTTTTACTTATATCACTACCACTTACTCGTATGTTTTGATTGTTTCTTGCAATTAAATCAACTACATAGCCTAATCCACAACCTACTTCTAAAATTGACATATTTTTTTTGTATACCGACTTTAAAACTTCGTTTATTTTATTTCTAGAATAATCATAATATTTTTTATAAATAATATCAGTATGACTTGACTGCCCCCATGGATCACTATCCTCATTATAGAAGGCCTCAAAATCTCCTATAAACTTTAATTCACCCTTATCATTTTTAGAAAAAATATAATTATTTTTCATAGTAATAGCTTTCTAAAAAATTTTATTTAATACTATTTTGTGTTGTATTTTGAGCTATAACAAGAATATTTCCAGCTTTTTTATGTTTTTTAAGAATTTTTTCAAAGTCTTCTCTAAACTTTTGATTTGAAAATAGTGAGACTAAATAATTCTCTTTGAACACATCAGTTGTATTTTTTTTATTTTTTAATTTCAACACATAATCTACATCTAATGAAGGGTTCAGAGTAAAATAATCTTTTAGAGAAAAACCATTATTTTTTAGTAAAGTGGAGATACTATTGATATTTAATAAATTAACATGGCCTGGTGGTAACAATTGTACATGCTCTTTATTTGCTACCATCCACTCGAAACTATCAGTGTTAGGTGTTGAAAAGAAGAACAAACCATCCTGCCTTAACATTTTTTTTATAGAGTCAAATAAAAGATTTTGATCGACTATATGCTCAACTGTATCCCACATAGTGATTATGTCATAATCTGGTTTTTTTTCGATATCAACAAAATCTGAATTTATTACTTCTATCTTAGGATATCGGTTTTTCAATTTATCACAGGAGTCCTTATCTATATCACAACAAGTCAATTGATAATTATGGTCGACTCTGTTTAAAGCTTCTAAAAAAACACCTATAGAAGATCCAATATCTAAAATTTTACCAGATTTACGATATTTTTTTATTAATTCTATCCTTGGATAAAAAATATTTAAACGATTTTCAAAACTTTCTATAAAAAATTCATTCTCAAACTTTTTCATTTCTGAATTATAATAATGATGAATCTGTTTTTTTGAAGGATAAGGGTTGCAGAAAATCAAGCCACAATTTTGACACTTATCCATTCTAAAATCATATTTTTTTACATAAAAGATTAAGTTTGAATCTTGGCAAATTGGACATCTCTTTAATCTTTTATTTTTATTTTCTATATTTTTTAAATCTTTATTTACTAATTTCATCATTTTATCTAGGTTAAGCTGCTTTTTATGGGTGTGAATCTCATCAAAGCGAATAGCTTTACCAAAATAGGATTTATTTTGTTTCAATTTATTATTATTAATATTTGCAAAAGTTTTTAACATTATATCTGTTTATATATTTATAATTTTCTAATATGTTTAATTAAGTTGTTTTAAGTATGGGACTTTGGTAATTCTTTTGCCTTCTATATAAAGAACATCAAGCTTTGAAGATAAAAGAAAACTAATCGCATCTTCAGGTGTTTCAACAATTGGTTCACCAGGGCCATTAAAAGAAGTATTTAAAACAACTGAAATTCCAGCAATTTTCTTCAAATGTTTAAGAATACCATATAATCCTCCAACTTCTTTTGTCACAGTTTGAACTCTAGAAGATCCATCGACATGAGTAATTGCAGGTAATTCATTAGTACAAACTTTTCCAGTAAATAACATAAATGGTGATTCATTTGGTAATCCTTTAAAATATGAATTCACATCATCTAATAAAACAGCTGGTGCAAAGGGACGCCATTTTTCTCTAGTCTTTAGAAGATTCAATCTTTCCCAATTATACTCATAAGTAGGGTTAGCCAACAAAGACCTATGACCCAGTGCTCTGGGACCAATTTCACTTTCTCCTTCAAACCAAGCAATAATTTTATTATCAGAAAGGTCTTCAGCGGCTTTTTGTGTACAATTTGATACTTTATCAATAGAAATTTTTTTTGAAAATTTTTCTAAGGTATCTCTCAGAACATTTTTTTTTGTTTTCAAACCTAAGTAAGGTAGAGAGCGAAACTCTATGATTGATTTTTCTATTAATGGTTTTTTTAGTATATGATGATATAAATATTGCGCAGCCCCTAATGATAATCCACTATCATCACAGTTCGGTGGTATAAATAAATTGTTAAAGCTGCTTTCATTAAAAAGTCTTGAATTTGTGGGGCAATTTAAGCCTGTCCCTCCAGAATAGCATAAACTATCTACAGCCATATTAGAAATTTTGAACATCTTATAAACATTCTCCACCAAATATAGGATAATTTCTTCAAAAAGTTTTTGTGTGCTTGATGCAATATCAACATTGATGGGCTCTAGAATCTTATTTGCTTTTCCTAAATTAGCTAGTTCATATTTTTTTTCTTTAGCAAGAATTAAACAGTGTCTTATCCAACTTTGAAAAATATCGTCTATACCATTTTTTTTGAAATCATAATAATTTCCAATGAATTTTTTATCAAAAAACACCGGTTTCCCATAAGGAGCCAATCCCATTAATTTTCCCGCAGCTCCAAATAGATCAAATCCTAGAAATTCACCAACCTTATCATAAAAATCGCCAACAGAGAGATGATTAGGACATAAAGGATAAATATGATTTCTATATCCCATAAATATCATTCCATTTAAAGGACCTGTTTTATAAAATCCTCCATCATGAGTAATTACTGCTGATTTATTAAAATTACTATTATAAAAAGCTGAAGCAGCATGAGCAGCATGGTGTTGAACAGATACTCCTGGTATTTCCCTTCCCTTTATGTTTATTGTCATTGGATAATGAAATAATTGAGAAGAAAATTCTGACTCATTTTTTAAGTAATTATTGAAATTGATCTTTGAAAAGTCACTTATTCCAATATCCTTATTCCAAAAAGGAATTGATAAATAATCTCTTAAGGAAGGTGTAATACCTAAATTCTCTTTTTTAATTTTTAAATATTCTGGAAATAAGTTCTGATGATAAACACTACCATTATCAGAATAGACATGATTTAAAACATAATTTGATTGTCTGCTTTCAAAGTCTTTACTACATGGTTTTACGTGATCATACATAATGGAAGAAAAACAAGTTTCTGGATGAGGTCCAAATTTTAATTTTAGATTATTAGGTTGATCAACTACTACAAGTTCATAATTCTGAGTGGATGATACTGCAATCATATCTATGTCTTGGATTGATAACTTAGAGTATGTTAAGGCCTCTTCAATATGAGAAACACTTATGCCAAACGAGTGTTTTGCTCTATTGTATCTTTCTCTTATCAAATTGCATATAGCTTTACCATTTTTTAGTATAGCTATACCTGAATCATGTCCAAAGTGTAGGCCTAGGATAACCATTCAATAAATTATTTCCATAAAATTTAATTTACTAAAACTTTGCAAATAACATGCAAATTTAAATAATTTTACAAATTAATTTTCTAAAATGATAAATTTAATTTAAATGAGTGATTTTGAAATTTTTTCTAAAGTTTCCCTATATTCTCTTGTAATTTTTTCTTTTTCTATATGATTGCCTTCTTTTACCACCCATCTACCAGCCGAAAATACAGAATCTACAATTTTTTCATTTTCAGAAAAGATTAAATAATTTAATTTTTCATTTTCATTTAGTGATGAGTAATTAAATGAAGAAAGGTCTAAGGCTAAGATATCTGCCCAATATCCAGCTTTAATTTTTCCAGTTTTTCTTCCTGAAGCTAATTTTCCCCCTTCTAAAATAGATTCAAGCAAATTTCTTCCTATAGTTAAGTGATTATTTGATCTCAGAACTATTCTTTTTTTATTTTTTAATCTTTGTGAATATTCTAATGTTCTGAGTTCTTCGAATAGTGAAATTTTGATGTTAGAATCTGTACCTATGCCAAACTTACCACCTTCTTTTAACCATTTTTCTCCATTAAAAATACCATCACCTAGATTTGCTTCTGTAATTGGACATAAACCTATTACTGCACCAGTCTGAGCTAATAATTTAGCTTCTTGATTCAGCATTTGAGTACAATGAATAAGACACCAGTTATATTTTAACTCTAAATTATCAACCAACCATTCTATTGGTCTCTTATTCCATGCATTTAAAATTTCAGTAACTTCTTTGTTTTGTTCTGCTAAATGAATATGCATTGGATAATTAGTAAATTTTCTACTTAATTCTAGTAAAGATTGTTTTTTGACTGCTCTTAAACTATGAGCTGCTACCCCCATATTAGTATCATTTTCTTTTTGGAGTAATGAATGTAATTCATCAACTAATTTAAAAAACTCTTCAAGATTCAACCCAAATCTTTTTTGTCCTGAAATAAGATTCTCACCAAAAACACCACCTTGCTCATATAAAACTGGTAATAAGGTAAGACCAATTCCTGATTGATGAGAAGCATTTAAAACCCTTTGTGACATTTCAGATAAAGTATTATAGGGATTCCCTGATAAATCATTATGAATGTAATGAAATTCTGTTACACCAGCATAGCCAGCTTCTAACATTTCCATTTGAGCAAATGCACAAATAGACTCAAAATAATCAGGATTAATCTGGTTTAAAAATTTGTACATAAAATTACGCCATGACCAGAAATCATTTTTTTTTGTTTCCGAGCGTTCACTTAATCCACTCATTGCTCTTTGAAAACAGTGACTGTGTAAATTCATTGGCGAAGGTATTAAAGTATCAAAAGAATTATATGAAGGGCGAACATTTTTTTTAATTTCTTTTATCTTACCCTTTGCATCTATTTCAATAAGTGTGTTATCTGACCATCCATCCGGTAAAAGAACTCTTTTACCCCATATTTTTTTCATTAGTTTTACTCTTAAAGTCAATAGTTTTTAAAGTCATATTTTCAATTACTTTTTTCAATACTGAAATTTTTTTGTTGGCTTTCACAAATTTCTTTATGCAATTTAAGACTCTCTTTGCTGAATATTTCTTTTGGAGCACTATAATGTATGAAATTACCTCTATTATCTATACCACGAACAGGCATTGCATAAGATTTACTTGTATTTTGAACAACATCAGGATTTATATATCGTATAGCCACGCCTATTCTCCTATCATTTGAAATATTTGGGCCTGATCCGTGTATCATAAGACCATGGTGAATAGACATCTGTCCTGGTTGTAATTCTGCTAATATTCTTTGATCATTGGCTATTGCGACCTGCACCTCCTGCCCTCTTGATAACAAGCTTTTACTTGAATAAGTATTATTATGTGGAAGAATTTTGTTTTTGTGAGAACCTTTAACGAACTCCATACAACCAGATTCTTTATTAGATGGACTGAGTGCTAACCAAGCCGTAACCTGAGCAGACGTTTCACCCATTCCCCAATATGTAAGATCTTGATGCATCTCAACTATATTATCTGTTTTTTTCTCTTTAATAAAAAATTCAGCAGCCCAAACCAATATGTTTGTACCAATAATTGATTCAACTATATCCAATATCCTATCATCTTTAGCAATATTAGCCACGAGAGGAATAACAGCGTTTGCAGGACCCCTCTTGTAAGCATCAATAGGCTTGGGAAGTTCAATTTTAGAATATTTCTCCTCTATTAATTCTAATTCCTTTCTTAATGTACAGGCCTCTTCAATTTCCAAAATTTTTATTGGGTATAGAAAACCATCACTTTTGTATTGATCAATCATTTGAGTAGTTAATTTTCCATCGTATAATTGTTTAGTTTCAAATTTCATTTTTTTGACCTAATTTGATTAATTAACTCATAATTTTTCGAAACACTAAATGGTAAAGAACAAATTATACCTTCTTTCAAATCATTTTTGAGCACTTCAACTTTTACTTCACTTACTTTATTTAAGTAACTTTTTAACAAAAGAGCTATACCTGTATTAACTTTTAGTGCAGGATTATAAATACCAGAAGTTATTTCTCCAATTTTAACGCTTTCCGAATAAACAGGCCATGGTATTTTACAAGCGGACTGAGGTTCGCCAGCAAATGCAACTCCACAAAGTTTTAGTTTTGAGCCTAGTTTCTTTTCTTTAATTAATTTGTCCTTTCCAATATAATCTATCTCACTGGATAATGAACAATACTTTTCGAATCCACATTCTAATGGAGAATTTACTGAAGTCATGTCGTTTCCAAATGAAAGTAGTCCTGCTTCTATTCTATCGATGAGATTTGGAGCGCCTGGACGCAAATTATATTTCTTTCCAAATGAGCTAATAGTATTCCAAAGTTTTTCACCTAAATTTGAATTATTAAGATATATTTCATATCCAAGCTGACTTGAGTATCCTGATTTAGCGATAAGTTGTTTTGTATTATCAAATTCAAAGTAATCAAAATTAAAAAAATTCAATTCTTTTATTTTAGAACCAAAGATATCAACCATTAGATCCTCAGAATATGGGCCTTGAATAGCTAAGGGTGAAACATCGGGTTCTTCTATTTTTACATTCAGTCCTAAACCAGTAGCCAAACCTTGAACCCATAAAAGTATGTCAGAATCAGCAATTGAAAGCCAATAATGATCATCTTTTATTTTAAGTAAAATTGGATCATTAATTATTTTTCCATCATCATTGATAAGAGGAACATATAAACATTCTCCTACTTCCATTGATCTTAAATCTCTAGGTGTTATTTTTTGAACTAAAAAAGCTGAATCTGGTCCTTTTATTTGGACTTGCCTTTGACAACCTACGTCCCAGATTTGAACATTTTCTCTTAGGTGATAAAAATCTTCAATAGTGGTATGCTGAAATGCTTTTGGAAGCAGTGTATGATTTACTACTGTAAAACCTGAAATACCTGATTTTTCAACGCAAGAGGTATAAGGTGTTCTCCTTATTCTACGTGACATTTGTAAATTAGCACTCAACTATCTATCCTTTATCTAGAAATCCAACATGACATTCCATATGGAGAAACAATGAAAGGTATATGATAAGTAGCATCATTTTGGTGAAAAAAAACTCTCATTGAGAAGAAAGAAATACTTATGTTTTTTTTTGGATTTTCAATTTCATAAAAATCTTCTGGGATAAAAACTTGTAACTCATATTCACAATTTTCGTCTGTTTTTAATTTGAAATCAACTTTCAAGCGACCACCATGATCTGTCTTTTCATTAAAAATGATTTCATTTTTTTCAAAGTCATTTATTTTTAGAAGTTTTATGAAAATACCTGCGAAATGTGTTCCATCAACTGAATTTAAAATATGTGTACTAAAAATTGCCATTAATCACTCTATAGATGATTTATCTCTTTTATCTGATGTAGCCGCAACAATTGGACTTATTTGACCTCTTGTTTTTACGTTTATACAAGCAGTTTTCTTACTTTCAATTGCACGTTTTATTGCTGATTTTATGTCCTTTTTATCTGTTACTAATTCTCCATATCCACCAAGCCCAATAAACATTTCATGAAAAGGAATATCTCGAAAATCAGTGGCAAAATGCGATCCACTATCAAACATTCTTTCCTGTTGTTGAGAAATACAATCAAGGCCACCATTGTTATCGATAATAACAATAATTGGTAGGTTTTCTTGAAAAGCAACTTCAATGGAAAGACCTCCAGAAAGAAAGGCTCCATCTCCACTTATTAATACTACTGTATCATCAGGATTTATCCTTTTTAAAGAAATTGCAAAAGATACCCCGAGTCCTAACAAACTGAATGAACCTGGATGCATTATTTTGGATAAAATTTTTCCATTTTGGGCAACTAAGTTTGCCGCAATTTCAGACCAGAAATGGGTATTTCCTCCATCAAATACTAAATGATCTCCATTGTCCATTGTTTCCATGACATCTATGGCGAGCTGAAGTGGATGAATAATGCCTCTATTCCAGGAAGGAGTTGAAGTTTTTATTTGCAAATCAGACAAAGTTTCCTTCACCCAATTAGATCTAAGTTCATAATTTTTTTCAAACCAATTACTTTCAAAATCATTATTATAAATTTTATTATTTTTTAGAGTTTCTTTAAAAAAAGCTCCTGGATCGCAGAGCAAAAGAAAATCTGCAGATCTATTTAATTGTATTTCTTCATCTGATCCATTAATACAAATAAGTTTCAAACTTTTAGGAAAAAGAGGTGGGTTACCAAAATTCATTTGGTTATCAAGTCTAGCACCTACCATAATTATACAATCACAATTATTAAATGCCCACTTTGATGGTTGATACTGATGGATATCTGCCAGACCCATCATTTCTTTTTTTTCTTCACCCAAGACTTTCTGATGATATGGAACATTGAAGATAGGAATTTTTAATTCACTAGCAAAATTAGCTAAATCATCCTCTGATTTTGACCACCAAACCCCATGCCCAGCAATAATAATGGGTCTCTTGGATTTTGAAATAGTGTCAATAATATAATCTAAAGATGATGGTTCAGGCCAAACTTTAGGACTATAATTAAGATGCTTCATAAAAGGTCTTTCATCATCACCAGCATTCTCTGGGAATGAAGAGAACATTATATCTACTGGTATACTTAAATGTACAGGGCCAGGATACCCTGAAACAGCAATTCTATATGCCCTGTCAACAAATTCTTTAATTCTGGTTCCATCTGTCACAGAAAAGCTGTATTTTGTTATTGGATCTGCCATTGAAACATCATCAATTTCTTTAAAACCACCGGATCCCTTTCTTTTTAGAGTAGAAGAACCTGTTATAAAGATTATCGGTGATCTTTCACCCCAAGCCTCCATCATTGCTGGTATTGCATTTGCAAATCCTTCTGGACCAACTAAACAAACTGATGGTTCACGTGTAATCCGAGTATGTCCATCTGCTAGATGACCTGCTATTTGTTCGTGTGGACAATTGATAACTGGTATTTGACAATCCTTAAAACCTTCAAGAGCTGGATTACAAAACCCGCCCGCCAGGGTAAAAACATGTTTTATATTTTTATCTAGGAGGGCTTTAGCCAATAAATATCCACCACGAACCATTTAATTATCCCTGTAATTATAAGTATCATTTCCAAAAATTACGTCTCTTGTTAGACTATCTATTGATGTCTTGCCCAATTGAGCAAGTGTAGAGTCTATCTGCTTTCCCAGTAATTTTATTAAATGAATAATATATTCTTTTTTACCTAAAGCACTAGCAAAAAGAAATGGTCGACCTAAAAATACAAAATCTGCTCCCAACGAATAAGCTTTAACTATATCTTCACCAGTTCTAATACCACTATCAAATAATATTTGACAGTTATTTCCAACTTCACCTCTTATTATTTTAAGTAAATCAAGCGTTGCAGGAGCACTTTCTAACTGTCTTCCTCCGTGATTAGAAATGTAAATGCCCGTACAGCCACAATTTATACTATGATATGCATCCTCCAAAGATGTAATACCTTTTACATAAAGATTTCCAGGCCAATGATCTCTTAACCTTTTCAAAAACTCTAAATCAGGTATTAACCTACTACCAGAATTTCTTTCAAAAAACTTTTTCCCGTCAGTAGATAATCCTGAGTTATGTGCAAATTCTGGTTTACCATAATAAAGATATGGAATTGCCCAAGACGGATGTAGTACACAATCGATTATTTGCTTTAATCCGAATGTAAACGGTGCTGTAAATCCGTCTCTAAGCTCTCTTGGACGAAATCCAGGCGCTGGAACATCAACTGATATAATAAGATTTTCAACTCCTGCTTTCTCTACTCTCTTAACTAATTTAAGTGTATTTTCAATACTACTTCCCATATAAAGTTGAAACCAAACATTTTTAGATGCTATTTTATAAATTTCTTCAACTGAACTAGAAGCAGCAGTTGAAACACATAAAGGAATATTTTGTTTATTTGCACTTTGAGCCAACATTATGTCTGCTCTAGGGTTTGATACATTACATAGACCCATTGGTGCTATTCCAAAAGGATAGTTGAATTCTTGATTATTAATTTTTTTTGACTGATTTCTATTTTTTACATTTAAAAGAGTTTTAGGTTGAAGTAATAGTTTTTTAAATGATAATGAATTTCTTTTAATTGCCAGTCCATCTCCGGCACCACCATCAATATAACCAAAAACCATTTTTGGTAATTTTTTTTTAGCACAAAAGCGAAAATCCTCTAAAGTCTGAAGGTTATTAAGATTCAAAATAAGCTCTACTTTTAAAACAAATCAATACTTCTTTTAAAATATATTATCTCTCAAATTACACAATAAATATTATATGCTTATGTAAAAAACTATTAATTTAACAAATCACTAGCAGTGAGAAACGTATTTGTTTTATTCTCAGTAGCCTTTTTTGCTAAATTAGTGTGTAGCCAAACACCTGATCTTGCTGGTGTTTTAGAACCAGCTGACCATACTCCAGCAATTAATCCAGCTAATATATCGCCAGATCCTGCCGTTCCCAAATCGGGCATATTAAAGTTATTTATCCATAACTTATTTGTTTCATGTATTAATGTACCTGCTCCCTTTAAAACCCAATCACCCCCATACTTCTTTTTGACAAATTCAATTGTTTTAAACCTGTCCAACTTTTTTTGTTCAACAAGATCTCTTGCTTCTCCTTGATGTGGTGTTCCTATAAATCGGTAACTACGGTTCTTGTTCGACTTAGCAAGCCAACGTAAACCACCAGCATCCAAAACTAAAGGAATTTCAAAATCCCATATAGTTTCAATAATTTCTTCAAATCCAGCAGATAGACCTGGACCCATTATGCATACTTTAGACATCATTAAGTATTTTGTAATTTCTTTAATATCTGGCTTGACTGTGATTAGTTCTGGAGGGTAATTAAGCTTTTCTGTATTAGTTACCCAAAATACTTTACCAGCACCTGATCTTAGAGCAGACATTCCTGATAATATACCTGCCCCCTCCATACCTTTCATTCCTCCAAATACTAATACGCTACCTTTGTCACCTTTGTGTGATGAGGGTTTTAAAATATTAAAATGACAATCTGATTCCTCTAATAAAGTTGCATCTGATGAAACTTTAGGTTGGATAATTCCAATATTTTTAAAAATAATATCACCTGTATGATCAATTGCTTGGCCAGTTAAGAGCCCCTTTTTCATAGCTAAAAATGTAATTGTAGTTGTAGCATTTACAGCAGGAATATAAGCTTCACCCGTTGTGCCATCAACACCACTAGGTACATCTAGGGAAATTATTTCTTTACCTTTATTTTTGGCTTTAATTAAATCTTTAATAATAGATTTATAAGGTGATTTTGGTGATTTTTTTATACCAGCACCAAGTAATGCATCCACGTAAATGTCAGCCTCTTTCAATGGTTTAGAGTGCTTTATTAACTTAACTCCTAATTTTAAACATAGCTTTAAAGCGGATTTTGCTTCTTTTTTTGTTGGTTCTTCAACTTTATATATTTCAACTATCCTACCTGCCAAAAATAGCAGAGCAGCCAAACCAAAACCATCTCCACCATTATTACCTTTACCGCAAAGTATAATTACTTTTCCTACAGTATTTAAATTTATATGTTCATATGCAGCGAAAGCTGCTTTCATCATAAGTGAAAAACCTTTACTGCCATTATCATATAAATGCTTTTCTATTTCATAAACTGATTTAGTTGAGAATAAGTTTTTGTATTTATCCCCCATTACTATATCCTTCTATATACGATAACTACTGAGTAGCGTCTTTCAGGAAGTAAATTAAGTCAAGCCTATCACTATCTTTTTTTATTTTTTGAATAGGCATTTTTGTTCCTGGCGTAACTATTTCAGGACCCTCTTTAAAGAGCCTGCTAATTGTATCTTCATTCCAAATTATGTCAGAATCAATTAAAGCCTTGGAGTAAGAATAACCTTTTAAAGATCCTGCTGTTCTACCGAAAACACCATGTAAGGGTGGCCCAGCCCTTCTTCCTATATCTTTACTGTCAAGTGTATGACAAATGCTACATTTTCTCGCAAATTGCAATGCACCGTTACTTAATGCGTCTTTCTGATGGAATCTTCGGTCATTTATTTTAGGTAGAAAATAATTAGAGTGAAAAGAATTTAATTTCCATTCAGTAAGTGTGTCATCAAGACCACCAACTACTACAGTTTCATTTCTATGATTATAGACAACATCCCATACAGGTCCGTCAACAGCAAGAAAATCTTTTTCAACCTCCATTGTTTCTAAATTTAAAAGTACAACCCTTCCTCTCATATTACCAAAAACAGCCATATTATCTTTGGGATAAAAATTTAGCGCTGATACTGGTGAACCTTCTTCCCAAAGTTTAAATAATTCTTTATCTTCACCTTTATCGATTTTCTGTACTTTCATAAGACCATCAATTGTACCGTAAAGAATTAGACCTTTTTTTTCGTCTATTTCCAGTACATTAACGCCCCAACCATTATCTATAAGTGTTCGAATTTCAAATCCTTCTATAATATTCCATAAACGTATAGTTCCATCATATCCAGCAGAATACAGATGTTTACCATCATTAGAAAAATTAACTGCATTAACTGGCCCATCGTGACCAACTATAGAATTAATTAATTTACCAGTTACTGTATCCCAAATTTTTATAGAATGGTCCCAACCTGCACTAGCTAATTTTCTTTCGTCTTTAGAAAAGTCAATGTCAACAACTTTAGCTGTATGGCTAGCCAAAATGGTGGGGGAGTTTTTAATATTATTAAGTTCTTCTGTGTTCCATATAAATATTTTTGCATCATCTCCACCAGTAGCTAATAATTTTCCTGAACCTGAAAATTTAGCCACATTTACTGCTGCATCGTGACCAATTAACTGTTGTACTTCTTTAATTTTATCAAATTCCCATAATAAAACAGAATAATCAAAACTAGTTGAAGCCAACAAATTTTTTTCAACAGATGTAGCTAAACCCATAACTGGTCCTCCATGACCCTCATATTTCAAAGGTTTAGCAAAAACGCAACTCATAAAAGTAAATAAAAAAAATACGATTGAGATAAGACATAAAAGGATCTTAAAAAGAGTTTTTTTGTAAATTAAGAGTTCTTCAAAAACCAGTACATTCATCTAATACTAATTAATCTAATCTTACTGAACTAGAAGATGTCATTTCCAAAGTTGAGTATCCAGAAGTTTTTAAAAATTCTGCTGCTCCAAAAGAAATAGCAAACATAACAACTATTGCAATTATAAATGGTTTCATCTTAATTAACCTCTACTTTATTCAGCTGGAGAAATCGTTTTTTTTGATACTCTGGAATCTTGATTAGAAACTTCTTCTTCCCAAATATCGTGATGTTGTTTAGCCCAATTAACATCCACTTGACCAGAACCCATAGCATCATAGGCACCAACCATACCAACTGACCCAATATATATATGTGCTATTATTATTGCCATCATTATAAAAGCTACAATACTATGCCAAATTTGAGAAAGTTGCATCTCTTCGTGAGGCAATAAATTTGTGGGTAAAGGATCCATTCCTAATAATCCTGTAATACCTAAAGCATTTAATTTAGCAAATGTTGCTGCAAACATTGGTAATTCAAATGGGAAAAGCAACGAGAGACCGGATAAAGAAACAGATGTTCCCAAAATAATTACAACCCAAAAAATTATTTTTTGACCAGCATTAAACTTTTTTGCAGATGGATGAGAATGCGCTGAGAAAATACCACCACCTTTTAAAATCCATTTAATATCCAGTTTAGTAGGAATATTATGTAAAACCCAAAAAACAAAAATTAAAACTAAACTTAGCATAAATGCCCATGAAACATTATTATGGATCCACTTTGAACCTATTGCAAAAATAGAAAAAGTTTCATGTCCAATTACAGGTATAAGAAAGGTTCTACCAAATAGTGTCAAAATACCAGTTAGACCAAGGAGAATGAAAGATGATGCTAATAACCAATGAGCAAATCTTTCTACAGGTTTAAATCGTTCTATTGTTATCCCAGATAATCCTTCTTCTACAGGTATTCTCCCCCTTATTAAATAAAAAAAGGATAATAAAGCAATCATGCCTAACATTGCTAGTCCACCGTACTTTTGTAGTGGGCCTTCTCTCATTATTAGCCAACTCATTCCAGAATCTTGAACTAGTATTTCAGATGCTGCAGTCTTGCTCGAAACATTAATGTCTGCTTCATTATATCTCAACTGCCTAAATATTTCAGCATCAGAAGTTAGACCTAGTGTTCCTAGAGGAATTATAGTACTCGAAGTACCATCCATAGCTCCCAAAGCATTTTTTCTAAACTCATAATCTACATTCTCTCCTTTTTGACGTGCTAAAATATCCTCAAGTGTTTGAGCACCTCCAGTAGCAGCCCTTGTATTTGTATTGGTTTGATTAGTTTCTGAAATACCAAAAGTAGAAAATGATAAAAAAACAATTATCAAAGAAAAAATTTTAGACATAGCATACCTAACATATATAACATTTTATAATTGAAATTTATAATACAGCAAAAACAAATGGAGGAAAAATCAATTTTTCCTCCATTATTAATTTTTTTATTATATTATGTTCCTTTTTGATCGTATGCAGTTCCCCAGCCCCAAGCTCCAGAACCAAATCCTCTTGCAACAACTCTTTCTCTGTATACCGCAGACACATCGTCAGCATCACCAGCTAATAATGCTTTAGTTGCACACATCTCTGCACAAACAGGTAATTTACCTTCAGAAACTCTATTACGTCCATATTTTTGAAATTCCATTTCGGAATCATCATCTTCAGGACCCCCAGCACAGAAAGTACATTTATCCATTTTTCCACGTGAACCAAAATTTCCAGCTTGAGGAAATTGAGGTGCTCCAAAAGGACATGCGTAAAAACAATATCCACATCCAATACAAAGATCCTTAGAATGAAGCACAATTCCATCTTCTGTTTGGTAAAAACAATCAACAGGGCAAACTGCCATGCATGGTGCATCTGAACAATGCATACATGCTACTGAAATTGATCTTTCACCTGGAGAGCCATCATTGATTGTAACAACTCGTCTTCTATTGATACCCCAAGGTACTTCATTTTCATTTTTACAAGCTGTTACACAGGCATTACATTCTATACAACGCTCAGCATCACATAAAAATCTCGCTCTTGCATTTCCACCTAATGACATTGTTTAATCCTCCTTCTAAGCCGGCATTATTTTACATAGGGTTGCCTTGGTTTCCTGCATCTGAGTAACCGAGTCATAACCATATGTTTGTGCAGTGTTACTGGATTCACCAAGAACTATTGGATCAGCCCCCTTTGGATATTTCGATCTGAGATCTTTACCTTGAAAGTGCCCACCAAAATGGAAAGGCATAAATGCTACACCTGTCCCTACTCTATTAGTAATCATTGCTTTTACTAATACTTTTGCACCTTCAGCACCTTCAACCCAGACGTCTGTACCATCTCTTATTCCAAGATCATTAGCATCTCTTGGATTTATCTCAACAAACATGTCTTGTTGTAATTCTGCCAACCATGGATTAGATCTCGTTTCATCACCACCACCTTCGTATTCGACTAATCTTCCTGATGTTAAGATCATTGGATAATCCTTAGAAAAGTCTTTTTTCTGAATGGATTCATACATTGTAGGCAATCGCCAAAAGACCTTATCAGCATAAGTTGGATAATCAGCTACCAAATCTCTTCTGGAAGTATAAAGCGGTTCTCTATGAAGCGGAATTGGATCTGGGAATGTCCAAACAACTGCTCTAGCCTTTGCATTTCCAAAAGGTGCACACTCATGCTTAATCGCAACTCTTTGAATACCACCGGATAGATCTGTCTTCCAGTTTGTTTTAGGTCCAGCAACTGCATCTATAGCTTTACGCTCTTGTGCTGTTAAGTCCTTATCCCACCCAAGATCCATTAACATCTGCATTGTAAACTCTGGATAACCATCTTTTATCTCAGATCCTGAAGAATAAACACCTTCCGCAAGTAGATTGTCACCATCACGCTCTACTCCAAATCTAGCTCTAAAAGTAAGACCACCTTTTGATACTGGTTTACTCATGTCATACAAGTTTGGTGTACCAGGATGTTTCATTTCAGGATTTCCCCAACTTGGCCAAGGCATTCCATAAAAATCTCCATCAGCAGGACCTCCTACTGCTTGCAGTGTAGTACGATCAAATGTGTGCTGGTTTGCCATGTGAAGTTTTAGTCTTTCAGGAGATTGTCCTGTATAACCAATAGTCCACATACCTCTATTAATTTCTCCAGTGATATCCTCAATTACTGGCTCATCACCATTAAAACCAATATTTCTAAACATACGATCAGCAAAGCCAAATTTCTTAGCTAATAATGCCATAATAATGTGATCCGGCTTACTTTCAAACATAGGTTCCATTACTTTTTCACGCCATTGAATAGACCTATTTGAGGCTGTTATTGAACCATAAGTTTCAAATTGTGTAGTTGATGGTAGCAAATAAGCTCCATCTTTTCTATCATGCATTACAGCTGAAACCGTTGGAAACGGATCAACAACAACCAAAAGATCCAATTTTTCCATAGCATCTTTCATCTCAACTAACCTTGTTTGAGAATTAGGGGCATGCCCCCAAAATACCATGGCTCTTGTGTTGTCAGGCTGTACTAAGTTTTCCTTAGCTTCTAAGACACCATCTATCCACCGACTGACCGGAATTCCTTTTTCATTCATCATCAATCGATCTTTACCATCTTTTTTCTTCATTTTGCCAAACCGACCTTTTAGCCAGTCTAGGTCTTCTTCCCATACTCTAGCCCAATGAGCCCAAGATCCAGGCTTTAAACCATAATATCCTGGTAGTGTATTAGCTAAAACACCTAGGTCAGTAGCACCTTGAACATTATCATGACCTCTGAAAATATTGGTTCCACCACCTGTTGTACCCATGTTACCTAAAGCTAACTGAAACACACAATAGGCTCTTGTATTATTATTCCCATTAGTATGCTGGGTTCCACCCATACACCAAATGAAAGTACCCGGACGATTATTTGCCATAGTCCTAGCTACTCTTTCAAGTTGGGATCCTGGAACTCCTGTTACTCTTTCAGTTTCCTGCGGATTCCACTTAGCAACTTCAGCTTTTATTTGATCCATCCCCCATACTCTGGTTCTTATAAATTCCTTATCTTCCCAACCATTTTCAAAAATGTGCCATAAAATACCCCAAATTAAGGCAACGTCGGATCCTGGTCTAAATCTTACATACTCATCAGCATGAGCAGCTGTTCTTGTAAATCTAGGATCGCAAACAATTAAAGGAGCATTATTTTGTTCTTTTGCTTTGAGTATATGTAACAAAGATACAGGATGAGCTTCAGCAGGATTTCCTCCAATTAAAAATATGGCCTTAGACTTATGGATATCGTTATAGGAATTGGTCATAGCTCCATAACCCCAAGTGTTGGCCACACCAGCTACTGTAGTTGAGTGACAAATTCTTGCCTGATGATCAACATTATTAGTTCCCCAATAAGCAGCAAATTTCCTATATAAATACGATTGTTCATTATTTGTCTTTGCAGATCCTAACCAATATACACTATCTGGTCCGCTTTCTTCGCGAATTTGAAGCATTTTATCGCCAATTTCATCAATAGCTGTATCCCAAGAAACTTTAGTCCACTCACCGTTTACTAGCTTCATCGGGTATTTAAGTCTTCTTTCCCCATGAGCATTTTCTCTAACAGCGGCACCTTTTGCACAGTGTGCACCTAGATTGAAGGGACTATCCCAACCAGGTTCTTGACCAACCCAAACTCCATTTCTTACCTCAGCTAATACTGTACATCCTACGGAACAATGTGTACAAACACTCTTCATAACTGACATATTTGCATCTACTGCTGAAGCATCCGCTGGTGTTACTGTACCACCAGCAAAAGAAAAAGCGGCTAAACCGCCTACAGCAATTCCAGATCCTTTAAGAAATCCTCGTCTATTAACTTTCTTAGATTTCACATGTCCAAATAAAGAAGATTTCTGAGAGCCTCTCGCTATCTCTTTTGTCTTTCTCTTTAACATCATTCCACTCCAAATTTATTTAATTTAATGATTTAATATGTTTGCTATTTCTAACGAATTAGAATTTTGCTAATTCAAGATATTTTTTATAATAGGCTCCTTTTTGAAGGCCTGATTTTTTCTTAGTTTCGTCGGCTACAGCATTATTTCCAACTAACGAAACTGCAGCAGCTGCAGGTGCCCCTACCGCTGACATTTTTAGAAAATCTCTTCTACTAGTTGACTTATCTTTTTTACTCATTTTTTTCTCCTCAATAATTCGTACAAAAATTAAAACTTAAAAGCTTCAGTTTCTATTTCAATAAATGCTTTTCCTAATGCACCAACGGGTGCATAAAAGACAGAGTATTCTGCAGCAATTAAATCATCAAAAAAATGCTTAGCCCAAGGTCCTAGATGGGTTGCAAAAAAATCACTCTGCTGTCTAAGTGAAAGGGAAGTATAAAACTGATTTGTAATTATACCACTCATCATTTCACATAGGGATGCAATATGATCTTCTGGATCTGAAGTTTCTAATGACCTAGAAATGCCAATTCTTTTCATATCGTCACGTAGATTGGCCAAAGGCTTTTCATTTAAAAAACCTGTCATATAAAAACTGGCATATGGAAGTAATTCCCCTCTTCCTACTCCAATGAATAAGTTATGATACTCTCTTTCAATAGTTTTAATATCTAATTTTTGGGTAAGAACAGTTAAAGTCTTAATTGCTTCACCAATTTTATTTTCCCCACCTGATAAAGAATTTACTTTTTCAAGCAAATCGGTCGTAGGTGGGCTGCAAAGTAAAGAAGAGAGTAAAGCGTACATCGAGGATCTGTGTTGATCTTCAGGATCAACAATCCCCCTTTTTGTAGCTTCCGTAGCTGGCATGTTAGCGTGCTGCGTAATCATCATTTAAACTTAAACATTACTTTAGGTAAACTGCAAGAAAAAATTTAAAAAAATTTAAAAATTGATAAAAAAATAAAAATAAAAATTTTTTTACAAAAAATTCCAAATTAAAAAAAAGCTTTCATAAAAAATGGAATAAAATCAAATACTTAAATTTTATATTTTTTTTAAATCCAGAGTGTTTTAGTTGGGATTTATCCTTACTATTTTAGTAAGAATTAATATCTATTTTACAATTTAGACCTTAAATATCATTTTTTTTGGCTTGATTCGTAAATTAACATTTTCCTCTGAAAGATCATCACTCGCCAGATTATTATCTAAATTATCATTATTCTCATTTTGAGCCAAAACATCTTTATCTTTATCATTATCTTCATCATTTTCTATTTGCGAATCTTTTATTTGTTCAGAAGAATTTTCAAAATTGTGGTCTTCGTTTATTTCATCTTTATTAACATTTGATTTTTGACTACTGGTGAGCTCTTTGTTTTTTTCATTAAGTCTAACTGATGATGACTTTAAAGTATCATCTTTTTCCAAAAAATCTGATTCAGAGATGTCAGTGTCCTTTTTAAATTGACCCTTAAATCCTTTACCTACCACATAGTTTGTAGCAAATTCCTCTAATGCAGATGTAGCTAAAGTAAAGTCTTCATCATATTCATTCATTCCATCTAGATTCGCAAATATCGGATTTGTTAACCAAAGTTTTCTTAATGCTCTTTTCTTTAAATGTTCAGGTACATTTTTTTTCAAAAACTCTTTAAAATTATCACCAGTTTTCATTGTTTCAGGATTAGGAAGATTGAGTTTCTTTAAAATTTCTTTATCTGATAAACCAGCAAACTCATTATTCTCTTCTTTAGTGTTTACTTGATTAAGTTTTTCTTTAGGAATAACTATCTCTTTACCCTTAAACTCCTTATCATTATTTTCTTCACTGGACATTTTTCGCTTAGACCAACGATGAAAAAAACTATCTTTATCTTTATTTTTCGAGATAACTAATTATCCTTTCTTGATTTTAAAATAGATGGGGATGAAAACACATCAGCAATTTTTTCAACTCTTATATCCCCTTTTCCAACTTCCGTATTATCTAATTTTACTTTATCCCTTTTTCTTTTTATAAAAGGTTTTTCATCAAAATGATCATCTGAAAATTTTTCAACTAATGCCTGTAATGTTGGTGGCATTGCTACTGGTTCTACTAAATATTCACCAGAATCTGAATAATCTTGAGCTTCATATGCTGAAGCTGTGACTTTATGAAGACTATACTCTTTATCTTCATCCTCTTGTTCATCTCGCTCCATTATCACAAATGCAGAAGCTGGTTCCATTGCTAATGATACTTTATAAGATTCTACTTCTGCTCTGTGTAACTCTAGTGTCTTTGAACCTGCATGATATTCAAATATACCAGCTTCTTCCCTAATCAATTTCCAATCTTGATCTATAGAGCCAGGTAATAATCCTACAGGTTTCCACGACCACTTTAACCAAGGGCTTTTATTTGGTGATTTCCTAACAATGACCCCAACAGTTATTTCTTTTTGTTTTTCCATAATTAGTAATACTTTATATTTATTTTAAAATATAATTATTTTAAATTATTGATATTTTATTTTTTAAAATGTAAACCCTTATGTCTATGAGATAAGATATAATTTTTAAAAAAGAAAATAACAAGAGTGTTCCCAGTATGAACAGCCCGAATAGAACTCTCCTTTTATGTCGTTGCGGCGATAGTATGAAAGTTGATCCTAAATCTGCCAAAGAAGTATTAAATGCTTCTTCAGTTATCGAAACAGATTTCCTTTGTACACAAAATTTATCAGTAGCCGAAAAAGAATTATTATCAAACAACCAAGTTATTATTGCTTGTGAGCAACAAGAAGCAATTTTTAAAGAAATTTGTAATGAAATTGAATTCGAAAAAAAAATTACAACTGATCTGATAAATATTGACATTAGGGATCGTGCTGGTTGGACAGAAGATAAAAATGCATTTGCTAAACAAGCAGCACTACTTTCAGAAATAGATTTGGAAACTCCAGAAACACCCATAAAAGAAATAGTGTCAGAAGGTGTGTGTTTAATACTTGGTAAGGATGATGTAGCACTAGATTTAGCTCTTAATCTAAGTAACGAATTAGCAGTGACTGTTTTATTGGAAAAGGAGTTAGAAAATGTAATTCCAAGAAGTGGATATAATGTCTGCAAAGGGATATTAAAAAATGTTTCAGGCTATTTAGGTAATTTCAAAGTTGAAGTAAATAACTATTCTGAGTTAAATCCTCATGGAAGAGGATCTTCTTCTTTCGGATTGCAAAAAAAAGAAGTTAATTCTGAATGTGACATAATTATAGATTTGAGAGGTTCCAATTCATTATTTCAGAATGAAAAAAAGAAAGATGGTTATTTTAGAATAGATCCAAATGATAAAATTGGTTTAGAAAAAGTTTTTAAGGAGTCCATTAATCTTAAAGGTGAATTTGAAAAGCCTGTTTATATAAATTTCGATGAAACCAAATGTGCCCATAGTAGAGCTTCAAGAAAAGGGTGTACAAGATGTCTTGATCTCTGCCCTGCCAATGCAATTATATCGAAAGGTGATTATGTATCTATAGATCCTTTTATCTGTGCAGGTTGTGGAAATTGCTCTTCTGTCTGTCCATCAGGCGCAGCAAACTATGATGACCCTCCATTGGACTTTATTCTGGAAAGAATAAAAAACCTTAGTACAACTTTTAAAAAATATGAAAATAAAATTCTTCCCCGTTTACTTTTCATAGACGATATATTTGGGAAAGAATTAATTTCTCTCATAGCAAGATATGGAAGAGGGTTACCAGCGGACGTTATACCTATAAATATTCCAAATATTGAGATTCTAAGTCATGCAGAGATATTAGGTTCATTTACTTGTGGATTTAGTGAAGTAATAATTCTAAAAAATGACAGTGAATTGTCTAGTTCTTTAAACCTCCAAATAGAAATTTGCAAAAATATATTAAAAGCATCAGGTACAAAAAATGAAGATAGGTTGAAATTAATTGAAACAATGGATCCTGATTTTTTTGAAAAAAAAATATATGGCCAAATAAGTAAAGAATTAATTAGAGAACCAATTTTATTAGTTGGGAACAAAAGAGAAATTACAAGAACAGCTACGAAGGCACTAGTGGGTGAAAATGAAGAAGTTATTAAGTTACCCGATACTTCTCCTTATGGGGAAATAATTGTTGATACTAACAAATGTACACTTTGCTTAGCTTGTATATCATTATGCCCTACCAATGCATTAGAAGATAATGCAGACAAACCTGAGCTAAATTTTACTGAGAATGCATGTATTCAATGTGGAATCTGTGAAAATACCTGTCCTGAGACAGCTATAAAATTGAATCCACAAATAAACCTTAACAATGAAGCTTTAAGTCAAAAAACTCTACATAGTGAAGAGCCTTTTGAATGTATTTCCTGTAATAGACCCTTTGGTGTAAAATCAACAATTAATAGGATAGTTTCAAAACTAGAGAACAATCATTGGATGTATCAAGATAGCAAAAAATTAGATTTAGTTAAAATGTGTGATGATTGTAGAGTAAATGCACAATATCATGATGAGAATTCTCCATTTAAGTACGGTGAAAAACCCAAGATTAGAACGACAGATGATTACCAATAAATTATTTACCAGAAGTTAATTGGTTTACCTAAATCCTTTGGTACTATTTTGGAAACATAGGACAGAATGTCATCAACTTCATCTAATGTAAGTTCTATAGGTGATATAACTACTGGAGATAAGTTTGATCCTGCATCATAAACTTCTGTAATGGAAATTACATTCAAATGTGGACTTACAGTCCAAAATGCTCTGAATCTTTCCTCCCAATCTTCAAAGGATCTCATCGCATGAAACGATGGTGATGAATCTATTCCAGCAAATGCATTATCATCTACCACATGACATCTTTTGCAATGTTTTTGAGAAATTAAAAGACCATTCTTACTATCTCCATCAAAAACAAATTCTTTCTTTTCCTTTTTTTCTGACAGTATAGCTTTAAATATAGGAACACCATTAAATTGGAAACTTTCTATAGCCGAGATTCCAGAGGGGCTTTTAAGCCAATCAATGAATCTATCAATCTTTTTCAATTTTGCTTCTTCACTGGTAATTAATTCAACTTTGTAAATGATATCATTTAAATCTGAAAAAATTGAAGTCCCACTTGTTTTTACACCAATTGAAGCATCACTATTTTCAAAAGAATTTACAGCATTTATTTTAATTTGAGTTTTAAATTTAAATCTAGGCAAAACATGTTTGTCAAATTCAACCATTAATAATTCTTCAGGAAAATGAAGATGAATTTCTTCACTTGAAAGATTTTTGGGTAAAGTAAAAAAAATTAAAAGTGAAAAAAATATGTAAAGTATTTTATTCAAAATCTTGACAAACATTTCCTTCTACCCCTTATGTAAACAGAATTAATTACTTAAAATTAAAAAAGTTAGGAACTAATATGAATCTAGATCACGAAAAATTTAATATTTCAATGAGAAAATTTTTAAAGAAAGTTGGGGTCACTTCTCAGCAAAAAATTGAGGAAGCAGTAAGAAAAGGTATTGAAAATAATTCGATAAACCCAAACCAAATTAAAGTTAAAATGAAACTAGAAATTAAAGAATTAGATCTCAGTCATGAAATTGATGGAGAAATTCATCTTGAGGATGATTCATGAACGAAAATATTATAGATGAAATTAATAACAATTTAAGAAAAATTATTAACCCTCACTCGAAAAAAGATATTATCTCTGACAAGACTGTTAAGTCCACTGAGATAAAAAATGATAAAATTGTCGTAATTCTAGAAATAGATCCAACTCAACTAAAAACCATGGAGTCTATAAAAATAAAAGTAGAGGAAATTATAAATAACTATGGAAATGGAAAAAATGCTCAGGTTATTATGACTTCTCATGTTTCAGATAAGAATACACCATCAAGTACTCCTAGCACACCTCCAAACCTTAAATCACCTACAAATCAAAAACCTAAAGTTAATACCAAAAGTAATCCTGAAGGTGTTAAAACTATAATTGCTATTGCATCAGGTAAAGGAGGTGTAGGCAAATCAACAGTTGCATCAAATTTAGCAGTTGCCTTAGCATCAAAAGGTAAAAAAGTAGCTTTATTAGATGCTGATGTTTATGGTCCTAGTCAACCAAGAATGCTTGGATTATCTGGAAGACCATCAAGTCCTGATGGAAAAATTATATTACCACTTAGAAATCATGGTGTCACGACTATGTCACTAGGGTTAATGGTACCAGAAAATGAATCTATCGTTTGGCGAGGGCCAATGCTTATGGGTGCATTACAGCAAATGTTAAACCAAGTACAATGGGGGGAACAAGACTATCTCTTTGTAGACTTACCACCTGGAACTGGAGATGTGCAATTAACACTTTGTCAAAAAACAGATATAGCAGGTGCTATAGTTGTATCTACTCCACAGGATATAGCTCTTTTAGATGCTCGAAAAGGTATAGATATGTTTAAGAGATTAGATATACCAATAATTGGCCTTATTGAAAACATGTCTTCTTTTGTTTGTTCAAGTTGTGGTATGACACACTACCCTTTTAGTAATGGTTCTTTAAAAGAAGAGGCAAAAAAAATTAATACTCAATTACTAGGAGAATTACCCCTAGATTTAGATACACGAGTAGCATCTGATAGCGGAGTACCAATAGTCGTAAGTCATCCTAAGAATCCTACTTCAATAGCATTTTTTGAAGTGGCTGAAAAACTTTGTAATTTAAACGTAAGATGAAAAAAATCGATAAAAATCAACCAGTTTTTCCTCCTCTATTTAGAGGAAAAGCATTACCATTAAAAAAAAGCACTTTTCATTGTGCAATTGAGGAAGCAAAAAAAAATATTGATCCTGGATTGATCTTGTATAACGAAGACATTGGAGAGTTAAATGCGTCGATAATATTAGCCCCTGATATTAAGCTCAAACAAGCTTTAGGTATGATACTTGTCAATCAAATGGGAGTAGCAGATAGTTTAGGCTCGTTAGGTCCTCCTGAATTAGCAATTCATTTTAATTGGCCTAATCGAATAAGAGTTAATGGAGCATATTGTGGTTACACCTTTTATCAAGCGTCTACAAAGTTTGAAGAAGAAATACCTGAATGGCTAGTTTTAGGAATAAACATCCCATTTTTATGGAATAAATCCATAGAATCCGGTAACAATCCTGACAGAACAGTTTTATCTGAAGAAGGTTGTTCAGATATAACTCCCAATACATTATTAGAAAGCTGGTCAAGACATACCCTAGTATGGTTAAATCGTTTTTTAGATGAAGGATTATTACCTGTTCATAATGCTTGGCGTGAAAAATGTGAAGATATTGGTAAAAAAATAACTTATCCTAAACAAGGTGAATTTATTGGACTCGATGAAAATGGTAATATGTTATTAAAAAAATCTAACAATACACTTATAGAGAAACTTGTTGATTATATGGATAAATAAATGAAATTTGCACGAACAATAACATTAGATGAATCTGATTCTAGAATTTTTGAAACCGTTGCTACTGCTGGAGAGTGGGCAATCTCTGGTACTTTTGAATTCTCTAACTTGAAAGAAGAACAAATAGAAGGAAAACGAAAACAAGCCTTTACAAATGGCTGGATGGGTTTAACCAGTTTTGGTAGATCAACATTTGTTGGTGTTACAACTATTCTAGAAGAAGAGTATGAAAACATAATCAAAATTCTTGCTAATAAGTTTATAAAAGATTACGGTGCTCCCAATTTGCAAATAGCTCTTCCCGTAGCAAAAGAAGAAATAGAATTTATGAATTCAATATGCGAAGAGCATCCAGACAATACTCTGCTTATGGTTAGTAGAGAATTTACAGCAAAAGGAATACGTGAGAAATTCCGACACATTCAAGCTAATGATGCTGAATTAGAAGCTTTTGCAATACATGGTTCAACAGAGTGAGATAATGAATATAGCAGATGAAATTGATGCAACTGGCTTATTATGTCCTTTACCAGTTCTTAAACTCAGAAAGAGAATAAAGGGTATAAATAAAGGACAAATAATAAAAATATTTACTGACGATCCTGCTGCAGAACTTGATATTCCTCATTTTTGCAATGAAACTAATAATAAAATTTTAAAAAAAACCCAAGAAAAAGATCAAACTAGGTTCACTTTTTATGTTATGAAGTGTTAATAATTTCCAATTAATTGATAAAGAGCTAATTTTGGTTATAGTTTAATGGAAGTATTTTTAGAAGCTTTTATTACGGCATTTACTTTGATTTTCAATTTGGATTCTGCTTTATTTGAAATAGTAGGATTATCATTAAAAATTAGTGTTACTTCACTTATTGTTGCTTCAATTATTGGATTTCCTATTGGTGTTTTTTTAGCTATTACCCGTTTTTCAGGAAGATCCATTTTAATAAGTATTTTTAATTCTTTGATGGGGATGCCCCCAGTTGTAGTTGGTTTAATTGTATATTTGTTAGTTTCAAGATCAGGACCTTTAGGTTGGTTAGAGATTTTATATACTCCATATGCAATGATCCTAGCTCAATTGTTTTTAATTCTCCCAATCATTATTTCACTATCTACTCAAATTTTTGAAGAATTACACAAAGAATACAAAGATTTTTTTATAATATTTTCGGTTCCACCTAAAAAATCTGTTATAACCTATATTTCTGACAGTAAAGATTCTTTAATTACTATATTTCTAGCAGGATTTGGAAGAGCAGTATCAGAAGTTGGTGCAGTAATTATCGTTGGAGGAAATATTGATCACGTTACAAGAGTTATGACTACAACTATTGCACTTGAAACATCTAAAGGCGATCTTCCTTTAGCGTTAGCTTTAGGTATTATTTTGCTTTTTATATCATTAATTATAAATGTCATTGCAAATAGGATGAAAATCAAAATAAACAAAGAAATTAATGGTTGAAATGAACGACTTGATCAAAATTAAAAATCTTTTCCTGGTTTCAAATAAAGAAAACAGAAATTTAATAGATATTCCAGATCTTCAATTTGATAATAATTCAATTTCAGTAATTATGGGTCCTAATGGGGCAGGAAAAACTTTATTGTTAAATCTTATACAAGGTTTAATTTTATCTAATACAGGTGATATAGAAATTAATTATAATAGCAAAAATAAAGACGAAAGCAAAATATCTATTATGATGCAAAAACCAAGTTTTTTAAGAAGAACAACTCAGCAAAATATAAAATTTATTCTTGAATTAAATAGAGATAAGAGAAATATGTCTTGTTTGGATGTGATGGAAAGGTTTGATCTCATTTCTCAAAAAAATATTTTAGCCAATAAACTTTCAGGAGGTGAAAAACAAAGACTTTCTCTAGCACTTGCAATTAGTACAAATTCAAAAATTTTATTGCTTGATGAACCAACTGCGAATGCCGATCCTTACACAACTTTTAAAATTGAGCAAATAATTAAAGAAGAAGCTGTTGGTGGGAAAAAAATAATCTTAGTTACACATAATATACCACAAGCAAAAAGACTAGGGCAAGATATTGTTTTCATTCATGAGGGGAAAGTATTAGAACACCAAAAAGCATCTAAATTTTTTAGTCATTCGAAAATTAAAAAAATAAATCAATTTTTAAAAGGTGAAATCATTTTATAATCATTTTTGAAAACTTACATGGAAACTTATTTAAACAAATTAATTTTGATTATAATTTTCATTTTTCCATCATCGATATGGGGAAAAGATGTTTTATTGCAATCAACAACTTCAACTAAAAACTCTGGTTTTTATTCATATATTTTACCTATATTTAAAAATGAAACTGGAATAAATGTAAAAGTAGTAGCCGTAGGAACGGGTCAAGCTATAAGAAACGCCGAAAACTGTGATGCTGATATTTTAATTGTACATGCTAAAAGCGATGAAGAAGCTTTTGTTGAAAATGGTCATGGTATAAAACGGCATAATTTGATGTATAATGATTTTGTAATACTTGGGCCCATTGAAGACCCAGCAGAAATTTCCAACAGCCAATCAGCTGAAGAAGCCCTGAATTCTATTTTTAATTCTGGATATAGTTTTATATCAAGAGGAGATAATAGCGGCACCCACAAAAAAGAAAAAAACCTATGGGAAAATGCACAGATTGAAATTAGTGACTATTCTGGAAAATGGTATAAAGAAACAGGTTCTGGTATGGGAACCACACTAAATATAACTGCAGAATTAAATGCTTATACTCTATCTGATAGAGCAACTTGGATTACATTTAAAAATAAAAAAGATTTAAAAATTTTATATGAAGGTGATAAAAATTTATTCAATCAGTATGGAGCAATATTAGTAAATCCTGAAAAGTGTCCTTATACAAATGTACAGGAATCAAAAATTTTTTTAAACTGGCTTTTATCAAAAAACGGACAGGAAACTATTCAAAAATATAAAGTTAACGGCATACAGCTTTTCTATCCTAATGCTAACTAATTTTATGACAAAAGAAATTACTTTATTTGTGTATTTTCATACCAATATTGGATGGTAAATCTTTCAATATCTTCCATATAGGAAATATTATTTGGAGGCATAGCTTTACTTATTGCAGATTGTACATAAACTTGTCTAGCGTATCTCTTAATATCCTCCTTATTTTCGACAACAAAACCTTTTGGAGGATGTAAGAAACCATCCCACAGAGGTTCTCTAGCATGACACATAGTACATCTAGCAGAAATGATGTCATGAACTTCATTATTAAGATCTGTAATTTCTAAGTTATAAATTCTTTCTAGATCAATTACATTTTCAGATAGAGATAGACTATTTTTCTTATAAGAAGAAAGACCTATAATCACTGCAAAAATGATAAAAGTGATAATCCAAGTCCAATATAACTTTTTTTTAGTTGCATGATAAGTATTAAAATAATGCCTAATAGATACACCTAATAAAAAAACTAATGGAGCTATAGCCCAATTTAATTCCGATGCAAAAGCTAAAGGGTAATGGCTTGAAAGCATAAAGAAAATTACTGGTAGAGTTAAATAATTATTATGTGTAGACCTCTGTTTGGCTATAATTCCAAATTTTGGATCTGGTTTTCTACCCGCTTTCAGGTCTGAAACTACTATTTTTTGATTTGGAATAATTATAAAAAACACATTAGCTGTCATTAAAGTTGCTGTGATAGCACCTAAATGTAAAAATGCAGCTCTTCCACTAAAAATAGATGTATAAAACAATGACAGAAATAATAAAAAGAAAAAAAGTAATAAAAGTAATAAATTACTATTATTACCAAGAGGTGACTTACATGCAGTATTGTATATAATCCAACCAAATAATATTGAACCCAGTGAAATTAATATAGCCTGAAAATTATTAATATCAGCAATTTCTGTATCGATCAAATAAAGGTCAGCTCCACCATAATAAACAATAGCTAATAGAAAAAACCCTGACAACCAGGTTGAATAACTTTCCCATTTAAACCAAATAAGATCTTGAGGTAAATTTGGAGGAGCTATTGAGTATTTTTGAATATTATAAAATCCACCACCATGCACTTGCCATTCTTCACCCGTTACACCGTATGGTAAACTGCTATTTTTCTTTAATCCTAAATCAAGGGCTATGAAATAAAATGAAGAACCAATCCAAGCAATAGCAGTAATAATATGCACCCAGCGTACTGCAAATTCTAACCATTCTAATAATATAATTTCTATCATTTAGATTAACCTAATACAAAAAAAATTAACTTCCTAGGTATGTAGAATATCCGAAAGGTGATAATAGTAATGGGATATGATAATTTCTATCTAAAAATATAGTAAATTTGATAGGAATAACGTCATATAATAAACCCTGCAAATTTGGAAAATTGTTAATATTAGATTTTAAATATTCACCAACATGAAAATTTAATTCAAAGTGACCAAAAAAAAATTCTTCACTGTTAAGCAAATTTTGATCTGTTCGACCATCTGAATTTGTTGTCAATTCTTTTATAAAATTCTTATCACTATTTTCCATGGAATACAGAGCTATCCTTATTCCTTCAGCTGGAAATCCAATAGATGTATCAAGAACATGTGTTGTTAATCTACCTGACAATTTTTTTCCCTTTTAAATAAATTTGTTGTAAATAGAATATAGTTGATATTTTACTTAATAAAGCTTTTATTTAATTTGTGAGAAAAAAATGAAATATCCAAGAAACTTATTAGGATATGGACAGAATACACCCAAAGTATCTTGGCCAAATAGTTCAAAAATTGCTATTCAGTTTGTAATAAATTATGAAGAAGGTGGTGAAAATTGTCTACTTCATGGCGATCCTGCTTCTGAAGCTTTTTTATCTGAAATAGTTGGAGCAGAACAATGGATTGGCAAAAGACATTTTAATATGGAAAGCATATATGAGTATGGAGCAAGGAGAGGATTTTGGCGTTTACATGATTTCTTTATAAAAGAAAAAATTCCAATTACTGTCTATGGTGTTGCTACTGCTTTGGCAAGATCACCCATTCAAGTATCTGCAATGCTTAAAGCAAATTGGGAAATTGCTTCCCACGGATACAAATGGATTGAGTATAAAAACTTTTCAAAAAAGAAAGAAAGAAATTTCATTCAAAAAGCAATTAAACTTCATACTGCTGCAACGGGATCAAAACCTAGTGGTTGGTACCTAGGAAGATGTACAGAAAATACTGAATCACTTGTTTCTGAATTAGGTTGTTTTGATTATATATCTGATGCTTATAATGATGATCTTCCCTATTGGATAAAAAGTAAAAAAAATTCTCAACTCATAATTCCTTATACATTGGATGCAAACGATATGAGATTTGCTACTACACAAGGATTTAACTCATGGTCTCAATTTTATGATTATCTAAAAGGTACATTTGATATTTTATATAATGAAGGGAAACAAGGTAATCCAAAGATGATGAGCATAGGATTACACTGTCGTTTGGCGGGAAGACCAGGTAGAATGAAAGCAATTCAAGAATTTGTTAAATATGTTAAAAATCATAAAGATGTCTGGTTTGCTAAAAGAATTGAGATCGCTGATCATTGGAAAAAACATCATCCATATATACCAAGTAAATTATCTCCATATGAAATGTCGAAAAAAGAATTTATTAAGATTTTTGGTAATGTATTTGAGCATAGTTCATGGGTAGCTGAAAAAACTTACTTAAGAGGCGTAAATCCATCTATGGAAAATGCAGACGCATTACACAGATTTATGTGCTTAGAATTTCGTCTTTCATCAAATTCCGAAAAATTAAAAGTTTTAAAATCGCACCCAGATTTAGCATTAGGGAAAGTTAAAAAATTTAATAAATTAACTGTCAGTAGTAAAACTGAACAAAAAAATGCTGGTTTAACATCTCTTACAGAGAAAGAACAAATTGATTTTAATCAATTAAATATTGATTATCAAAAGAAATTTAATCACCCTTTTATTATTGCTGTAAAGGGAAAAACCAGATCCCAAATTCTTAGACAATTCAAGACTAGACTGAATAATTCAAGGCAAGAAGAATATAATACAGCATGTAATGAAGTTGAGAAAATTGCAGGCTTTAGAATTCAGGAGATATTTAATTCATGAAAGAATTAAAATTATACCAATTAAATAAAGACCAATTTGAACCTTTTGGGGACATAATAGACACAAAACAGCAGTTACCATTTGAGATAAATAATGGTAACTGCTTTAGATACAACAACCTAGCAAAATTATCGTTTAATAAAGGACAAGCAGGTATTAGCCTTTTTGAATCAAAAAAAATAACCCTTCCCTATAGTTTTAATTTTATGGAAAAACATCCTTTGGGCAGTCAGGCATTTATTCCTGTTTTTGGTTGCAGATTCATAGTGATTGTTGCAAATGAAGTTAATGGACTTCCATCAGATCCAACAGCTTTCATAACAACGCATGGCCAAGGGGTAAACTATCATAAGGATATATGGCATGGTGTTTTGGCTCCAATAGATGATGATGCTATTTTTACTGTCATTGATTGGATAGGCGATGGGAATAATTTAGAAACATATACTTTTGATAGTTGTTTTCAATTAAATTTATAACTACAGTTGAACGTGACGATTAACATTTTTGTACAATAAATATCTAAATGTTTCATTTCCGGTTCCTATACATGCTTGAGGACAAAACGCTCTTAATGACATAAAATCTCCAGCCTCAACATCAACCCAATTTCCATTCAAATAATATCTCCCACTCCCTTGAATAATATAAATGGCGTGCTCCATTACGTGGGTTTCTGGAAAAGGAATAAAAGAACCTGGTTCAAATGAAACAATATTTAGATGCATATCATGTCTTAAATCACTAGGATCAACAAACCTTTTAGTTTTCCAGTTTTTGTCATTTGGCATTTGTGAATCTAATACATCGTTTTCATTTATAACAAAAAACTCTGGAACATCTAAATTAATTTCTTTTTCAAAAATTTTTCTTACCCAATGAAATTTAGCAGTTGATTGTCCTAAATTAGTTATTTCCCATCTTGTATCAGGTGGAATGAATACAT
This sequence comes from uncultured Alphaproteobacteria bacterium, assembly GCA_902614945.1. Lineage (GTDB taxonomy): Bacteria > Pseudomonadota > Alphaproteobacteria > Rhodobacterales > Rhodobacteraceae > CACIIZ01. The sequence goes on from CACMNE010000015.1 coordinate 35,229, forward strand.
AACTACCTTCTTCTAATGGGTATTTAGTCCCCTCTAATGTTAATAAAAGATTACCTTCAACCACAAAAATTAAGGATTCAACTCTTTTATCTCGATCTGGATTTTTGCTTCCCCCATCTTTTGAAATTTCCATTATATAATAACTAAAAGTTTCAGTATGTCCTGATAATGGTCGAGCTAATATCCAGCACCTTGTTTTTTCCCAATCAGGAAAATGACTAGCTACAATATCTCTCATACATCCTTTTGGAATAAAAATATAAGCTTCTGTAAATACTGCCCTTTCATCTAAAGAACTTTTAGGATCAGGCATTCCTCCTAGGCTTGAAAAATATTTGTTGTTTTTCATTTCATAGTCTTCCATATATTTAATAAACTATACTTAACTTTTTCTTTGAGCAATAATTTATGTAAAGCTAATTCTATCTACG
>CACMNE010000016.1:0-32308 GCA_902614945.1 uncultured Alphaproteobacteria bacterium
TACCTTCTATTAGTTCTTTCATACATGTAGGAATAGGCCATCTCAAATCTTCACGAAATTGTTGATATTTAGAAATTTTTTTTCCTAAAATTTTGAATTTTAAACCTCTAGATACAGTTTCTACTTCTGGTAATTCTGGCAATAAATACACCTCATTATTTTTTTGAATTTAAAAATTCATTATAGTATTCTTTTAAAACAAAGATATAAATTTAATTTAAGAACATGAAAAAAACAGCTTTATATTACAGTAAAATATTTTTAGAGCATATAGTTCCTAATGGTCATCCTGAAAACAATAATAGGATTAAATTTATTATTAAAAATATTAAAGAAAGCAACTTTGAGAATCTCAAATTTAAAAATGCAAAACCAGCAAACAATAATATCTTAAAATTAGGACACACTGAAAGTTACATAAATTGGCTTTCACAATTAAAACCAGCAAAAGAAATAATAAAAATTAACCAGGACACTTTTATGTCACCAAAAACTCTAGAATCTGCAAAAATTGGTGTCGGTTGCCTTGTTGATGCTATTGACAATGTTTTAGAAAAAAAATGTAGAAATGCATTTTGTTTATTAAGACCTCCAGGCCACCATGCTGAAAGGGAAAAGGCCATGGGTTTTTGCTTTTTTAGTACAATTGGGATTGGTGCAAAATATTTAAAAAAAATTAAAAAATTATATAAAATAGCAATTGTAGATTTTGATGTTCATCACGGAAATGGCACACAAGATGTTTTATGGGATGACCCAGACTGTCTTTTTATATCAATTCATCAAGATGAAATATTTCCATTTACTGGAAGTAAACAAGAAACAGGAATAAAAAATAATATACTTAATATACCAGTAAATGCTGGTTCTAACAGCAACGAATTTCGAAATATTGTTGATAATATTATTATACCAAGATTAATAAAGTTTGAACCAGAATTCTTATTAATATCTGCAGGTTTTGATGGTCACCAAGATGACCAAATTTCTCAAACTCAATGGGCAGAAAGTGATTTTATTTATATCACAAAAAAATTAAAGTCTATTGCTAATCAATTTTGTGAAGATAGAATTGTTTCTTGTTTAGAAGGAGGATATCATCTGGAAAAGCTATCCGCATGTTGTGTCTCACATATAAAAACATTAATGGAGTAAATATGTCAAAAAACAAAGAAGAAAATATAACTTTTGAACAAGCAATTGAAGAATTAGAAAATATTATTAACCGTCTCGAGGAAGGAGACGTACCATTAGATGAAACTATAAAATTATATGAAAAAGGCTCAGAATTAAAAGATTTTTGTGAGAAAAAACTACAATCTGCTGAAGTTAAAATACAAAAAATAAACCAAAAGACAAAAACTAAGGAAATAACTATTGAAGATTATAAATAATAAAAAATCTATTAAGCCCAATGATTTTTTAAAAGAATTATCCATTTGTTGCGATAAAACAAATTCTCATCTTAGAAGATTACTACCACCCAAAAGTGAAGAAAAACTTTATGATGCTATTAATTATTCAATTTTTAGTGGAGGAAAAAGATTCAGAGCATTTTTGGTTATACAGGCAGCTAAGCTTTTTGATATTCCTATTGAAAGAGCTTTACAAGCTGCATCTGCCATAGAAATTATTCATACATATTCTTTAGTCCATGATGACTTACCATCAATGGATAACGATGATTTTAGGAGAGGCAAACCTACTATACATATTAAGTGGGATGAGGCTACTGCAGTTTTAGTTGGAGATGCATTACAAGCTTTTGCCTATCAAATACTTTCTTTTGAAGAAACTCACCCCAAATCTGAAGTTAGACTTAATTTAATAAGAACTTTGTCTGAAGCATCTGGGTTAAAGGGAATGGTATTAGGTCAATCTAAAGATTTAGAAGCTGAAAAAAATAATAAATCACTTGAATTGAAAGATATTATAAGTCTCCAAAAACTAAAAACTGGAGCACTTTTTAATTGGTCTTTGAAATCAGCAAATATTTTGGCTGAAAAGAACCATGATTCTTTGGAAAAATATGCAAATTCTATAGGTTTAGCTTTTCAGATAAAGGATGACCTCCTTGATCATGAGGGAACTATGGAAAAAACAGGGAAAAAGGTAGGTAAAGATAATGCAGCAGGAAAAGCTACTTTGGTTTCTTTATTAGGAGTAGAAAATGCAAAAAAAAGGTGTGTAGAGCTGTGTGAAGAAGCTTGTGATTCTCTAGATTATTTTGGAACAAAATCAGAAATATTAAAAACTGCTGCCAGGTTTACAATTGAACGTGGTTTTTAGTATGAAGTTGATATTTTTTCTTCAATCGCTGTACCCAAAGAACGTACACCTTGCATTAAACCTCCATATGTTTTTGCTGGTCTTGATTTTGAATTCCAACCATAAATATCAAAGTGCAAAAACATCTTGTGGTTATTAGTAAATTTTTTTAAAAATAGTGCAGCCGTTATAGCCCCTGCCATACCACCTAAAGGTGCATTATTTAAATCAGTAATGGTTGAAGATAATTCATTATTGTAGTCTGCATAAAAAGGAAGCTGCCAAACAGGATCTTGCATTTTATCTCCACATTTTTTTAATAAGTTGGCAAATTTATTACTTGTAGAAAAAAAGGGCGTAATGTCTGTACCCATTGCAACTCTGGCTGCTCCGGTTAGTGAAGCAAAAGTTACCAAAATGTCTGTATTTTTTTCTGTAGCATAAGTCAAAGTATCAGCAAGAATTAACCTACCCTCTGCGTCTGTATTTTTAATTTCAACACCCATTCCACTTCTAGAAATTAGAATGTCACCTGGCCTAAACGATTTTCCTGATACTGAATTCTCAACACATGGTATTAATATTCTCAGATTAAGTTTTAAATTCGATCTAATTAAATAGTGTGCTAAACCTAAAACTGATGCAGCACCTGACATATCTTTTTTCATATTAAGCATACCAGAGCTACTTTTTAAATTTAGTCCACCACTATCAAAACAAACACCTTTTCCTATCAAAGTAATATTGAAAGATTTACTAGATCCTTTATGAGTTAATTCTAGAAATCTAGGTTTCTTTGATGATGCTTTCCCAACCTCATGAATTAATGGGAAATTTTTTTTTAGATCATTACCAAATACAACTTTTAATTTTGTTTTATGAAAATTTGAAAATTTTTTAACATAGCTTTCAAAAAAGTCAGGATTAAGAATATTTGCTGGCAAGTTTATTAAATCTCTTACTATAAACTCACTTTCAGCTAAGTATAATGTTTTATCCAAATTAGGAAAATTAGGTAAACTCAGTATCGGACTTACAGTATTTTTTCCATGTCTGATTTTTTTATCAAAATCTTTAAATGAATAAAAACTTAAAAAAAAACCTAATGCTAATAAATTTATATTCTCAGTTTTTGGGATATTTTTTAAGAAATAGGTCCCTTTTGGTAGTTTGGAAAGTATACTACCTATTAAAAATTTTGAGTAATTCTTTTTTATTTTTTTTAACCCAACAATAACTGCTGAAATTTGACCATTAGTATCAGATAATACTACCCAATCACCATATATTGAATTAAAACCTAAAGCCTTTAAAAAATTATAATTAGCTGAAGTAAGTTTCTTTTTTATTTTAGAAATATTAGTTGAGAAATAAACAGGTATTCCCTTTTTTTCAGAACGAAGAGATATTGACTTTGTATTTATTCTTTCTAAGGATTTATCTATCAATTATGAACCATACTAATTTAATTTAAATTTGTTGATATAAAGTTCTGCTATTTGAACGGCATTGAGTGCGGCACCCTTTCTTAAATTATCTGAAACACACCATATATTCAGACCATTTTCAATAGTAGAATCTTGTCTTATTCTACTCACAAAGGTGTTATAATCGCCAACACATTCTATGGGAGATATATAACCTCCATCTTCTTGTTTATCAACAACTAAAATACCTTCAGAGTGTCTCAATATTTCTCTTGCTTCAAATTCTTCCATAGGTTTTTCAAATTCAATGTTTATAGACTCAGCATGTCCTACAAATACTGGAACTCTTACACAAGTAGCAGTCACTTTTATTTTGCTATCTAATATTTTTTTTGTTTCTGCTGCCATCTTCCATTCTTCTTTTGTTTGACCATCTGGTAGAAAACTATCAATATGAGGAATAACATTAAATGCTATTTGTTTCGTAAAATTTTTTGGTTCAACTTCTTGACCTGGCACATATATTCCTTTTGTTTGCAGCCATAACTCGTCCATAGCTCCTTTTCCAGCACCAGAAACAGATTGATAAGTTGAAACAACAACCCTTTTTATTATTGCTCTATCATGTAATGGTTTTAAGGCTACTACCATTTGGGCTGTTGAACAATTTGGATTAGCAATAATATTTTTATTTTTGTAATTATCAATGTCTAGAGGGTTTACCTCAGGAACTATAAGTGGAACTTTTACATCGTATCTAAAAAGTGAAGAGTTATCGATTACAGTACAACCATTTTTTGCAGCCTTAGTTGCATATTGTTTTGTGGCTTCAGAACCAATCGCAAATAATGCAACATCCCAGTTTTTAAAATCAAAAGTTTCTAAATCTTTAACTTTCAATAATTCATCGCCAAAACTTATTTCAGTTCCAACTGATTTTCTACTTGCAAGTGCTGCAATTCTTGAAACAGGAAATTTTCTATCTGATAATATATTAAGTATTTCCCTACCAACATTTCCCGTAGCACCCACAACGGCAACCGAAATACTCATTTTTGTCTCCTATCCTCTTTATAATTGTAGATTAAGCTCATCTAAAATCTCATTGCAAACTTCTTTAGTACTTGATGGTTTTTGATTATCTTTTTGTAGCAAATCAGCGGTTCTTATACCCTTACTTAGTACTCTCTCTACTGATTTATCTAACAGTTCAGCTTCTTTTTTTAAATCAAAAGTATATTTAAGTGCCATTGAAAAACTCAATATACAGGCTATTGGGTTTGCTAAACCTTTACCAGAAATATCTGGGGCTGAACCATGGACAGGTTCATACATGGCCTTTAATTTACCAGTAGCATTTTTGTTTCCAAGGCTTGCAGAAGGTAACATTCCTAAACTACCAGTTAACATAGCCGCACAATCAGATAATAAATCTCCAAATAAGTTATCAGTAACGATAACATCAAATTGTTTTGGCCATCTAACAAGTTGCATTGCTCCAGCATCAGCATACATGTGACTAAGTTCTATTTCTGGATAACTCTTATCCCTAATTTTCTGAACTACTTCACGCCACAATACCCCGACTTCCATGACATTAGCTTTCTCCATAGAACAGACTTTTTTATTTCGCTTTTTGGCTATTTCAAAAGCAGATATGGCCACCCGTTCAATTTCACTTTCTGAATAATAAGTTGTGTTAATAGCATATCTTTCACCACTTTTTTTGTTTATTTCTATCCCTCTCGGTTCTCCAAAATATGAACCAGAACTTAATTCCCTAACTATCATAATATCTAGACCTGAAACTATATTTGGTTTCAGAGAAGAATAATCTGATAAAGCATCAAAACATTGTGCTGGCCTTAGATTGGAATATAAATCTAATTCTTTTCTTAATTTTAAAAGACCTCTTTCTGGTTTGAGGGAAAACTCAAGATTATCGTACTTCGGACCACCTACTGCTCCTAATAAAATTGCATCAACTTCATTTGCAATTTTTAATGTCTCGTCAGAAAGCGGTGTACCATACTCATCGTATGCAGAACCTCCTACAAGATCAAATTTTGTTTCAAATTGAATTTTTAATTTTTTTTCAAACCATTCTATTATTCTACAGACCTCATCCATAACTTCTGGACCAATACCATCTCCAGGTAATATTAATAAAGAACCTACATTCATAAGAACCACCCTTTCGAAAATCTTATATTATGAAAACATCAATCTTTTAATTTTTAAAGATATATGATCTATTGTCCAAGCCATGGAAATTTAAGAAAATATGAATCTTCAAATGATTTAATTCTATCAAACTTTTTCATTGTAAGTTCTATATCATCTAATCCGTTTAATAAGCATTTTTTTTTAAATTGATCAACATCAAATGTGATAATACTACCATCTGGTCTTTTAATTTCTTGATTTTCTAGATTTATAGTTAAAATTGAATTTGAACCTTTGAGCGCATCATCCATTAATAAATCTCTTTCTTTTTTTGGTAAAATGATAGGCAAGATTCCATTCTTAAAACAATTGTTGTAAAAAATATCTGCGAAACTTGTTGAAATAACAGCTCTAATTCCAAAATCTAATAAAGCCCAAGGGGCATGCTCTCTTGAGGAGCCACATCCAAAATTATCACCAGCTATAAGAATATTAGTATTTTTATATTTTGCTTGATTAAGAACAAAGTCTCCAATTTCATTACCTGACTGGTCATATCGCATTTCATCAAACAAATTTTTCCCTAAACCAGACCTTTTAATCGTTTTTAAAAATTGTTTAGGAATAATCATATCGGTATCAATATTTATTAAAGGAAGTGGAGCTGCAACAGACCTTACTTCAGTAAATTTTTCCATATAATTATCCTTTTTCTAAATAAGATTTCGAACATCAGTTAAATGACCTGTGATAGCGGCAGCGGCAGCCATAGCAGGGCTCATAAGGTGAGTTCTTCCCCCTCTTCCTTGTCTGCCTTCAAAATTCCTATTTGAAGTAGCTGCACATCTTTCTTCTGGACTTAATTGATCTGGGTTCATAGCCAGGCACATAGAACAACCTGCTAATCGCCATTCAAATCCAGCTTCTTTTAATTTTTGAGCTATTCCCTCTTCCTCAGCCTGTTCCCTAACAAGACCTGAGCCTGGAACGATCATAGCTCTTATTCCTTCTTTTACTTTTTTTCCTTCCATAATTTTGGCTACTTCTCTCAAATCTTCAATTCTACCATTAGTACATGAACCTATAAAAACAGTATCAATTTTTACTTCCTCTAATTTTTGACCTGGGATTAAACCCATGTAATTGAGTGATCTTTCAACCGCCTGTTTTTTTTGCACATCAAAATCATTAGGATTTGGAATAATTTCATTTATAGGTAAAACATCTTCAGGGCTCGTACCCCAAGTAACGACAGGAGCAATATTATTTCCATCAATAACAACTATTTTATCAAACCTGCTTCCATCATCTGAATATAGTTGTTTCCATGAATTTATAGCCATTTCCCAATTTGAACCTTTTGGAGCATGTGGCCTTCCTTTTATGTAATCAAAAGTTTTTTGATCTGGTGCAATCAATCCAGCCCTTGCTCCACCTTCAATTGCCATATTACATACTGTCATCCTTCCCTCAACAGATAAATTTGATATTACAGATCCTGTATATTCAATAACGTGGCCCGTTCCGCCTGCTGTACCAGTTTCACCAATAATTGATAAGGTTACATCCTTGGCAGTTACACCCAAACCAAGATTACCATTAACTTCAACTTTCATATTTTTTGATTTTTTTTGAATTAATGTTTGGGTAGCCAAAACGTGTTCCACTTCACTTGTACCAATTCCATGAGCTAATGCACCAAAAGCTCCGTGTGTAGCCGTATGACTATCACCACAAACTATTGTCATTCCAGGCAAGGTCCATCCTTGCTCTGGTCCTATTATATGAACAATCCCTTGTCTTATATCGTTTACTGGATAATAATTAATTCCAAAATCAATAGCATTTTTATCTAATGCTTCAACTTGTATCCTGCTTTCTTTGTTTGAAATGCCTTCTTCTCTATCTAAAGTTGTTGGAACATTGTGGTCAGGTACTGCAATTGTTTTCTCTGGTGACCTAACAGTACGATTTGACATTCTTAATCCCTCAAAGGCTTGAGGACTAGTTACTTCATGCACTAAATGTCTATCAACATACAGAAGAGAAGTACCATCATTATCCTCTGTAATTAGATGATCTTCCCAAATTTTGTCATAAAGTGTTTTACATTCTAACATTATAATTAACCTCACTTTATAAAATTTGAATTAATTTCACTTATCATAAATTGAATAAAAATACATTAAATATTTAGTACTAAAAATCTAATTTCTTCCCTTGCTGCCATATCTGACTACTAGTTTTAATAATCCCAGTTTTCATTTTAGACCAATTATAGATAGGAATATTCAAATAATTAAAAAAATCTTCGTCATCTGATTTTAAATAACCAAGTCTTATCAGTAAAGTAACGATTAAACATTCTGCTGCTTTTTTTGAACCATCACAAATTTTTAGAGCAACACCTAAACCTTTATCTAATAATATTGCAGTATAAACTCCATCTGCTCCAACTTTAACAATTAAACGACCATTAGATTTTTTTATTATTTTGGTGCATAAACGTTCTTCTCCTGCAATAAGATCTGGATGGCTAAGAATTGCATTTTTAAGATCCTCAATATATCTTTTTCTATTCTGCTCTAATTGATTTGGATTTGAAAAAATAGCCATTGCTTTAGCCAATGATTTAATTGAGCATGCAAAATTCGGGGCACTACAACCATCTAAGGCATGAACAGGGTTTTGAAATCCTGTAATTTCCTCAAATGTTTTTTTTACAATTTTTTGAACAGGATGATTAATATCTATGTAATTTGAATTATAATCATTCTTATGAAAAATTGTTTTAGAAATGGTTAGAAAACTTAGATGCTTTCCTGAACAATTATTATGAAGTTGCGAAGGATTTTCTCCATTTTTTTTTAATTTTTTTGTTTGAGTTTTATCATAGGGCAAATGACATCCACAAAGTAAATCTTGTTCATTCAGTCCTATTTTTTGAAGCCAATCTTTAGCAACATTTAAGTGAATTTCGCCCCCACTATGAGAAGCACAAGCCAAAGCTAAGTGTTTAGGACCAAGTGAGAATTGTTTTGCAGAACCTGTTTCTAATAATGGTAATGCTTGAATTATTTTACATGAAGATCTAGGATAAATTAAGGCGTCTGGATTTCCCCAATATGCCAACATTTCTCCTAAACTATTGGAAATAACAACATGACCATAATGACTAGATTCTACTAGACTACCCCTGTAAACATCTACTAATTTTTCTGGTAACAATTAACCAATCCGAATAAAAATTAATCAATATCATTTTCTTACTATTAATTTTTATAATTTCAACTATATTCTCTACTTATAAGGTACTGTTTACTTCAGGAATTTTATGAAAAAAAATCTTTTTCAAAGTTTTTTAATATTAATATCAATTTTAATTTCTTCTAATGTAGTGAGATCAGAAGAAGAATTACGTATGTCTGCTAGTGAAAAAGCTTGGAGTGTTTTTTATCCAAATGACAAAAAAAATTGTTTTATTGTTTCTCAATCTATAAAAGACGAAGCATTTAGAAATGGAGAAAAACTTTCTAGTGTGAACCGTGATAGAGGAAAATTGTTTGTACAAAAAAACTCATCTAGTCCAGCTGGATTTGTAGCTTCTTTTAGTGCAGGTTATCCTTTAAAAATTGGTGGTAAATTTGTTCTTAAAGTTGATGGTACAAAAAAAATTGTATTTTTGGCTTCACCTAAACCTAAAAACTCTGAAGAAAAAAATTGGGCCTGGACACAGGTTCACGATGACAAAAATCTTATTGAACATTTAAAAGTTGGAAATAAAGCAATTATGGAAGCCGAATCACATAGAGGAACAATTACTAAAGATACCTTTGAACTGGCAGGATTTACAAAAGCTATTGAAAGACTTCAAAAAGTTTGTAAGTGAATAAATCAAAAACTAATAATTAATAACGATGAATAATATCATTAATGCTCAAACAAAAGTTGAAATGCAACCTAAAACCAATCTCTTAGGATTATCAAAAAAAGAGCTTTCTCTTTCACTTAATAGACTGGGTGTAGAAAAAAAAGAGTTATCAATGAGAGTGCAGCAATTATTTAGTTGGATTCATGTTCATGGTAAAAAAAGTTTTGACGAAATGACTAACCTCTCTAAAGAATTCAGATACCAACTTTCTAACAGCTTTTCTATTTACCGACCCCAAACTATAGACAAAAAAATAAGTAAAGATGGAACCAGAAAATATTTATTTAAATCTGAAAATTTTGGAGAATTTGAAACAGTATTTATACCCGAAGATGATAGAGGAACTCTATGTATATCCTCACAAATAGGATGTACGCTTAATTGTTCCTTTTGTTACACTGGTACACAAAAGTTGGTAAGAAATTTAGAGACTTATGAAATAGTTGGTCAAATAACAGCTGTAAAAGATGATCTTTCTGACTGGGTATTAAGAAAAAATAATTCTTCAAAAAGAGCCATCTCTAATGTTGTAGTTATGGGTATGGGTGAGCCACTTTATAATTTTGAAAATATAAAAAAAAGTTTAAATATAATAATGAACAATGAGGGTCTATCCATTTCAAAAAAGAAGATTACTCTTTCTACCTCTGGTGTTGTTCCAAATATCCACAGAGTAAGTTCCGAAATAGGTTGTCTACTTGCAATAAGTCTACATGGAACTACTGACGAAATAAGAGATAAATTAGTTCCCATTAATAAAAAATGGAATATTCAAGAATTGATTACCACTTTAAAAAATTATCCAAACTTAAGTAACTCCGAAAGAATCACTTTTGAATATGTTATGCTTAGGGATGTAAATGATTCTCTTGATGATGCTAAGAGACTAGTAAAATTAATAAAGAATATACCTGCCAAAATTAATCTTATTCCTTTTAATCCATGGCCTGGTTCAAAATACCAAACTTCTGAACCTGCAACTGTTGAAATTTTTTCGAATTTTATTAAAAAAGCTGGTTACTCTTCACCAGTTAGAAGACCAAGAGGAGTTGATATAATGGCAGCATGTGGTCAATTAAAATCAAATTCTGTAAAAATAAAGTCTTCCCAAAACAAAAATATTTAATGTTAAAGGTTTAAATTGAAAAAAATAAATAAGAGAAAAACATTAGTAAAAATTTTTGTGACATTTTCTACAATTTTATTATTTCCTTCTTTAAGTCTTTTTTCAAAACCAGCAAAAGCTAATATTAAAAAAACAACAGTTGATCTCATAGTAGTTTGGAAATCAAAAAGGCGTATGACTTTATTCTATAAAAAGAAAGCTTTAAAATCATACTCTATAAGACTTGGTTTTAATCCAAGAGGTCATAAAAGAAGAGAAGGTGATGGAAAAACTCCTGAAGGTAATTACTGGATAACTCATAAAAATCCAAATAGCTCATTTCATAAAAGTCTAGGTATAAGTTATCCAAATAAACAAGATAAAAAATATGCTAAACAGAATGGTTTTAGCCCTGGGAAAGATATCTTTATACATGGTGGGCCAAAAAATTTTCTTAAGCATTTCTTTTTTGATTGGACTGAAGGATGCATAGCTGTAACAGACTCAGAAATTGATGAGATTTATAATTTAGTTCAGGAAAAAACACCAATTTTTATTACAACTTAGCAATTGTTATTTTTCAAAGCCCAAAACTTGAACCCACCAAATCTTACCACTTTCTTGCTGATACCAACCTAAACCAAGATGTGTTGCTTCTTTATTAAGTAAAACATTTCTAGAAAAAGAGTTTTTTAGCCAGACTTGTAATACTAAAAATTCTCCTTCATAAGTCTCAGATATATTTTCTCCAGTTACTATTCCTTTAAACCCTGAAACTTCTGCTCTTTGTTGAGGTGAAGAGCCGTCGGAACCAAAATTCCAAGCCCTTTGCTGTTTAAAAATATCTCTTGCATGGGTTGCTGCACTGGAATTCAAAGAGTTTGAAATTTGAAGGTTTTCCAGTCCTCTTTCCTGTCTTAAAGCATTTAGATAATCCAAATGCCTATTTCTTATTTCAACATGGTCAAAGTTCTCTATTCTACCAGAATTTTTTCTCCCTTCATAGATGTCTCCAGTATTTGAAACACAACCAAAATTAAATAAAACGATAAATGCAAGAAATGTATAATGCTTTTTTATGAAAAGATGTTTTATCATTATTTTCTTTTTTATGATGGAATTTTAAAAGTTTAAAAATTAATTTTATAAAAAGTATTGAAATAATTCAAATGTAAATGTATCTAGAAACCCATGTATAATAGAAGAAGTTTTATTGCAGGGTCGATAAGTTTAGGGTTATGTCTAAATCCTTATAATATATCAATAGCTCAACAGGCAGTAAAAAAAACAAATAGCGGTGAAACATTACATAATATATCAAGTTATCGATATCAAAAATGGCAGGATCATTTTAAATCAATAAAAAATGGAGCTATATTATCTGATACAAAATCCAAATGTCTTCATTTTTGGGTTGGTGACAAAGATATTTATAAAATTTATCCTACATCAGTACCCTTAACTCCTGAATTAACTCGTACAGGTTATACCAAAGTTGTTCAAAAAGTAGTCGGACCAGATTGGCGACCCACGGAAGCAATGAGAAAAAGAGATCCACAACTGCCAAAATATATGCCTCCTGGACCCGATAATCCGTTAGGTACGCATGCATTATACTTAAGTTGGCCAAATTATAGAATACACGGTACCTCAGATACTAGGAAAATTGGTAGGCAAAGTTCTTCAGGATGTATTGGCCTTTATAATGAGCATATTCAAGAACTTTTTAATTTTGTAAATTTAGGTACACCAGTTCGTTTAATTTGAAATTTTTTTTGATTCTAATTTTTCATATATATTCTTTAAACCTGAAATGTAATTAGGATGTATAAATTTATAGCTCAAATCAAGTAAGAGTTTTTTATTACTTACTTTTTTTGACTCCGAAAAAAACCCTAATGCTGTCTTTGATAAATTTAATTCTCCTAAGCTTTTAGTTTCAGGGGGGTTTGAATTCAGTAATTTAAAAGTTTCTAGATAAAGTGACTCTGATGAAGCAGGCATATTGTCAGATAGATTATAAATTCCATTTATGTTTTTCTTTTCAAGAAATGTAACAATAATATTTGTTATATCATCTATATGGATTCTTGAAAATAAAAGGTTGGGACTTCTAACAATTTTAAAAGATTTATCTTTTATCCTATCAAAGGTGCTCCTATTTGGACCATAAATACCAGATAGTCTTAAAATTGAAATGGGAAGATTGTTTAATTTTGCAAAAGATAGCCAGTTTTTTTCTGCCTTAAGTCGCCATTTTCCTAATTCCGTTGTTGGTTTTAATTTTGAATTTTCATAAACCCATGCACCCTTATGATCACCATAGACACCTGTAGAAGAGAGATAAATTAATCTAATTTTCTTCTTAGTTTGAGAAAAAAATCTCGAAAATTTTTCTTCTACTGGATCTATAAAATTATATGGAGGTACTGAAATTAAAATTGTATTAGAAATACTTATGTAGTGTTTGACCAGGCTTGTATTAGTCCATTCACAAGCTTTTATTCCTAATTGATTTAGTTTATCAATTTTTTGTTTATTTCTAGATACTACTAATATTTCGTTTTTTTTATTTTTAAACTTTGAAACTAATGCTTTTGCACAATAACCATAACCAAAAATCAATAATTTATTTATTAACATTTGCATTAATTTCATTTATTGCCCAAAGGGCTGCTTCTGCTACTGTAGGATCATAGTCATTAGTTAATAAAAATAAAGTTTTTTTGAATTTGATATCTCCAGAATTACCAATTGCATAAAGTATGTTTCGCACAAATCTATTTCTACCTATACGCTTTATTGGGGATTTTCTGAATAATTTTTTGAATTGATTTTCATCAAGCTGTGCTAGTTCGTTTAAGTCTAAATTATCAATTATATGATCTGAATATTTTAATTCTTGGGATTGCTTTGAAAACTTATTCCAAGGACATATTGCTAAACAATCGTCACAACCAAAAATTCTATTACCTAAGTATGATCTTAATTTTAAATCAATAGGTCCCTTATGTTCAATTGTGAGATATGAAATACATTTTGTTGCATCTAGTTTATAAGGTGCAACAAAGGCATTGGTAGGACAAATTTTTATACACCTATTACAATTCCCGCAATGGTTCTTTTCTGGTTCATCAATATCGAATTTAATATTAGTAAAAATTAAACCTAAAAATATCCAATTTCCAAGCTTTTTTGATAATATATTTGTATGTTTTCCTTGCCATCCTATTCCAGCCTTTTGAGCCAAATGTTTTTCCATAATTGGGGCAGTATCTACAAATACTTTTACTTCGCTATCATCCACAATTCTTATTAGATGACTGGCAACTTTTTTTAATTTTTTTTTTAGAATAATATGGTAGTCATCCCCTCTAGCGTAAATAGATATATTAGCTTTATCTTTTTTTTTTAAACCGGCTAGGGGGTCTCCTCCTTTATAGTAATTTTCAGCAAGTACAATTATGGTTTTTACATCTCTCCACATAAGCTTTGGATTTCCTCTCCAACCAATATTGTTATTAAGCCAATCCATCTGACCATGATATCCTTTTTGGATAAACTCTTTAAAACGATTAAACTCTGTTAAATCTACTTTTGGATCAGTAAATCTTACATCTGAAAGACCTTCATTATAGGCAAAATCAGAAATTTTTTGTTTTAATTGTTTTTTCAATTTTGTGTTCATCGATCAAAAGTCAAGATTATTATAATGTTCAGGAGGAATAAATCCTGCCAATAAATCAGTCAAAATGGGTCTAAATGCAGGTCTAGACTTTATCTTTGAATACCAGTCTTTAACATTGGGAAAATAATCCCAATTCACGTCATTTATATAATCCAAGGATGATAAGTGAGATGCAGCTGTAAAATCAGAGACTGTAAGTAAATCACAAGCAATCCATTTCCTTCTTTCAAGCAACCAATTTAAATAATCAAGATGAAATTTTAGACTTTTAAGACCAGATTTTATTTTTTCGCTATTTGGGTAACCATTTTTCATTATTTTTTTATATACTCTTTCATATAGAACTTTTTCAGTAACCTCTTTATGAAATTTGATATCAAACCAATTAGATAGTCTTCTACATTCTGCTTTTAATTCTAAATTATTTGGAAAAAGTGGGGGATCCTTATATTTTTGTTCTAAATATTCAAATATGGCATTACTATCTGATAATATTATTTCATTTTCTATAAAAACTGGCACTTCTCCTGCATGATTGACTTTAAGAAACTGCACTCTTTTTTCCCAAAACCTTTCCTCTATAAGCTCAACATCTATTTTTTTTTCTCCAAGAATTAACCTGATTTTTCTACAAAAAGGAGATAAAGAAAAGTGATATAATTTTTTCATTTGCATCTCTTAGGAAATTTTTTTAATTGTGGACTTAATCTTTTTACTAGGATTACACTTAAAATCATGATTACCTTTCATATTTTTTTTATATCTATAATTCAAGGTATAACAGAATTTTTACCTATTTCTTCTTCTGCTCACTTAATTTTTTTACCTTATTTAATGAAAGTTTCAGACCAGGGTGTGATAATTGACATATCTGCTCATCTTGGAAGTCTTTTGGCTTTAATGGTTTTTTTTAAAAAAGATTCAACAAATTTGTTTAGAGGGCTAATTCAATTTTTTTTCTTCAAAAATCGAAAAAAAGAGTTTTATTTGTTTTTGAAAATTGGAGTGGCAACAATTCCTGTAATATTTTTTGGCTTAGTGTTTAAAATTTACCGCCTAGATATTATTGTGCGTTCTATCGAAATAATAGGATGGATGATGATTGTTTTTGGTATTTTACTTTTTTATGCAGATAAATTTGGAAAAGAAAAAAAAACACTAGAAGATTTAAGTTTTAGGCATGCAGCTATAATGGGTTTTTTTCAGGCTTTTGCTCTAATCCCTGGAGTTTCTAGGTCAGGTATCACAATTACTGGGTTCAGAATTTTTGGTTACAGCAAATTTGATTCTATTAAAATATCATTATTAATGTCCATACCAACTATTATATTGTCAGGATTTTTCATTTCTCCCGAAATTTTAAAGGAAAATAATATTAGTTTTTTGGCGGTTTCACTAACTTTTGTATTATCGTTTTTTACTGCAATTATTACTTTAAATTTAATGGTCAAATATATATATATTTTTGGTTTCGCACCATATGTAGTCTACAGAATTATTTTAGGTCTAATATTACTCTATATTGCCTATTTCTAAATTAATGACCGATCAAAGATCGGAAAAATTTCCCCTTGGTCTATAATGCTTAAGATAGGAGGGTAAAATTAAATCCATAGATTTAGGTTTGATTCCAAAATCCTCAAATCCGAGAAATTTTTTTGATACAATATTATCATTTTTTAACTGCTTAACTGAGTCTTTTGTTATAAGAAGTGGAATTTTATTAAAACTTAATTTATGTAATATAAAAATTATAGGACACATAAACTTAGCAACCCAAAATGGTAAATTTACAATTAACCTTTTTCTATAAATAAATGTCAACATCTTTAACATTAAAGAATGAAAACTCATAATATCTGGACCACCCAATTCATAAATTGAATTATTTTTTTCGGAGGCACTTTTTTCTATCTTAATAATTTTCTCAACTAATTTTGCAATATCGCCAACATAAACAGGTTGAAACTTTGTATTGCCTCCAACTATTGGTAAGATAGGACTTATACAAGATATTTTAGAAAATAAATTGAAAAACTGATCCTCCGAACCAAAAACAATAGAAGGTCTTAAAATTATTGCATCTGGAAATGCATTAAGTATTTTGGTTTCTCCAATACCTTTTGATTTTGCATAGTCGCTATCTGATTTTTGATCCGCTCCTATTGAAGAAATATGAATGAATTTTTTTACTCCTAAATCTTTTGCCAAAATAGCCAGTTTTTCAGGTGCATCAGAATGTATTTGCCTAAATTTTTTATTTTTTTCTTCGTTTAATATTCCAACGCAATTTATAACTATCTCTGAACTACTGAGTAGATAAGAAAGTTTACTTAAATTACTAAAAGACCCTTTTGCAAAATTGATTTGGCCAACATTCCCAGAAGTTTTTAAAAAAATTGCTTCATTAGGAAATCTTGTAACAACATTTATAATATACCCTAATTTAGCAAGGCGATTAACGATATACCTTCCTAAAAAACCCGTTCCACCAAAAATAGTGATTGTTGGTGACTTGAAAGAATAATTGCTCATTTTATTTTTCTTAATTTATACTGAAAAGGTATTATTTTCTCGATCTTTATTTAAAAATTGCTATCTGAAAAGATATTTATTATATAGTTCCAGATGTTAAGAAATGCAATTCTCAAAATATGTAAAATGGAATATAGCAAATGAAATACTTTTTGCACGATAATGACCTACCTAGAGAAATAAATGTTGGAAAATCTATTGCAATAGATACAGAAACTACTGGACTAAACCTTATTAGAGATCGTTTATGCCTAATTCAAATATGTACTGAAAATAAAGAGATTCATTTAATAAAAATCGGTAAAAATTCAAACTCACCAATAATTACTGAAATTTTATGCAATAAAAATATCCTTAAAATTTTTCATTTTGCTAGGTTTGATTTAGCTGTACTTATGAAAAAGTTAAATTGTAATATATCAAATGTGTATTGCACTAAAGTAGCTTCAAAATTAGCAAGAACCTCAACTGATAGTCATAGTTTAAAAACTTTAGTACTAAATTACTTGTCAATTGAAATCCCAAAATTTGAACAAACTTCAGATTGGGGAACTGCCAATTTAAGTTCTTCTCAACTTGAATATGCAGCTTCTGATGTTCTATATCTTCATCAACTCAAAAATATATTAGACGAGGTTCTAATAAGAGAAGGCAGGCATAAAATAGCTAAAGATATTTTTAATTTTTTACCCAAATTATCAATGCTTGATTTAGAAGGTTGGGAAGTAAATAGTTTGCTTTCGCATTAATAAAGATATATATTTTATATAGCAAATGAACTTTTTCCTTTAAGTTCTTTTGAAAGTTAAGAAGGGCCTAAAGATTAGTTACACAAATATCATAAAAGTATTTAAAATTGCCTCAGTACTTCTATCTTTCTCTATAATAGTTATGATATTCTTCGTATCCTCAAAAAATGATTTCGAAAACTCCTCCTTAGTCGAAACTAAAGATCTAAACATTGGATCTGAAGGGAATAGTTTCCAAATCGATAGTGCTCAATTGAGCGGATTAAACAAATTGGGAAACAGTTTTAACATTAAAGCAGAAAAAATAAACCAAATTGATAATAATTTACCAGTAATTTCGGGCAACGAGGTTACTGGTAAAATAAATTTATCTTCTGAAGTTTTAATAGAAATTAAAGCAAAAATTGCTGAACTAAATACAAAAAATAATATATTAAGGTTACATGGTGATTTCAAAATTGAAAATGAAAAATATAAAATAAATGGAAAAGAAATTTTTTTTAATTTTGAAAATGGTACCATTTCAAGTAATCGTAAAGTGACTGTTTTTTTTCCAAATTGGCAAATCTATGGAGGTAAAATTGAGATTTATAATTCTGATAACTCAGAAAAAAACTTATTATTTTTTATAAATAATGGTGTTAAAATCAAATATTTATTATGATGTTTGTTTTTTTAGATGGTTAAAATGTTTTTAAACAAGTCACATTTATTAAAATATATCAATATTTTTTGCTTTTTTTTTATTACTTTTATTATTATAACTTCCACTACAAATATTTTATTTTGCGAGGTGTCTGATAAGGAAGTTTTAATTAGTTCAGAAAATGCAAAATTTGATCAGAAATTAGGTATTATTTCTTTAAAAGAAAATGTTGTTTTAAAATTTGATAATTTAATCTTTAAATCAGACAAAATGGAATTGTTTTTTAAAGATACATCAAACTTTACAGAAAATTTTTCAAATTTAATAAAGATAATTGCTATGGGTAATGTTTATTTTGAACGTGACCAGGAGGTAATAAAAAGTGATTTAGTATCTTTTTTTCCTAAAGAAAATAAAGTAAAAATAACTGGAAATGTTGAGGTAGTTAAAGGAAAAAATATTGGTTTTAAATCAGAAATATTAGAAATTGATTTAAAAAAAGACACAGTTTTTAATTAGTAAAAATACTTCTTTAATGTATAAGAAATGAAAATGAAAGATTTATACTCTATTAATAACAAAAAAATTAAAACCATATTTCCTTTTGGAAAAGGCTTAATTATAAAGAATTTAAGAAAAAGTTATAAAAAAAGACCTATACTTAGAGATGTAAGTTTTAAATTAAAAAAAGGTGAAGCAATAGCCTTACTAGGCCCTAATGGAACTGGAAAAACAACGTGCTTTTATTCTGTAGTGGGTCTAACTACCATTGAGTCTGGTCAAATTATAATCGATGAAACTGATGTTACAAATTTTCCGATGTATAGGAGAGCTAGATTAGGACTTGGTTATCTTCCTCAAGAATCTAGTATTTTCAAAGGCTTATCAGTTGAAAAAAATATAATGGCAGTTCTGGAAATAAGCATAAAAGACAAACAAGAAAGAAAAAGAGAGCTGGAATTACTTTTAGGTGAATTTTCCATTACTCATTTAAGACAAGCTTCTGCAATTACACTGTCTGGAGGTGAAAGAAGACGCGTAGAAATTGCTAGATGCCTAGCTAGCAAACCTAAGTATATCCTACTAGACGAGCCTTTTGCAGGAGTTGATCCTATAGCAGTGAATGAAATTAGAAAATTAGTATCCCAGCTTAAAGAGCGAGGGCTAGGGGTATTAATAACAGACCATAATGTTAGAGAAACTTTAGAGATTGTTGATCGTGCTTACATATTGCATGAAGGATCTGTAATAATGAAGGGAACCCCCGAAGAAGTTGTCAATGATGAAAGTGTAAGAAAAGTATATTTAGGCAATCAATTCCGAATTTAATAATTTGAGTTATAAATGTTTGAGTATAAAAAAATCAAAAAGGAGAGCAGAATGGATATTCAAGTAAGCGGAAAACAGCTGAAAATTGGAAAAAGTTTAATAGAATATGCCAAGGAACATTTGGATATAATTAACAAGAAATATTTATTGAGACCGACTTTTGCTAATATTACCTTTACAAAAGAAAATAATGAATTCAAATGTGAGGCCCTATTACATCTTTCAAGTGGTTTAACAGCATGTTGTACTGGTAGAGCTCGTGAAATATATGATTCTTACCAAAAATCTATATTTCGGCTAGAAAAAATTATAAGAAGATACAAAAGAAAAATAAGAAATCATCATCAAATTAGTAAAAAATTTGATATGGATCTTAGATAAAATCTAAATTTTTATATTAAACTTTACTTTAAATCCAAATATGCTAAGAATCCCTTTTATAAAATGTTTGGGGATTTTTTAGATCTATGGTTATTTCAGAAATTTTAACATCTGAAGCTATTTTGACTTCACTAAAAGCTTCAAGTAAAAAAAGAGTTTTGCAAGAATTATCTTTTGGTATATCTAGTGTCTACGGTCTTAACCAATCTGAAGTTTTTTTAGCATTACAAGAAAGAGAGAATTTAGGACCAACTGGGATGGGTCATGGGGTTGCAATACCTCATGCTCGAATAAGTTCTTTAAATTCCATAATAGGTTTATTTGCCAAACTTATTAAGCCTATAGACTTTGGTTCTATGGACAGCCAAAATGTTGATTTAATTTTCGTTCTTATTGCACCTCATGAATCAGGAGCCAATCATTTAAAAGCTTTAGCAAAGGTTTCTAGGATACTTAGAAACAAATCAACTTGCGAGAAATTAAGATCAACACTAGACAAATCAGCTCTTTATTCAATTCTTACAACAGATGAGGAAATACAAGCAGCATAACTAAATTTAATCATTTTTTTTTAAAATTTTTTCAATTATAGGTATGTCACTTGGGTTATTTAATTCCCAGAATTCATTTCCTCTTAATGTAGAAATTACACATTTAATAGAAATATCATTTTCAACAAACCTTAACTGTTCTAAACCTTCCTGTTTTTCTAGATTCCCTTGAGGAAATTTGATGTAAGCTTTCAAAGCGTCTGATTTGTAAGCATATACTCCAATATGATGATAAACACTGCTTAGATTCTTTTTTAAATTTTTTTGGTTAGTATGTGGAATAAGTTCTTTTGAAAAATAAAGTGCTTTTTGATTTTTATCAAAAACAACAGTAGTTGCTCCTATTCTTCCAGCTTTTTTATCTGAAATGAGTTTATTTAATGTTCCTTGGTCACATTTTAAAACAGGTGTAGCTACTTTATAATTGCTTTTTTCAAGTTCTTTTACTAAACCTTCTATAACCCATATTGGGGTAAGAGGAGCATCACCTTGTAAGTTTACTATTACTTTATAACTCTCATCTTGTAGATTTAATGTTTCTGCTACTCTTTCAGATCCATTTCTAAGATCATTAGATGTCATGCAAACTTCTGCTCCAAATCCTTCACAAAAATCTTTTATTCTAATATCGTCAGTCGCTATTATTTTCTTATCAAAAGAATTTAGCTTTAGTGCTAATTGCCAGGTTTTTTCGATTAAACTTATTTTTTTTCCATTAAAATCCTCTAAAAGTGCTAGTGGTTTGCCGGGAAATCTGGATGAATCGTATCTTGCAGGTATTACTAATAAATTACTCATAATTTTAAATTACTTTATATCACTAAGAAAAACTTAATAGAAAAAAACAAAAATTTTATAAATTATTAATACAACATAAAGAGATTTTAGTCATAAAAATTATAAGAATTTATAAATTAATCCTTGTAGTGTGAAAATGAAAACCCATATATGAGTAAACCTTACGTAAAAAAGGTGTATAAATCAAAGTGGGAAGGAGTAATTATGTCTAAAGTTATTGGTATTGATTTAGGGACTACTAATTCATGTGTAGCGTTAATGGATGGCAAAGACGCTAAAGTTATAGAAAACTCAGAAGGGGCTAGAACTACACCCTCAATAGTTGGATTTTCAGATGATGAAAGATTAGTGGGTCAACCTGCCAAAAGACAAGCTGTTACAAATCCAGAGAACACTTTATTTGCAGTGAAAAGATTAATCGGAAGAAGAATTGACGACCCTATGGTTGAAAAAGATAAAGATATGGTTCCTTATTCTATAGTAGATGAGGGAAATGGTGACGCTTGGGTTGAGGTTGAAAAGCAAAAGTATTCTCCAAGTCAAATATCCGCTTTCATACTACAGAAAATGAAAGAAACCGCTGAAAGTTTCTTAGGACAAGATGTTTCACAGGCAGTAATTACTGTTCCAGCATACTTCAATGATGCTCAAAGACAAGCCACTAAAGACGCTGGTAAGATTGCCGGATTAGAAGTTTTAAGAATTATTAATGAACCAACTGCCGCTGCCTTAGCTTATGGCCTTGAAAAAGAAGGTGGGAAAACTATAGCTGTTTTTGACTTAGGTGGAGGAACCTTTGATATTTCAATTTTGGAAATTGATGATGGATTATTTGAAGTTAAATCAACAAATGGAGATACTTTTTTAGGTGGTGAAGATTTCGACATGAGAATAGTTGATTATTTAGCCAGTGAATTCAAAAAGGAAAATGGTGTCGATTTAAAGTCTGATAAAATGGCATTACAGCGTTTGAAGGAATCTGCTGAAAAAGCAAAAATCGAACTATCTTCTCAATCTCAGACTGAGATAAACCAACCTTTTATTTCTATGGATCCAAAAACAAGTCAGCCTTTACATATGGTTATTAAATTAACTAGAGCAAAGTTAGAAAGCCTAGTTTCAGATTTAATATCGAGATCGTTAAAACCTTGTCAAGCAGCCTTGAAGGATGCTGGCCTATCCAAGACTGAGATTGACGAAGTTGTTCTTGTTGGTGGTATGACTAGAATGCCTAAAGTTATAGAAGAAGTAACTAAATTTTTTGGTAAAGAACCGCACAAAGGAGTTAATCCTGATGAAGTTGTTGCTATGGGAGCAGCAATTCAAGCTGGAGTTTTACAAGGTGATGTAAAAGATGTAGTATTATTGGATGTAACTCCATTGTCTCTGGGTATTGAAACTTTGGGAGGTGTTTTTACACGACTTATTGAAAGAAATACCACAATACCAACGAAAAAAAGTCAGGTCTTTTCTACTGCTGACGATAATCAAAGTGCTGTAACAATTCGTGTTTTTCAGGGAGAACGAGAAATTGCTAATGATAATAAGGTACTTGGTCAGTTTAATCTAGAAGATATACCTCCTGCTCCGAGGGGAGTGCCTCAAATTGAAGTGACATTTGATATTGATGCAAACGGAATTGTGTCAGTATCAGCTAAAGATAAAGGTACTGGTAAAGAACAAAAGATAACAATACAAGCTTCTGGTGGATTATCTGATGAAGATATTGAAAAAATGGTCAAAGATGCAGAAGAAAATGCAGAATCAGATAAGGAAAAGAAAGATTTAATTGAGGCTAAAAATCAGGCTGAAAGTTTAATACATAGTACAGAAAAGTCACTCGAAGAACATTCTGATAAAATTGATCCATCAACAGTTGAAGCTATTGAGCTATCGATAAAGGCATTAAAGGAAACCTTAGATAGTGAGGAACCATCTGCTGATAAAATCAGGGCAAGAGCACAAGATGTTACAGATGCCGCTATGAAACTTGGTGAAGCTATTTACAAAGCTGAAGCTCAAGAAAATCAATCAAATGAAGAAAATGCAAATAATGAGACAACTAATGAAGATAATAACGATGACGTTGTTGATGCTGATTTTGAAGATTTAAACAAGACTGATAAATAATTTTGTGATAAGACAACTACTAGTTAGTTAAAATCCAAATAAACAGGTTTTTTATGTCTAAAAGCGACTATTACGAAATTCTTGGTTGTTCTAGAACTGCATCTGATGATGAATTAAAAAAGGCCTTCAGATCAAAAGCCAAAGAACTTCACCCTGACAGAAATTCTGGTAATGCATCAGCTACTGAAAAATTCAAAAAAGTTAACGAAGCCTATGATATTCTAAAAGATCCAAACAAAAGAGCTGCATATGATAGATATGGTCATGCAGCATTTGATGGTAGTATGGGTGGTGGTTTTAACACCAGTGGAGCATCTAATGGAGATTTTGCGTCAGCCTTTTCAGATGTCTTTGAAGATTTATTTGGTGACTTCATGGGTGGAGGAAATTCAAGATCAGGAAATTCACAAAGAGCAAATCGCGGTGCAGATTTAAGATATAATATGCAGATTTCTCTTAAAGATTCTTTTTCTGGTAAAAAAACTAATATTGATGTACCTACCTCTGTATCCTGTGATTCCTGTAACGGAACAGGAGCTCAGTCTGGGGCAAGCCCTACTTCATGCCCTACTTGTTCAGGAATAGGAAAAGTAAGGGCACAACAAGGCTTTTTTACAGTAGAAAGAACTTGTCCAACCTGTTCTGGCAAAGGCCAGATAATAAAAAATCCCTGTCGTTTATGTAGTGGACAGGGAAGAGTAGAAAAGTCAAAAAAACTTAGTGTTAACATACCACCTGGAGTAGAAACTGGTACAAGAATTAGACTTGCCGGTGAAGGAGAAGCCGGGATTAGAGGGGGACAGTCTGGGGATTTATATATTTTTATAGAAGTTGAAAAACACTCGATTTTTGAAAGAGAAGGAAACGATCTTTTCTGTAGAATTCCTATTACAATGACAACAGCAGCTTTAGGTGGTGATTTAGAAGCTCCTACACTAGATGGTGGGAAAACAAGAGTAAAAATTCCCAAAGGCTCTCAAAATAATAAACAACTCAGATTAAAAGGAAAAGGAATGCCTTCTATTAGGGGTGGGATTAAGGGTGATCTATATATAGAAATTTTAGTTGAGACTCCTGTTAATTTGAATGCTGAACAAATTCAACTTCTCAAAAAATTTGAAGATTCATCTAAAGACAATAACCCGGTAAATAAAGATTTTTTTAGCAAAGTAAAGAATTTTTGGAATACAAACTAATAAGAGAATAAAATGTCAAATACAAAAGAAAAAACAAACGAAAATGATGAACCATTAGAGAAAGTTATCGTTGATGAGGAAGGTGATCAATCGTTGAAAAACGAAAGTGGTCAAGAAACTGATCCTAACTTACAAAATGATAATCAAGTAGCTGATGATGAGAATGAATTAAACTTGGAAGATCTAGTAAAAGAAAGAGACGAACTTAAAGATAAATTAATGAGATCACTTGCTGAAAGTGAAAATATCAGAAAAAGAGCTTTAAAAGACCGTCAAGATGCAGAGGTTTATGCAGTTACTAAAATGTCTAGAGACATACTTAGTGTTTATGACAACCTACAAAGAGCTTTAGATCTTGCTGAAGATATTTTAGACGAAAAATCCTTACCCATGATCGAAGGTCTAGAGCTTACAAAAAAGGATCTTCTTGAGATATTCAAAAGAAATAAAATTGAAAAAATTGAACCAATTTCTGGGGATAAATTTGACCCTAAGTTACATCAAGCAATGATGGAAGCTCCTTCAGATGATATAGAAAAGGGTTGCATTCTTGGAGTATTAACTGTTGGTTTTTTGATAGGTGACAGGCTTCTAAGAGCCTCAAACGTTACTGTTTCTTCAGGTAAAAAAGAAATAGAGGATAAGACAGATTAAAATTTTATCAGTTTTTTAATATACTTGTTTGCAACTTGTAAAGAATATGAAGTGCCTCTTGCGGAGTTATTTCATCTATGTTCAAGGATTTTATTAAGTTCTCAGATTTTGATATTCCTGGTTTTTTTTCATAATAAGATTTTTTAATCGAACTTTTTGGTTCTTGTGTTTTTAGATTAAAACTATTTGCTTTTGAATCTTTCTTAAAATCTTCAAGTAATGATTTAGATCTTTCAATTACTTCAATAGGTATCCCAGCAAGTTTAGCTACCTCTATCCCAAATGAGTGGTTAGCTTTTCCTTTTATAATTTTGTGCAAAAAAATAATATCATCTTCTAATTCCTTTATTTTTACAGTCAAATTACTTAACTTTGGTAATGTTCTTTCTAAAACTGTAAGCTCATGAAAATGAGTCGCAAAAAGGGTCCTAGATTTATTGATTTTATGAAGATATTCAAGAGTAGACCAGGCTATTGATAGTCCATCCACAGTTGATGTCCCTCTTCCAATTTCATCCAGTATAACAAATGATTTTTCTGTTGCCTGATTAAGTATGGTTGCAGTTTCTAACATTTCAATCATAAATGTGGAATGACCTTCAGATAGGTCATCAGAAGCACCAATTCTTGAAAAAACTCTGTCAACAACACCTATTTTTGCTTGATTAGCAGGAACATAACATCCCATTTGAGCAAGAATAATAATAATTGCATTTTGCCTTAGAAAGGTTGATTTTCCAGCCATATTAGGACCAGTAATTAGATTTATGATATTTTTTTTACCATCTAAATTACAATCATTAGGTATAAAAGAAGTCTCTCCTTTTATATTAACATTTTTTTCAACAATAGGATGTCTTCCGCTAATAATAGTCAACTCATTATTATTAGAAATTTCTGGTTTAACCCAATTTTCTTCTTTAGAAACAAATCCTAAACTTAAAAAAAAGTCTAACTCACCAATTGTATCGGCCGCAGATCTAATATCTGATTCATAATCCAAAACCTTGTTTTTTAGTTCATTGAAAATTTTAAATTCTAATTCAATAATTCTAAGACTAGATGTATTTATATTGTTTTCTAGAGAAGCTAAATCATCATTGGTAAATCGATAAGTATTTGCTGTAGTTTGTTTATGAATAAAAACTTTGCTATCTTTATTGTTTAAAAAATAATCTGCATTTCTAGAAGTCACTTCAATAAAATAACCAAGAATGTTATTTTTTTTTATTTTTAAGCTTGATATTTTAGTTTCTTGGATTAATTTTTTCTCAAGGTTATAAATATATTTCTCACTTTTTAAAAGAATATCTCTTGATTTATCCAAATCCAAATTGTAGCCATAGTTAATATAGCTTATTTGGTTTCCTATTTCATAGTCATTTTCAGATAGTGCAACACTCAATGTTTGTTCAAGATCTGAAAAATCACTAAATGAATTTAAAATCTCATATAATTTCTTGGGAAAAGCAATCTGATTTTTTTTATCTTTAAAAAACTTTTTTATTTTCAAAGAAATTTTTATTCCTTTTTTTATAGTTAAAAGATCTTGAAAACTATTTTTATAAAATGCTAATCTAGAGAATGATCTTTCGAAATCAGGACAAATTCTTAGAATTTCTTTAAGTTCAGTAGCTAAAATATAGTTTTCATAAAAAAACTCAGTTAGTAATAGTCTTTCTTTTATTTGATTTAGATCCGTAAGTGGAGCATTCAATCGATTATCTAAAATTCTATACCCAAAATTTGTAGAAGTTTTATTCAAAATATTAATCAAAGAACTTTTCTTTTCCCCCATTATAGATTTATTAATTTCCAAATTTTTTCTTGTATTTTCATCTATTTCTAAAAATGATTTTTTTTTCTCAACAACAGGTATCTTAAGACTTAGATTATTACCTATTTTAGTGATCTCTATATAATCTAAAATGGCTCCTAGGGAACCAATCATTGAGTATGTAAATTTACCAAAACTACTTAAGCTTCTTACACCATAATGACGATAAAGTTTGTTTTTAGAATTGATCGAATTAAAACTTGAATCCGATAAAATAGTTATTTTAGTGTCTTTTTTACTCAAATTTATTTTTGTTTTTTCATAATACGAATTTGAAACTAATACTTCACTTGGATTGATTCTAGCAATGTAAGAAGAAACTTTATCATTTGATGTTGATGACGTTATTAATTTACCTGTTGAAATATCAGCCCAACTAATTGAAATATCACCTCTCAAATCATTAATAGACATCAGAAAATTGTTTGTTTTATCTCCAATCAAATTATCTTCTAAAATTGTCCCTGGTGTAATTACTCTCACAACCGCTCTATTAACGATTGACTTATAACCTCTTTTTTTTGCATCTTCAGGTGTTTCAGTTTGCTCACAAATAGCAACGTTTATCCCTTTTTTTAAAAGTATTTCAATATATCTATCAGATGAATGATGCGGTACTCCACACATTGGAATATCTTTTCCTTTCAATTTTCCCCGTTTAGTTAGTGTAATGTTTAAGATATCACTAGCTAAATATGCATCATCAAAGAAAAGTTCATAAAAATCCCCCATTCTAAAAAATAATAAAACATCTGAATAATCACGCTTTATTTCAATATATTGTTCCATAAGTGGAGTTATATTATTTTGGGATTTCATTTAAAATTTTTCAAATTTTAGTTATCAATCGAACCTGTAAAAATTTGATTTTTGTAAAATCAAATACATTTTAATTATAAGAACTAAAAATCATGAGTTTCTTTCAGAAATCATTTTTCCTATAAGTTGAGCAGTGTAATCTACTATTGGAACTATTCTACCATAGTTAAGTCTAGTTGGACCTATAACGCCTACAGCACCAATAATTTTACTTTTACTATTTGTATATGGAGATAATACCAATGATGATTCTGATAGAGAAAATAATTTATTCTCTGAGCCAATAAAGACTCTTACTCCCTCACCCTCTTCTGTTAAATCTAATAAATGTTCTAAATCTTTCTTTTTTTCTAAATCATCAAATAGAATTCTTATTTTCTCTATTTCTTCTTGATTTTCTAGATCACCTATTAAATTAGATCTACCTCTTATTATTAACCTATCACGCCCAGAGATAACATCAGGAGCCCAAGCAGCTACCCCAGATTTTATGAGTTTGTGAGTAATTTTATCTAAATGGTTTTGATTTTTTTCTATTTCTTCAGTTATTACTTTTCTAATTTCAGAAATTGTGTGACCAGATAGTATGGAATTTAAAAAATTTCCTGCCTCTCGCATAATACTTGAATTTAGACCAACTGGTGGTTTAAAAAATCTATTTTCCACCTGTCCATCAGTAGTAACTAAGACTACTAATGCTCTATTTGTAGATAAAGAAACAAACTCTATGTGTTTTATTGAAGACTCTATCTTAGGTGCTAAAACCAAACTAGCTCCAGAAGTTAATCCTGATAGGATTGATCCAACTCTATCCAATATAGGATGAATTTCATTTTCGCTTCCTTTAATAGAACCTTCTAATTCTCTCTTTGTTTCTTTGTTCATATCAGAAATTTCTAATAAACCATCAACAAAAAGCCTTAAACCCGTATGTGTTGGAATTCTGCCAGATGATATATGTATACTTCCTAACAAGCCACTTTCTTCTAGATCTTGCATAATATTTCTTATGGTTGAGGAAGAAAGATTATTTCTTAGGTTTTTTGCCAATGTTCTAGAACCTACTGGTTCTCCAGTATTTAAATATGTTTCTACTAAGCATCTGAAAATTTCTTTGCTTCTATTAGTAAGTTTTTCTATTTGCGACTTTTTTTTCATTTTAAATTTCTTGAAATTATTATATTTACTAACTCTTAAATTATATTTTAAAAAATTATTTATGAGAATTTAATTATGCGACCATCAAAAAGAAATTTCAATCAAATAAGACCTGTTTCAATAAAAACAAATGTAATTAAAAATGCAGAAGGTTCTTGCAAAATTAAATGCGGAAATACTGAAATTATCTGCACTGCTACAATTGAAGAAAGTGTCCCTCACTTTATGAGAAAAACTGGGCTTGGTTGGGTAACCGCAGAATATGGTATGTTGCCTAGATCTACTAATAGTAGAATGAAACGAGAATCATCTAGAGGAAAACAAGGTGGTAGAACTTTAGAAATTCAACGGCTAATTGGTAGATCACTTAGAACATGCGTTGACAGATTATTATTAGGAGAGAGACAAATAATAATTGATTGTGACGTAATTCAAGCTGATGGAGGAACGAGATGTGCAGCCATAACAGGGGGTTGGGTAGCACTTAAATTGGCAACTATTTGTTTAATGAAAAATCAAATAATTAAAGATGACCCAATAGTTAATCAGGTTGCTGCTATATCATGTGGTATTTTTAATGAAAGCTCCATTTTAGATTTAGATTATGAAGAAGATTCAAATGTAAATACAGATGCAAACTTTGTTTTAAATCAAAATAACGAAATAATTGAAATACAAGTTTCTGCTGAGAAAAAGCCTTTCTCTTACAAAAACTTTGAAGAATTATTTCAACTTTCAAAAAAAGGTATCCAAGAATTATTAAATTTTCAAAAAAAGGCAATAGAAGATGAACCTTTTTCCTGAAAATCAATTACTTATAGCAACTCATAACACAGGAAAGTTAGAAGAATTTAAATATTTATTGAAAGATTTAGATTTAGAGATTTTATCATCAAAAGATTTAAATCTCGATGAGCCAAATGAAACAGAAAATACATTTATTGGAAATGCAAGAATTAAATCGAAAATCTCTTGCTTAAAAAGTAATTTACCATCATTAGCTGATGATAGTGGTTTACAAGTACATGCACTAGGAAACAACCCTGGAGTTTATACTGCGGATTGGGCATTCACCGATAAAGGTAGAGATTTTAAAAAAGCTATGCATAGAGTATGGAATGAACTTATTGAAACTAAAAAGCAAGAACCCTTTACAGCAAATTTTATTTGTACACTCGTTTTAACTTTTCCTAATGGAAATGAGGAAATTTTTGAAGGAATTGTTAATGGAATTATAACTTGGCCAATGCGAGGGAGAGATGGACATGGATATGATCCAATATTTGTTCCAGAAGGTCATAAAAAAACTTTCGGAGAGATGACTAATTTTGAAAAAAATAAAATCAGCCACAGAAGTATCGCTTTAAAAAAATTTATATCCTTTTATATGAATAGGATTAATTAATGGAAACCAATCAAATTTCTATATACTTTCATTGGCCATTTTGTGAATCAAAATGTCCATATTGTGATTTCAATAGCTATGTAAGAAATAAAATAAATCATAAAGAATGGTTAAATGCATATCTATATAATATAGATTTTTGGAAAGAAAAATTAGATAACTCTGTAATCAGATCTATTTACTTTGGTGGAGGCACTCCAAGTTTAATGAACCCACATTATTTATCACAAATTCTGGAAAAAATATATAAAAACTTCTCTTTATCTAAAGAAATAGAGATATCACTTGAAGCAAATCCAAGTTCTGTTGAAAAAAAGAAATTTAAAGATTTTTCTTTGGCTGGAATCAATAGAATTTCAATTGGTGTTCAATCTTTTAATGACATTGATCTTAAATATTTAGGAAGGAAACACAGCGCAAATGATGCATTAGATGCAATTGAAATAGCTAATAGTGAATTTGTTAATGTGAATTTTGATTTGATCTATGGTAGACAATTTCAAAAATTAATTGACTGGGAAAAGGAACTTAATTTTGCGTTATCATTAGGTAGTCAACATTTATCACTGTACCAACTAACTATTGAAAACGGTACTGCTTTTAAAAATCTTTTTAATGTTGGTAAGTTAAGAGGTTTGCCTAACCAGAAATTATCAAAAGAATTTTATGTGATTAATAATAAATTGTGTAGAAAAAATAGTTTTAATCAATATGAAATTTCAAATTTTGCTAAGGAAGATTTTCAGTGTTTTCATAATTTAAATTACTGGAAATGTGGTAATTTCATTAGTATTGGTCCAGGAGCTCATGGCCGTTATGTTTTTAATTCTTCAAGATTTTCCTACGAAAACATAAATAACCCTGAAAATTGGTTAAATAAATCACTAAAAAAGAAAATTCCGATACAGAAAAATAAAAAACTTTCAAAGCTAGAACAGTTTGAAGAATTAATTATGATGGGTCTTAGAATAAATAAGGGAATTAATTTAGATTATATAAATGAGAAATTAGATATGAATTTAAATAATGAAAAGTTAGGATATCTAAAAGATCATAAATTTATCAGCTTAAAGAACAATAAGTTAAAATTGTTATTAAAAGGTAAATTAGTCTTAAATAAAATAGTTCAAGAACTTTTAGTTTAAAATGATTTTTTCAAAATGTTGCAAATTTTTTCTAATTCCTGATTATCGTTAAATAAAATATTAACTTTTCCTGATTTTTTCTTATTATCACATAAAATTTTTACCTTGAATTTTAAATGTGCGGTTAACGTATCTTCCAATTCCTTAGTATTAAGATCTTTTTTATTTAAAATAGGTTTTTTTTCAACAGTCTCTATTTTTTTTCTCTTTGTTAAAAGTTCAGTTTGTCGAACTGATAAACCCTTTTTAACTATCAGATAAGCTAGATTAATTGGATCATCACAGTTTAATAATGATCTAGCATGTCCTGAAGTGAGATCACCTTTTTTAATCAAATTCTTTACTTCGATTGGCAAGGATAATAATCTTATTAAATTAGAAATATAAGGT
>CACMNE010000017.1:0-28807 GCA_902614945.1 uncultured Alphaproteobacteria bacterium
TCTCCATTTTCATGGCCTCTATTGTGAGAAGAACATCTCCTTTTTTGACCAAATCACCCTCATTTACGGTAATTGATGCTATTGCACCAGGCATAGGGGCAGCCAAATGTTTTGGATTATTAGTTTCAGCTTTTGGTTTTTGTTTTAATTTTGTGGTTGAAGTATTATGATCTGGAATTCTGATGATCCTTGGTTGCCCATTTAATTCAAAAAATACTTTTCGATCGCCTTCATCATTCACTTCACTTACTGCCTGTAGACGTATTTCTAATATTTTGCCTGGATCTATTTCTACACTAATTTCTTGACTATTTTCCATTCCGTAAAAAAAGACATTAGTTGGTAAACATCTTACTGGTCCATATTTGGAGTGATGAGTCAAATAATCTTGAAAAACTTTTGGATACATTAAATAGCTACAAAAATCTTCATCATCTATATCATTAATAGAAAGATCCAAGCTCGCTTTTTTTCTAATATTTAATAAACTATGTTGTCTTATTTTTGAACCTGGTCTTTCTTTGATGTAACTATCGTTTCCAATGGCTTTTTTAATTAAATTTATAGGGAATCCGCCTGGAGGTTGTCCTAAGTTACCTTTTAACATGTCAATTACTGACTCAGGGAAAATAATTTCCGTATTTGGGTCTTCTACTTGCTCTTTACTTATCCCTTGAGCGACCATCATAAGGGCCATATCTCCAACTACTTTTGAAGATGGGGTCACTTTGACAATATCACCAAATATTTGATTTACATCTGAATAGGTTTTTGCTATTTCTGGCCACTTAGATTCTAACCCAAGACTTTTTGCTTGAGCTAGTAAATTTGTAAACTGTCCACCTGGCATTTCATGTAGATATACTTCAGATGCAGGAAAAGTTACACCTTCATCAAAAGCTATATATTGTTTTCTAACTGTTTGCCAATAGTTTGAAATATCTCTTACTTCTTCAATATTTAAGCTTGAAACTCTTTCGGTATTTTTTAAACTTTCAACTAGAGATCCTAAACATGGTTGTGAAGTACCTCCTGAAAAGGAATCCATTGCACAGTCTACAATATCTACACCCGCTTCATTTGCTGCCAACAAAGTTGCTATCCCAGCTCCACTTGTGTCATGGGTATGTAAATGTATTGGTAATCCCGTCTCTTCTTTTAATGTTTTAATTAATATTTTTGCTGCCGCAGGTTTGAGAAGACCTGCCATATCCTTTAATCCAAGTATATGAGTGCCGAAACTTTTTAATTCTTTAGCCATTTTAACATAATATTTTAAAGAGTACTTAGTTTTTGTTGGATCAAGTATATCGCCCGTGTAACAAATAGATGCTTCTAGAATTTTTCCAGTATCAAGTACAGATTCCATGGATAATTTCATATTTTCTACCCAGTTTAAGCTATCAAAAACTCTAAAAACATCTATCCCAGTCTCTGCTGCTAAATTAACAAAATATTTTACATAATTGTCAGGATAGTTTGTATATCCAACTCCATTTGATCCTCTTAACAACATTTGTAAAAGTGTATTAGGCATTTTATTTCTTAAATCTCTGAGTCTTTGCCAAGGACATTCTTTTAAAAAACGATAAGCAACATCAAATGTAGCTCCACCCCAGCACTCAACTGAAAATAGTTCGGCAAGATTATTATTGTAGCGATCAGCTACTTTTAACATATCTATCGAACGCATGCGTGTTGCGAGTAAACTTTGGTGGCCATCTCTCATAGTAGTATCAGTTAAAAGAAGTTGTTTTTGGTTTAATATCCAATTAGAAACTGCTAATGCACCACTTGAATTAAGTATATTTTTTAAATTTACTGCAGATATTTCTTCTTTATTTTTTATTTTATTTCTAAATTCAAAACTACTAATCTTAATTTTTTTATGATTTTTTATCTCCGGATGACCCTGTATTGTAACCGTTGCAATATAGTTTAAAAGTTTTGTAGCCCTATCTTGCCTTTCAGAAAATTGAAAAAGTTCTGGTGTTTCATCTATAAATTTTGTTGAATATTTATTTTCTTTAAATTTTTTATGCTTTAATAAATTTTCTACAAATGAAATATTTGTAGATACCCCTCTTATCCTAAATTCCCTTAAAGCTCTGTCCATGCGAGATATAGCATCTTTAGGAGTAGGTGCCCAAGCTGTTACTTTTTCTAAAAGGCTATCATAGAATCGTGTAATAATTGCACCTGAGTAAGCAGTACCTCCGTCTAATCTAATACCCATTCCAGTTGCTCCGCGGTAAGCAGTAATTCTACCATAATCTGGTATAAAATTATTTAGTGGATCTTCTGTAGTTATCCTACACTGTATTGCATGCCCATTACATACAATATCGGATTGATTCTTTTTACCTATTGCCTCGTTTAAATTTGCTCCTTCGGATAACATTATTTGTGCTCTTACAATATCTATTCCTGTAACCTCCTCAGTAATAGTATGTTCAACCTGTATTCGTGGATTTACCTCTATAAAGAAAAATTCTTCTGTATCTATATCCATAAGGAATTCTACAGTGCCTGCACATTCGTATCCTACATGTTTACATATTTTAGTTGCCATTTCACAAACAACCTTACGTTGGTTATCTTTCAAATATGGAGCTGGAGCTCTTTCAATTACTTTTTGATTTCTCCTTTGAATAGAGCAATCTCTTTCCCATAGATGATAAATATTTCCTTTTTTATCACCCAGAATTTGCACTTCAACATGTCTTGCATTTTTAATATATCGTTCTAGGAATGCTTCAGAATTTCCGAAGGCATTTTCAGCTTCTCTTTTTCCTTCTAAGATATTTTTTTCAACGTCTTCAATGTTATTGATTAATCTCATTCCTCTTCCACCTCCACCCCAAGATGCCTTTAACATAAGTGGAAAACCCAATTTTTTTGCTATTTTAATAAGATCTTTAGGATTATTGGGCAAAATATCACTTGCAGGAATTACAGGTACTCCTGCTTTTTCTGCAATTTTTCTGGCATTTGCTTTATTTCCCAATTTTTCCATAATTTCTGCTGTTGGACCAATGAATGAAATACCCGCTTTATTACAAGCTTTTGCAAATTCAGGTTTTTCTGATAGTAGACCATATCCTGGATGTATTGCATCAGCTCCAGCTCTTATTGCAACAGAAATTATTTCATTTATATTAAGATATGACGCAACTGGACCTAGTGCCTCTCCTATCTCATATGCCTCATCTGCTTTAAATCTGTGTAATGATAATTTATCTTCTTTAGCAAAAACTGCTACTGTTGATTTTCCCATTTCATTAGCAGCTCGCATAACTCTGATGGCAATTTCACCTCTATTTGCAATTAAAATTTTGCGAAATTCAGCCATATAATTAACCTCTTAATATTATTATATCTCTAAAACTATTAATCTGATTGAATCATGAAACATATTTATTATTCTTATATCAAAAGAAACAAAAAAAAAACTTAAATGAAACATATCTTTTCATTTAGCATATAGTTAAGTAAGTTCCAAACATGGATATTGATAACAACAATAACAAATCAAATAATTTAGCTGAAAGAGCTATAGTTGGCCGACGTCAACTTAGTTTTATTGCTGATCTAAACTTAAAGCAAAAGGAAGCAGTTGAAACTATAAACGGCCCCTTGCTAGTTTTAGCTGGTGCTGGAACAGGCAAAACTAGAGCTTTAACTGCTAGAATTGCATACTTAATAGATTGTGGTTATGCAAAACCAAACCAGATATTAGCAGTAACTTTTACAAATAAAGCTGCCCAAGAAATGAGACAAAGAATAGAAAAATATTTAGGTTCAACTGTTGAAGGTATGCCATGGATAGGAACTTTTCATTCAATTGGTGCAAAAATACTGAGAAGACACGCAGAATTAATAAAATTGAAATCGAATTTCACAATTTTAGATACTGATGATCAGTTGCGTTTGCTTAAACAACTTATATCTCTTGAAAAAATTGATGAAAAAAGATGGCCTGCTAGAAATTTTTTAGGTCTTCTAGATCACTGGAAAAATAACGCTTGGACACCAGATAGATTACCTCAAGATGAAATTAATAAATTTGATGGTAAGGGACAGAAAATTTATAAATTATATCAAGAAAGATTAAGTATTTTAAATTCTGTTGATTTTGGTGACTTAATACTTCTTCCAATTTTATTGATGCAATTAAATAGTGATCTACTAGATCAATATCATAAAATTTTTAAATACATATTAGTTGATGAGTATCAAGATACAAATGTTTCTCAATATCTTCTGCTTAGGTTATTTGCAGAAGGGCATAGAAATATTTGTTGTGTTGGAGATGATGATCAATCAATTTATGGTTGGAGAGGTGCCGAAGTAAAAAATATTTTATCTTTTGAAAAAGATTTCTCTGGTTCTAAAGTTGTTAGATTAGAACAAAACTATAGGTCTACACCTCACATTTTAGGTGCAGCATCCTCACTAATAAAAGCAAATTCCAGCAGACTTGGAAAAGAACTTTGGACAAATATATCAGAAGGAGAAAAAGTAAGGCTTATTAATCATTGGGATGGTAGTGAAGAAGCAAGATGGATAGGAGAAGAAATTGAAAGCCTAAGTTTTGGTACAAGGGGAATGAAACCTTTTTCGTATAATCAAATTTCGCTTTTAGTTAGAGCGTCTTTCCAGATGAGGGCTTTTGAAGAAAGATTTATTCAATTAGGTTTACCTTACAAAGTTATTGGTGGACCTAGATTCTATGAAAGGAAGGAAATAAGAGATGCCTTAGCTTACTTTAGAGCAAGTATAAGTTTTGACGATGGTTTAGCATTTGAAAGAATATTAAATACTCCGAAGCGTGGTTTTGGTGATAAGTCAATGCAATTATTAAATGAGTTAGCAAGAGAAAAAAAAATGGGATTAATGTCCGCAGCTAAATTTGCTATTGATAATGGTAAACTTCCCACAAAATTATCTATAGAATTAGATAAACTAATAAGTAATTTTAAAAGATGGAATTCAGACTTTTTAGATAATTCTAAAAAACATACCGAGGTTGCAGAGATGATTCTCGATGAATCAGGATACACACAAATGTGGCAATCTGAAAAAACTCCTGATGCAGCAGGTCGATTAGAAAATTTAAAAGAGCTCATTAAGGCTTTAGATGAATTTGAAAATATGCAGGGATTTTTAGAGCATATATCGTTAATAATGGAGATGGAAACAGAAAAGGATATTCCAAAAATTTCCATCATGACTTTACATGCAGCAAAAGGATTGGAGTTTCCAGTTGTTTTTCTCCCTGGATGGGAAGATGGTTTGTTTCCTTCCCAAAGATCAATGGATCAAAAAGGTAAATTAGGTCTTGAGGAAGAAAGAAGATTAGCTCATGTTGGTATTACAAGAGCACAGCAATATTGCGTTATAAGTTTTGCTTCAAACCGTAGAATTTTTAATCAATGGCAAAATACAATGCCTTCAAGATTTATCAATGAATTATCAGAAGAAAATATAGAAATTCTAAATAGCAAAAGTGATTTTGGATCCTATTCTAATGGATGGAGTAATATATCAGAAATAGATCAAACATATAATCACAAAAGTTATAATTCTCCAGGATGGAGAAGAATGTCATCGAATGTTCACAAAAAACTACCACTTAAGGAAATAGTTGATCCATTTGTTTCAAGTACTCCAAATAACTTTATTATAGGTTCAAGAGTTTTTCATCAAAAGTTTGGATATGGAATTATTAAAGAAATTAATATTGATAAAATAAGAGTTGCTTTTGAAAAGTCTGAACCAAAAGATATAATGGCTTCTTTTTTAGTACATGAAGATGATGTTTGAATTTTCTGATACATAAATTAAGTTCATAAAAACCAGTGGGGTACAGAAGTTGTTTGTAAAATACTTTCCAATATTAGGATGGATCAAACATTATTCTTATGACGATTTTGCAAATGATTCAGTCGCTGCAATTGTAGTAACTATTATGTTAATTCCTCAATCTTTGGCTTATGCTTTACTAGCCGGTTTACCACCAGAAATTGGTTTATACGCTTCTATAATTCCACTTGTTCTTTACTCAATCTTTGGGACTTCAAAAACATTGGCAGTTGGTCCAGTAGCAGTTATTGCGCTTATGACATTTGCAGCTTGTAGCAAATTTGCAAATCCTGGTACTACTGAGTTTGTTTCAATTTCCATTATTATAGCTATATTGTCAGGTATAATACTTTTGATTATGGGTATTTTAAAACTCGGATTTATAACAAATTTTCTCTCTCATCCAGTAATATCTGGTTTTATAACAGCATCTGGGTTAATAATTGCGGCTAGCCAATTAAAACACATTTTTGGAGTTAATGGTGATGGAAGTAATTTAGTTGAAATCTCAACTAATCTTTTTGTGAATATTTCAGATATCAGTGTCGTAACATTCTTTATAGGATCAGCATCTCTTTTAATTTTATACTGGGCAAAAAAAAATTTTAAAACCTTTTTAATTGATTTAAAAATAAGTGAATTTATTTCAGATTTACTCTCTAGGACTGGACCAATCATTGCAGTAATTCTAACAACTTCTTTTGTTTGGTTTTTTGGCCTTGGAGAAAATTATGTCTCAATTGTAGGTAGTATTCCTAAGGGATTACCTACAATTGAATTTCCTGAAATCACATTTGATATTTTTCTTGAGCTTTTCATTCCAGCATTGCTAATTTCTATTGTTGGCTATGTGGAGACTGTCTCAATTGCTCAAACACTTGCAGCTAAAAGAAGAGAGAAAATTGACCATAATCAAGAGCTGATTGCTCTAGGGTTTTCAAATTTTGGATCAGGCTTATCAGGGGGATTACCAGTAACTGGTGGTTTTGCTCGATCAGTTGTAAATTTTGATGCTGGGGCAAAAACACCAGCTGCTGGAGCTTTAACGGCTATTGGAATTGCTTTTTCAACACTTTTTTTGACACCATTACTATATTATTTACCAAAAGCTACTTTAGCAGCGACAATCATGATTGCAGTTTTGTCACTGGTTGATTTTAAATCCATTTTTAAAGTTTTTTCATATTCCTCAGCAGATGGAGTAGCAATGATTTCAACAATCATAGTTACTTTATCTTTTGGAGTAGAAATAGGTATAGTTTCAGGGGTAGTTTTATCAATATTAATGTTTTTATATAGAACGTCCACACCACATATTGCTAAAGTTGGACAGGTTCCAGGAACAGAGCATTATCGCAATGTGAATAGACATATGGTGGTTTCAAGCAAAAAAGCTATTTGTTTAAGAATCGATGAAAGCCTATATTTTCCAAATGCTAGATTTTTAGAAGATTCAATATATAAATCCGTCATTAACAACAAAAAAATTAGACACATAATTATAATGTGTTCTGCAATTAATTATATAGATTCAAGTGCTTTAGAAAGTCTAGAATTTATAAATAATAGATTAAATGAGGCTGGAGTTAAATTACATTTAAGCGAAGTAAAAGGACCAGTAATGGATCAGCTTAAAAGAACCAATTTTTTGGAGGAACTAACAGGCGAAATTTACTTAACTAATTTTCAGGCTTTTTTAAAATTAGATCCTGAATTAGCTCAAAAAGCTCTAAAATTAAAATATAATTAATCAATGCTTTACAATAAAATATTTGAATTTTAGCTATTAAGCTTTTAAAGGTATAAGAGAATGCTATTTACATTCTTTACTGCTATTTTTTATTTTCAAATTTGGAGCACTTTATGCGTAGAGAAAAATTTGTTCGAAAAACTAATGAAACCGATATAAGCATACAATTAGATATAGATGGTATTGGAAAGTCAGAAGTAGATACGGGAATAAGTTTTTTTGATCATATGTTAGATCAGTTAGCAAAACATTCTTTGATGGATTTAAAAATTAAAGCAAAAGGTGATATAGATATTGATTATCATCATACAGTTGAAGATGTAGGAATATGCTTAGGTAAAACATTAAAAAGGTGTCTTGGAGATAAAAAAGGAATTAATAGATATGCTTCAGTTTTATTACCAATGGATGATGCATTAGTACAAGTAGCTGTTGATTTTTCTGGACGGCCTTATTTTTTTTGGGAAGTAAATTTTCCAACCTCAAAAGTAGGAAATTTTGATACGGAGTTATTTTCTGAATTTTTTCAATCTTTTACTATGAATGCTGAAATTACTTTGCACATTATGATGGTTCATGGGATTAACAGTCATCATATTGGAGAAGCAATATTTAAAGGAGTTGCTCAATCAATTAAAACTGCTCTTTCAATTGATCCAAGAAAGCCTAAAATAATTCCTTCTACTAAAGGATCTTTATAGTGATAGAAACTGTAATTATCGATTATGGTTCAGGTAATTTGCATTCAGCTTTAAAAAGTTTTCAGAAGGTAGCTAACTTAAATAAAAAGGGTAATGTTACAGTAACTGCGGATCCAAAACTTATTAGATGCGCAGACAAAATAGTATTACCTGGCGTTGGTAGCTTCAATGACTGCTTAAAAGGTTTAAAAGCAAATAATGAATTGTATTATAATCTCACTGAAAGGGTATTAAAAGAAGGAGTTCCTTTTCTAGGTATATGTGTTGGGTTACAACTTTTAGCTGATTATGGACATGAGAATGTGGCTAATACTCCTGGACTTGGGTGGTTAGGGGGTGAAGTTAAAAAAATTTATCCCAAAAACAAATATATTAAAATTCCTCATATGGGTTGGAACTCACTTATATTCGATAGAGAACACCCTCTTACAAAAAAATTAACTTCTGAAGATGACATGTATTTTGTTCATTCTTATTATCTTCAGCTTAAAAACCTTAGTAAAAGAATAGCTTATGTAAATTACTCAGGAGAAATAACAGCAATCATAGCAAAAGATAATATTTGTGGAACACAATTCCATCCAGAAAAAAGTCAAAAAACAGGTCAAACTTTTATTGAAAATTTTATGAACTGGTCCCCTTAATTTACTTTAGTCCAGTTTTGTGCTTTACAAAAAATTAATATACATCCACTTACGCTTAATGTGTTGCCAGATAGACTCATTTTAGAGTTATAAATTTTTTTGGATCCATCATCATTATTACTACTAGGGTCCCAAATTTTACCGTTGGCATATTGACCATCACCTTTATCTATCATATCCCAAACTATAAGTTTGCCTAGATTTTCATAACTACTGTTTTTTGCGCCTTTCCTAAAGGCAGTTTTTATAGTTCCGCAAGTTTTATTCTTATCTTTAACACATGCCCCAAATTTTACATGTAAATAATTACCTTCTTCATTTTTTTCAGTTTGGAAAATCCCAGTTACAACATCTGCTTGCAAAGATGCGGAAAAAAACAATAGGGTAATAAAAGAAATAAAAAAAGTTTTCATAATTTTCTCCAATTTTTTTATCATCATAAAACATTGATAGAATTATTACAAGGATATATGAATTATAATAGTAGGAGAAAATAATGATTTTATATCCAGCAATAGACTTAAAAAATGGCAAGTGTGTGCGGTTAATACAGGGAAAAATGAACAAAGAGACTGTATTTAATAACGACCCACTATTGCAGGCTAAATCTTTTGTAGATCAAGGATGTGAATGGCTTCATTTAGTTGATTTAGATGGCGCACTATCTCAATCTTTAGTAAATCAAACAATAATAAAAAAAATCATCAGTACTGTTCCAATTCCAGTACAACTTGGTGGTGGAATAAGAAATTTTAAAACTATTGAACATTTAATTTCATTTGGTGTTCAAAGAATTATTTTAGGTACTATTGCATTAAGTGATCCCCAATTAGTAAAAAAAGCATGCAAATATTTTCCTAACAAAATAGCTATAGGCATAGATGCAAAAAATAGTAAAGTAATGGTAGAAGGATGGATAAAAAAATCCAAAATGTCTGTATTTGATTTGGCAAAATCTTTTGAAGATGTTGGAGTTTCAGCAATTATTTATACCGATATAAGTAAAGATGGAATGATGCTTGGACCAGATATTAATGGTACAAAAAAGTTATTGGAATGTATTTCTATCCCAATAATTGCATCTGGTGGGGTTTCTTCAATTTCTGATTTAAAGAAATTAAAAACAGACTGTTCAAAACTAAATGGAATAGTATGTGGAAGAGCTTTGTATGATAAGAAAATAAATATTGATGAAGCAATAAGAGTATTAAATTAATATGTTAAAAATCAGAATTATTCCTTGCCTTGACGTAAAAAATGGTAGAATCGTAAAGGGAGTTAACTTTAAGAATTTGAAGGATGCTGGAGATCCAGTTCTTACAGCACAAGTCTATGATGAATTAGGTGCGGATGAGATTTGTTTTCTGGATATAGCAGCAACACTAGAAAATAGAGATGTTACACTAGATCTTGTAAGAAAGACTTCTGAAAAATGTTTTATACCTATAACAGTTGGAGGAGGGGTTAGAGCTATTGAAGATATACGACAATTGCTTTTGAATGGGGCTGATAAAGTAAGTTTTAATTCAGCAGCAATTCGAGATCCAGATATAATATCAACTGCTGCAAATAAATTTGGAAGTCAGTGCATAGTTGTAGCTATTGATGCAAAAAAAACAAAACATGATAAATGGGAAATTTTTTCTCATGGTGGAACAAGAGAAACTGGAATTGAAGCAATTTCTTTCGCAAAAGATATGCAAGAAAGAGGTGCAGGTGAGATTCTATTAACTTCAATGGATAAAGACGGAACCAAAGATGGATATGATATAGAGCTGACTAAATTAATATCTGATTCATTGAATATTCCTATTATTGCGTCAGGTGGTGCTGGAAAATTAGAGCATTTTAAAAGTGTTATAGAAAAAGGTAAAGCTTCAGCTATTCTTGCTGCATCAATCTTTCATTTTGGAGAAATATCTATTAAACAAGTTAAATCTTATCTTAGAAGTGAAGGAATCCCAGTAAGGATGTAAAGTGATGGTTTTAGATGATTTAATTCAATTAATAAAAAGTAGAAAAAATGGTGATACTAATAAAAGCTACACAGCTAGATTATTTAATCAGGGATTAGAAGAATGTTGTAAAAAATTTGGAGAAGAGTCAGTTGAACTTATTATAGCAGCCCTGAATAAAAAAGATGATAATTTAAAAGAGGAAGCTGCTGATTTGATCTATCACTTACTTGTGCTACTAGAATTTTGTGATATTGATTTTGAAGATATTTTATTTGTCCTCAAAGGCAGAACGAACCAATCTGGTTTGCAAGAAAAATCTAATCGTCTATAAAGGAGAAATTTTTTTTATTCTAATCATCAAACCATTTTTACATAAAAGTTATAATTTAAATTGTATTAATCTTGAATTTGCCAAATTATTTATTACGTATTTAATTCTAACTATTTAATATAAATGATATGATCAGCAATCTTCGACAAATTATTCTTTTTTTAGGCCTCACTATGTTTTCTTCTTTTCCAATTAATGCAAATGTTAATGAATATATAGACATGAATGATTTTTATTTTGAATCTATTGATGGAGGATATATTAACCTAGGAGATTTCAAAGGCCGTCCTATACTTATTACAAATACTGCTTCAAATTGTGGTTTT
The DNA here is from genome assembly GCA_902614945.1 of uncultured Alphaproteobacteria bacterium. Classification (GTDB taxonomy): domain Bacteria; phylum Pseudomonadota; class Alphaproteobacteria; order Rhodobacterales; family Rhodobacteraceae; genus CACIIZ01. The sequence continues at coordinate 11,576 of CACMNE010000017.1, forward strand.
ACTAGACAATATAGTGAATTACAAAAGCTTCATGATGAATTCTCTGAAAGTGGTTTAGTAGTATTAGCGATACCTTCACAAGATTTTTTCCAAGAATTTAACGATAATGACAAGGTAAAAGAATTTTGTGATACAAACTTTTCTTTAACACTACCAATGACTACAATTACGAGAGTCAAGGGAAGTAATGCTCATCCATTATTTAAGTGGTTAGCTGATAAACATAATTTTAGACCTGTTTGGAATTTTAACAAAGTTTTACTTAATAAAGATGGTATGTTTGTAGCCAGTTTTGGGGCTTTTACTAATCCTAATTCAAGGAAAATTAAATCAAAAATCTTAGATTTATTAAAAAATTAATTAGTTTTACATTTACGACAAGTATAAAATGATTTAAACATTAAAAAGTTATTTTAATTTTATTTGAGGATTTGTTATGAAGAATTATTTAATTGTAACCTCTTTATTAGTATTATCTGGTTGTTCAACATTTGATGTTCCATTGATACCTTGGTTTTGAAATTATATATTTGACGATTTAAAAACCTTTAAAATTTTATTATTAATCCATAAATTTGATTTTATGTTTTTTTAAAGTTAAATAATAGTTAAGCTATCAATTGTTATTTAGTAAATTATCCTGTATTTGTATAATTTACTAGATATGTTTATTTTCACAAATCTACCAACAAATAAACAAATAAAATGTGATTATAGCTTTTGTCCAATTTGATTCTATTTGATTCATTCAAATTTTTTAATTAAATAATTTTTAATCAATATTGATTTAATAAACCAAAGGATTTCGGGGAGAGTGATATGAAAGTAATTGGCCATTTTATCAACGGTCGTGAAGTTAGTAGTAGTTCTAAAAAAACTGCGAATATATTTAACCCAGCCACCGGTGAAATTCAAAGAAAAGTTTCCTTGGGTTTAGCTTCTGAATTAAATGAAGCCGTTAAAAAGGCTAAAGAAAGTCAGCCAGCATGGGGTGCAACTAATCCTCAAAAAAGGGCAAGAGTTATTATGAAATTCATCGATCTATTGCATAGGGATATGGATGAATTAGCAACTGTTTTGTCTTCTGAACATGGTAAAACAATCCCAGATGCAAAAGGAGATATTATTCGAGGATTAGAAGTAGCAGAATTTTGTATTGGAGCGCCTCACTTGCTCAAAGGCGAATTTACTGACAGCGCGGGTCCTGGGATAGATATGTATTCTATGCGACAACCTCTTGGAGTGGTATCTGGAATTACTCCATTCAATTTTCCTGCAATGATACCAATGTGGAAGTTTTGTCCAGCTATTGTTGCTGGTAATGCTTTTATTCTGAAACCATCTGAGAGAGACCCTTCAGTACCAATGATGCTTGCAAATTTATTGCTTGAAGCTGGTTTGCCAGAAGGCATCCTTCAAGTTGTTAATGGTGATAAAGAAATAGTAGATGCTATTTTGGATAATCCAGATATTTCAGCAATTGGTTTTGTAGGATCTACACCAATTGCTGAGTATATTTATTCCAAAGGTTGTTCAAACGGTAAAAGAGTTCAATGTTTTGGTGGTGCAAAAAATCATATGATTGTAATGCCTGATGCAGATTTAGATCAAGCTGCTGATGCACTTGTTGGTGCTGGTTATGGCGCAGCAGGTGAAAGATGTATGGCTATTTCAGTTGCTTTACCTGTTGGAAAAGAAACTGGAGACAAGCTAATAGATAAACTTATACCAAGGATTGAGGCATTAAAAATAGGACCATATACATCAGAGAATGAGGTAGATTTTGGGCCTGTAGTAACCAAGCAAGCACAACAAAAGATTCTCAGTTTAGTAGATTCTGGAGTTGAGAATGGAGCAAAGCTTGTAGTTGACGGTAGAAATTTCAAAATGCAAGGCTATGAAGAGGGTTTCTTTGTGGGTGCCTGTTTATTTGATGATGTAAAAACAGATATGGATATATATAAGCAAGAAATTTTTGGTCCTGTTCTTTCTACTGTTAGGACAGAAAATTATGAACAAGCACTTTCAATTGCCATGGATAATGAATATGGTAATGGGACAGCAATATTTACAAGAGATGGTGACACAGCAAGAGATTTTGCAAATAGAATAAATATTGGAATGGTTGGAATAAATGTTCCTATTCCTGTTCCTCTAGCCTATCACACTTTCGGGGGTTGGAAAAAATCTGCTTTTGGTGATCTAAATCAGCACGGACCAGACGCATTTAGATTTTACACAAGAACTAAAACTATAACATCCCGCTGGCCCACAGGTATTAAAGAGGGTGCAAAGTTTTCTATACCAACAATGGATTAAACTTATAATTTACGAACTTTTACAATGGAATTTTCTCTATCTTCCGAGCAAAAACTTATTTTTGAAACTGCTTATGAATTTGGTCAAAGCTCGATTTCACCTTTTGCATTAGAATGGGAAAATAGTTTAATACCAAGAGGAGTGCTTAAAGAAGCAGGAGAATTAGGTTTTGGATCACTTTATGTTAATGATGCAGATGGTGGCTCAGGTCTTTCACGTTTAGATTCTACTTTGGTTTTTGAAGCTTTAGCAATGGCTTGTCCCTCTGTATCCTCCTTTATTTCTATACATAATATGTGTGCTTGGATGATTTCACAATATGGAAATCAGCATGTTAAAGAAAAATTTTTGCATCCAATGATACGTATGGACAAAATATGTTCTTATTGCTTAACTGAGCCAGGTTCAGGGTCTGATAGTGCTGCTTTGTCAACTAAAGCTGAAAAGACTAATGAAGGTTTTAGAGTAAATGGGACCAAATCATTTATTTCTGGTGGAGCTTTTTCTGATATATATCTTACTATGGTTAGAACAGGAGAGGCTGGTCCTCATGGCATATCAGCACTTTTAGTTGAAAAAAATACTAAGGGATTATGTTTTGGGTCTAATGAAGAAAAGATGGGGTGGAAATCTCAGCCCACCGCCCAGGTTATATTTGATGATTGTAGTATTTTTTCTGAGCAATTATTAGGAGAGGAAAACAAGGGCTTCATTTATGCTATGAGTGGTTTGGATGGTGGACGCCTGAATATTGCAGCAGCAGCATTAGGTGGTGCACAATCAGCACTTAATATTGCAAAAAATTATATAAAAGAGAGAAAAGCGTTTGGTAAAAGATTATCCGATTTTCAAGGGTTGCAGTTTAAAGTTGCCGATATGGAAATTGCAATTAATTCATCAAGAATTTTTTTGAGAGAAGCTGCTTGGAAATTGGATAATGATAAATCTGATGCTGGTGTTTATTGCGCTATGGCAAAAAAATATGTGACAGATAATGCATTCAATATAGCGAATAATTCATTACAACTTCTTGGTGGTTATGGATATTTGACTGACTATGGTATTGAAAAAATTGTTCGTGATTTGAGAGTACATCAGATTTTGGAAGGCACAAATGAGATTATGCAACTAATAATTGCGAGAAATTCTCTTAAATGAAGTGAAATTCGAATGAAAGATATTCTTATCCGCAAGAATGGTCATGTTGGTCACATAACTTTAAATAGGCCCAAAGCACTTAATGCTTTGACCTATGAAATGATTTTGGAAATTGAAAAGGCTTTGATCTCATGGAAAGAAAATACAAAAATCAAGTTAATTTTAGTCGACTCAAATGGTGACAAAGCATTCTGTTCTGGAGGAGATGTTTCGGATTTATACAGACATGGAGTTTCTGGAAACTATAAATTTGGAAAATTATTCTGGGCTGATGAGTATCGGTTAAATCTCTTAATTGCGAATTATCCCAAACCATATGTTGTTTTTATGCAGGGCTTTACAATGGGTGGTGGGGTAGGTATCTCTTGTCATGGCAGTCATCGTATAGTTGGAGATACTAGTATTATAGCAATGCCTGAATGTGGTATTGGTTTGGTACCAGATGTTGGTGGTTCTTTTCTGCTCACTAGAAAATCAAAAGAACTAGGTATTTATCTTGGAATTACTGGTTCTCATATGAAAGCTGATGATGCAATTTTTACAAATTTTGCAGATTTTTTTGTTGAAGAAAATTATTGGGAAGAGGCCAAGTCAAAATTAATAAAAACTGGTGACACAACTTTTTTGAATAAATTCAAAAGAGAAAGTTTAAATTCACCACTTAAAAAAAATTTACGATTAATAATTGATTTATTTTCTATAAATAAATTATCTTTGATTATTAAAGAGATGGAAATGAACCCAGTATTCGTCCATAGTTTAAAAAAAATGCTTAGTGCATCACCGTTATCTGTTTTAACATCTTATCATATGCTTCAAATGCCAGAAATTTTTCAATCAGTAAAAGAAGCACTTAAAATTGAATATCGATTTACTTCTAGAGCACAAGAATACACTGATTTTCAAGAAGGAATAAGATCAATGATTATTGACAAAGATAGAAACCCTGTCTGGAAATATCCCAACATTGAGGAGGTTCCTATTCAAGAAGTCTCTGATTTACTAAAACCTTTGGGTAGTGCAAGTGAATTAAAAATTTAATTAGGAGAAAACAAAGTGAAAATAGGATTTATTGGCTTAGGAAATATGGGTTTGCCAATGGCAGAAAATTTGCAAAAAGCAGGTTATGAAGTCACAGGATTTGATATAAAAAAAAATATCAATACTGTAATTAAAATTTCAAATAGTTTTGAAAATTTCCTCATAGACAATGATGTATTATTTACAATGCTTCCTAGTGGGAAGGAAGTTTCTGCAGTTTATAAAGAAATTGTAGCAAAAAGTATAAGTTCTAGAATAATGATAGATTGTTCTACTATAGATATCAAAAGTACACACTCAAATGCAGAACTTGCGAAAAAACACAGATTACAAACTTTAGACGCACCTGTTTCTGGAGGAGTAGTTGGTGCTAAAGATGGTACCTTAACCTTTATGGTTGGAGGAGATCAAAAGGCATTTGAGAAAGTAAAACCATTATTTGAAATAATGGGCAAAAAGGCAATTTATTGTGGCAAATCTGGTTCAGGTCAGGCAGCTAAAATGTGTAATAATATGATCTTAGGGATATCAATGATTGGTGTCTGTGAAGCTTTTACATTAGCAGAAAAAATAGGGTTAGACTTCGAAAAATTGTATGAGGTTTCTTCTAACTCATCAGGGAGTTGTTGGGCTTTAAATACATACTCCCCAGCTCCCGGAATTGGACCTAAAACACCTGCTGATAATAATTATGAGCCAGGTTTCTCATCTGATCTTATGCTAAAAGATTTAAGTCTAGCACAAAATGCCGCGGGACAAACTAATTCACATACGCCACTTGGTCTACATGCGATGCAAATCTATGAAGAATTAATGAAGGAGGGAGGGCAAGGAAAGGATTTTTCTTATGTTTTACCTCTTTTTAGCAAAAAAAGTAGGAATTAACCTATTAATTTAGAAAAAATGTGCATAATTTTTATTGGTTTATTGTCAAAACTGAAATTATTTTCTTTAAAAAAATTAAAAATCTGTAGTTTATTTTTTTTTAAAATTTTCTTTAATTCATTTTCGGATCTTGGTACATAAAGTCTATGCAAATTGTCCCTATAGCTTTTATTGCCTTCATGAATTCCAATATAGAAAATTCCATTTTTTTTTAAAGTTTTTGAAATTTTTTTAAATAATCCGTCCTGTATACTTTTTTCCAAATGTTGAATAGAAAATGATGCCCATACCCCGTCATACTTTTTTAAAAACATTATTTTACTTAAATCAATTTGCTTAGTATTGATATCTTTAAATTGCTTAAATTTTTCTAGCATCTCGAGTGAAGCATCTACTGCATCAACTTTTAATCCTTTTTTATTAAACCAGATTGCTTTTTCTCCAGTACCACAACCCAAATCAATAATCTTTCCATTTAATTTAACTTCATTTAAAAATATTCTCTGGGATAAATCTGCAGACTCTTTCGACCGCCATTCAGCATATCTATGGGCATTTTTATTATAAAATTCTATAGTTTTTTTGTCCATTTTTTATAATTTTATTTTAGTTAATTCTGTATGATTTTTATAAAATTAATTACTGTCATTACTATATTTTTTTAAATAAAACTAAATATTACTTCAGAAAGTTATGTTTAAAAATTTAATAATTTAATCAGTTGTAATTTGTTTCAAATTAAGATTAACCTTAAGTTAGTAATATAACATGATATTGATATGAATATACAAAATAAAAGTTCAAAAAATTCTTTGGAATTTAAATCCATAGATTACCAACTGCAACCCTACACTAATCCAGAACTTATTAAAGAAAATGGTCCTCAAGTTTTTAGTTCTGGAAGAGGAGTAGTGGTCAAGGATATTGATGGGAACAGTTATATAGAAGGTATGAGCGGTCTTTGGTGTGCTTCCTTAGGTTTCAATGAGATTGAGTTAGTTGAAGCGGCAATTACACAGATGAAAAAACTTCCTTTTTATCATTCCTTTACTGGAAAAACTTGCGAAAGTACTATTAATTTATCTGAAAAACTAATTGAAGTTGCTCCTAATAATTTAAAAAAAATTTTTTTTTGTAATTCTGGTTCTGAAGCAAATGATACAGCAATAAAAATTGTATGGTACTATCATGCTTCCTTAGGAAATCCACAAAAAAGAAAGATTATTAGTAGGAAAGGAAGCTATCATGGTGTTACATTAGCTGCTGCAAGCCTAACTGCTTTAGATTACGCCCAAAAAGGTTTTGGTTTACCCCTTGATTTTGCAATACATACTACTTGGCCACATTATTTTCAAAATTCCAATGAAAATGAGAGTGAAGAAGATTTTTGCAATCGTTTGGTTAGTGATCTTGAAAAACTTATTGAAAATGAAGGTGCGGAAAATATAGGGGCATTTATTGCAGAGCCTTTGATGGGTGCAGGTGGTGTGATTATTCCACCAAAAAATTATTTTGCTTTAGTGCAACCGGTTCTTAAAAAAAATAATATTTTATTTATAGCAGATGAAGTTATCTGTGGTTTTGGAAGAACTGGAAATATGTGGGGAAGCCAAACTTTTGATATTGAACCTGATATTATAACTTGTGCAAAAGGATTATCTTCTGCCTATGCACCAATTTCAGCAGTATTGATGTCAGAAAATATTGCTTTTGAAGTTGAAAAGCAGGCAATTAAATTGGGGCAATTTGGTCATGGCTATACCTATTCAGGTCATCCTGTTTCTTCTGCAGTTGCTTTGAAGACTTTAGAAATTATGGAGAAAAGGAATATTATTAATCACGTTAGAAAGGTAAGTACAATTTTTTCTAAAAGGATTTCTCGTTTACAGAAATATGAGTGTATTGGGAATGTGAGATCTATAGGATTAATTGGTGCTGCTGAATTTGTAAAACCAGGTACAAAAAGAGAAAAATAGACGTAGCACATAAATTTGCTGCTACTGCAGTAAAAAAAATTCACGAAACTGGCGTAATTTTAAGAGCTCTACCTATAGATGCAATCGCTTTTTGCCCACCCTTAATCATAACAGAAGATGAAATAAATCAAATGTTTGACAAAATTGAATCTGTTTTTCCAGAGATGGATCAGATTGCAAAAGTTTATAATCGATTATAAGTATTTTTTAAAATTCCTACATCTTATTTATTTCAACAAAAATTGATTACTTAATTATCCAATGGAAAATATAATTATTAACATTTTCATTTGTTTTATTGGCCTACTCGGACTTTTCTATGGAGGAGAGAAATTAGTTACTGGTTCAGTTAGTATGGCTTCTATATTCAAAGTAAAACCCCAGTTTATCGCAATTTCAATTATTGCTTTGGGAACATCATTTCCAGAATTAGTGGTTTCCATAAATGCCGTTCTTGATAAATCACCAGGTATCGCATGGGGAAATGTAGTTGGTAGTAATATATCAAATATTCTACTTGTTTTAGGTTTAGCATCATTAATAAGTTCTAAATCTTTAACAAACAAAAGTTTCAATACTAATATCTTTTGGTTATTTGTTTCAAGTTTAACATTCTTTATAGTGTGCATAGGAATAAAAAAAATATCTTTTTATATTGGTTTAATCTTTATTTTGCTCCTCATAATAACTCTTTCTCATTCTGCCTATATTTCAAAACGTGATGACAAAAACCAAAAAAAAATTGATAATAAAAATAGTTTTTCTGTAGGAAAATCTATTTTATTAATTTTTTTTGGTATCTTTTTGTTAATTATTTCAGCTGAAGCAGTTGTTAACTCTGCAGTTAAAATTGCCTATATTTTTGAGGTGCCCGAAACACTTATTGGTCTAACAATTATCGCAATAGGAACATCTTTACCTGAAATAGCTGCATCTATAATTGCAGTTAAGAAAGGGCATACTGAAATTGCTGTTGGTAATGTAATTGGTTCAAATATATTTAACATTTTTGGAATTATTGGCGCATCAGCAATTTTTTCAGCTCCTAATGATTTTTTAGTACCAAAATCTTTTCTTAGTCTAGATATTCCCGTAATGCTAATTTCTACTTTGTTATTTTGTTTTCTGATATACTATAGATTTATAATGAGTAGAAATATTGGGGTTATATTCATATTAAGTTATTTTATTTATATTTCTCTAAATTTAAAATTTATTTAAAAATGATTTTATTGATGACCAGAATCCATAAATCTAAAAAACATAATTAATTTAGAATTAATCAATAAATAAATTTTTTATATGAATTTAAAACAAAGGGTTCAGATAGTAGAAAGATTTACTTATATAATTGATAAACTAAAATAAATGACTGCATTCACATGAATAAATTAGAAAAAATAATTAGTTGTATGTTTTGTGGTAAAACTAAAGATGAGGTAAATAAACTTTTTACTAGTAAAAAAGCTAATATCTGTGATGATTGCGTAAAAATAGCTTTCAATTTTAAAAATGATGATAAAACTAATAAATTAATTAAGCATAATTTACTAAGAAAAAATTTTAAAAAATATTAGATTTTTAATTTTTTATTTACTCTTTTTTATTATTAACTTGTGAGTATTTTTTTTTTATGTAAAAAATAAATCCAACCATATGGATTTGTACTTAAATTAGGATTTTAAGTACATTAAGTTGTGGGCACGTAGCTCAGTTGGATAGAGCGACGGACTTCTAATCCGTAGGTCGGGGGTTCGAATCCTCCCGTGCTCACCAGAATAAAAAATTTTTATAATCAAAAGTTAATGTGTCCAAGGTATTTTCTTATTAAAGGAAAAATTATCTCCATAACCGTTTTCCCGAATTATGTGTTCTCTTGAATTATGGTTTAAAACTGTGAAAGCTATCGAATTTTTTTTTGCATATAAAATAGCTTCTTCTTTGGTTTGGAAATTTAGTTGAACCTGACTTTTTGTATCACTTGAACCAGTCCACCCCATAAGCGGCTCAATTGATTTTGACATGTCATATTCTAATTCTAAAATCCATTTTTTAGATTGTCCCATACCTGATTGCATTGCTGATTTTGAAGGTTTGTAAATTCTTGCTACCATTTCTTAACCAAAAATTTATTATGATTATTGAAGTACTATTATTAATTACTAAATAAGATAGGTCAATATTGTAAATATAATAGTTATAGTCAAATTATTTATTTTATTAGCTTTAAAATATAATGTCTCATATTAAACTATAATTTTGTAGAGGATAATGGTGGTTAAAGAAAGGTTAGAATCTAATATATCTTTTAAAATTCATTCGGACTTTAAACCTTCAGGTGATCAACCAAATGCAATAAAACAATTGGTTTCTGGTATAAACTCTTTAGAAAGAAATCAAGTCTTGTTAGGTGCTACTGGCACTGGAAAAACATTCACTATTGCGCATGTAATTGAACAAACTCAAAGGCCTGCTGTAATTTTAGCGCCTAATAAAACTTTGGCAGCTCAACTATATGGAGAATTTAAAACTTTTTTTCCAGATAATGCTGTTGAATATTTTGTTTCTTTTTATGACTATTATCAACCAGAAGCTTACGTTCCTAGATCAGATACTTACATTGAAAAAGATGCCCAAATAAATGAACAAATAGATAGAATGAGACACTCTGCTACTCAAGCATTATTAGAAAGAGAAGATGTTATTATTGTTGCTTCAGTGTCTTGTATATACGGTATTGGTTCAGTGGAGACCTATAGTGCTATGACGCAAGATTTGAAAGTAGAAACAAATTACGATATGAAAACAATTATATCTACCTTGGTGGCACAACAGTATAGGAGAAATGATCAAGCTTTTCAGAGGGGAACTTTTCGTATTAGAGGAGATGTATTAGAAGTTTGGCCAGCACATTTAGAAAGTAGAGCTTGGCGTCTTTCTTTTTTTGGTGATGAACTTGAAAAATTGAGCGAATTTGATCCACTTACTGGTGAAAAAATAAAAACAATGAATTCTGTTAGAATTTACGCAAATTCACATTATGTCACTCCTAGACCAACACTCAATCAGGCAATAAAAAAAATAAAAATCGATTTATTAAAAAGGTTAGAAGAGTTAAATAAAAATAGTCAATTGTTGGAGGCTCAAAGATTAGAACAAAGAACAAATTTTGATCTTGAAATGTTAGAAGCTACTGGTTCCTGTAATGGAATTGAGAACTATTCTAGATATTTAACAGGAAGAAGTCCAGGTGAGCCACCTCCAACACTTTTTGAATATATCCCTGATAATGCAATTATTTTTGCTGATGAAAGTCATGTTGCAATCCCTCAATTAGGTGGAATGTATAGAGGTGACCATAGAAGAAAACTTACTCTTTCAGAGCATGGTTTTAGGTTACCCTCATGTATGGATAATAGGCCATTAAAATTTGAAGAATGGGATGCAATGAGGCCACAATCGATATTTGTTTCAGCAACACCAGGTAATTGGGAATTATCTGCTACAGAAGGTGTTTTTGTTGAACAAATAATTAGGCCAACCGGTTTAATTGATCCACTTGTAGAGATAAGACCTCTTGGAAATCAGGTTGATGATCTTTTACATGAAGTAAATTTAGCATCAAAAAATAATCATAGAACGCTATGTACAGTTTTAACAAAAAGGATGGCAGAGGACTTAACAGAATTTCTTAATGAAAAAGGTGTAAGAGTTCGTTACCTTCATTCTGATATAGATACATTAGAAAGAATAGAGATCATAAGAGATTTAAGACTTGGCACTTTTGATGTTCTTGTTGGGATAAATCTACTAAGAGAAGGTTTAGATATTCCAGAATGTGGATTGGTTGCTATTTTAGATGCTGATAAAGAAGGTTTTTTGAGATCTCAAACCTCACTTATACAAACAATTGGTCGTGCTGCTAGAAATATTGACGGAAAAGTTATAATGTATGCTGATAAAATAACAACAAGTATTAGAGTCGCTATTGATGAAACAAAAAGGAGAAGAGAGAAGCAAATTGCCCATAATAAGAGGAATAATATTACACCTGAAAGTATACAGAAAAATGTAAAAGACGTTTTAGAGGGTGTTTTTGAAGGGAAAACTGATTTAGAAAGAGTAACTGCAAAAATTGAAAAATCTCAAAAAGTTGGTGGTAACCTAGAAGCCCATTTAAAAGTTTTAAGGAAAGAAATGTTTGCTGCAGCTGAAAATTTAGAATTTGAAGAGGCTGCTCGATTGCGTGATGAGATAAATCAGCTTGAGAGAGTTGAACTATCTATAATTGAAAATCCGTTTTTAAGACAATCTGATTTGAAGAATGATAAAGATATGTTCAAGACAAAAGGTCGGTCAAAGGGAGGTATTGCAGGAACACGTACATTAAGAAGTAAAGCTAGAATGATACAAAACTAAGCCCCAGATGAGGTCTTCTTTACTTGATATACACCATTTATTAGCCACCCATCTTTACCGTAATTTTTAATTTCGTAATCAAACATAAAAATTTGTTCATTTTTGTCTATAAAAAGAACACGTTGTATTAAACTTTCATTAAATAAAGTAAACTCTAAAAACTTAAATTCTTTTGGTTCCCAAATCATTGGGTAAGCAGACTTAACCATTGAGCTAAATTTATCAGCATTAGTAAATTTTGATTTTATAAATGGTGAAGCAAAAGAATAGGCTTTATTGGTATCAAAATTTTGAAATGCATTAATCTGAGACGATATAATCAGTTGCACCTTTTTCTCAAGTTTTGATATTTTTTTTGTATCAGCAAAATTTTTTTCAGTGGACGATATCAAAAAAAGTGGTAAAAAAAATAGTATGCTTATAATTAAGAAATTTCTAGACAAGGTATGCATTTAAAAGCCCTTTTATAAAAAAACAAGTAATTTATTATATAGTTATATCAAAAAAAAAAATAAGTTTAATTTTTAGAAAAATTTTTAATTAAAGACTTAATCTTTTGCAAATTAGTATTCTTGTTTCTTCTATTCCATAGATTGATATAAAACCTCCTAATTTTGGACCAGATTTAGCACCTAAAATAACCTCATAAAATGCAGAAAACCAGTCCCTTAGGTTATCAAATTTATGATCCTTTCCAATAGAAAACAGTAAAGTTTGAATTTCTTCAATTTCACAATCGCTCTTAAGATTTTCTAATCTTTTATACAAATCAATTAATGCATCTCTCTCAACTATAGTAGCATTACGAAATTTTTTATTAGGTTTCACAAAGTCCTGATAATAATTAATTGCATATTTTACTGCACATTCTAAGTCAGGATGTTCACTAGCAACTATGTTAGGTTTATACCGTTTAATAAATGTCCACAATGTTTTCTCATCTTCTGAACCGGAAGCTGATACTAGGTTCAATAGCATTGAGAAGTTTATTATCATGTTTGAAATGGGAGGATTTCCAGTATGAATATGCCATACTGGATTATTAATTTTCTCTTCTTCTTTTTGGTCAATAAATTTATTAAGATGTTGGTGATAATCATCAACCATTTTGGGTATAACATCAAAGTAAAGTCTTTTTGCAGTTTTAGGTTTTTGGAACATAAAAAAACTTAAAGAATCTTGATCTGCATATCTTAACCAATCCTCTATTGATAAACCATTACCTTTTGATTTTGATATTTTTTGGCCATGTTCATCTAAAAAAAGTTCGTAATTTAATAGTTCTGGAGGGTTTCCACCTATTATTCTACATATTTTTGCTGCCAGTTCTGCTGATGGTATAAGGTCCTTTCCAAACATTTCATAATCTACATCTAAAGCAAACCACCTCATGGCCCAATCAGGCTTCCACTGCAATTTTACATTTCCTGATTTAACTGATAATTCTATTTTTTCACCACTTTGTTCTGTATATTTAATTGTTCCTTTGGTTTTATTTATTTCTTCAATAGCAACTTGTAAAACTTTGCCAGTTATTGGGCTTATAGGAAGAAAGGGTGAGTATGTTTTCTTTCTTTCTTCTCTTAATGATGGTAATATGACTTCCATAATTTTATCATAGTTCTCGAGTATTTTTATTAATGCGTCATCAAAAATACCATCTTTGTAATTTTTAGTAGCAGACTCAAAATTATAATTGAAATTATAGTTATTGAGAAATTCTTTTAATTTTGCATTATTGTGATCGCCAAAACTATTAAATTTTCCAAAAGGATCTCTTACTTTTGTTAGGGGAAGATCTAAATCTTCTTCTAATTTTTCTGGTGTAGGCACATTTGTAGGTATTTTTCTAAGGCCATCTAAATCATCGGAAAAACAAATAAGTCTAGTTGGAGTTTCATTCAAAAAAGAAAACGCTGTTCTTACCATGTTGGTTCTTACAACTTCTCCAAATGTTCCAATATGTGGAAGTCCAGATGGTCCGTATCCAGTTTGAAAAGTAACAAGTTCTTTGTTTTGTTTACTTTTTGATAAACGTTTCAAAACTCTTTTTGCTTCAAAAAAAGGCCAAGAATTAGTATGATTGTAAATAATATTATTAGATTTCATTTTTGATTAACTATCAATTTCTTTTTATACAAATAATTTAAATTCTATTATCTCTGATTTATATAGTCGTCAAATTAAAAAAATTATGTTATGTATTTTCTATAATGATCAAAAATTTGAATACTAATGGATTGATGAACGCACAAGATGCATTGGTTGCGATTATGGTAGCCGGTGGAGCGTCTGATGAAAATATTTCAAACAGAGAGTTAATATCTATAAGTAGAATAGTTGATCATTTACCTATATTTAAAAGTTATGATCCTTCTAAAATAAAAATTATTGCCGAAACGGTTTTTGACCTCTTTGAAGAGGAAGATGGTTTAGATGCATTATTTGGTCTAGTTAAAGAGGCATTGCCTGAAAAATTATACGAGACAGCCTATGCCTTGGCGTGTGATGTTGCAGCGGCAGATGGTAAACTTCCAGAGGTGCAACTACGTTTTTTAGAAGAGATAAGACATGAGCTTAACATTGATAGGTTACATGGTGCAGCTATCGAAAGAGGTGCTAGGGCCCGACACATGCTAATTGACTAGTCAATTTTAAATTAATCCTGGCCTATACTCTTTCACCCTCAATTTTGTGGATGAAATATTTTTCATTGAACCAGTAACTAATGTCCATACAGGAGGAGATACATAAGGTAGGAGAAGTGATTTCTCCCTTGGAAGTCTATATTTGCTAAACCGAATTGCCGCTGGAGATAAACCAGCTTTAATTTGATCTCTTGGTCTGGCCATCACACCTATCGGAATATTTTTCATTATCCAATCCCAATTTTTCCAATGATGGAAATTAATTAGATTATCAGCACCCATTATCCATATAAATCTTGCAGCAGGATACATTTTCTTTATTTTGATTAATGTTTGAAACGTATATTTAGTTTTTAATTTTTTTTCTATATCCGTAATAATAACTGACGGATGCACCATAATTCTTTTTGATGCTAGTAATCTATTATTTATATTTGATGGAGTTTTGTCTTTAATTGGGTTTCCTGGACTTACAAGCCACCACAATTTCGATAAGTTAAAAATTTTTATTGCCGTTTTTGAAATATGAATATGCCCTTCATGTGGAGGATCGAATGAACCACCTAGTAATCCAATAGTTAACCCTGGTAATACTAAAGGATAATCCTTCAATTTAGACTCCTACAAATAATTGGTGGTTACTCACTATAGATTTTATAATATATTATCGCTTATATAGTATATTTAAGCTTTGTTATAATAAATCTTGAAACTTAAGTTAATTATAAATGATTTTTTAAAAATCGAAATAGGTTAATTATAAAATTAATAAAGGGTAAAATTTATGTCATCAGTTAAATACATCTATCATATGCAAGAATTAACTAAATCTTATCCAGGTGGAAAAAAGTGTTTTGAAAATATTCACCTTTCTTTTTTACCAGGCGTAAAAATTGGTGTAGTTGGGGTAAATGGTGCTGGTAAAAGCAGTCTAATGAAAATAATGGCCGGAATAGATAAGGATTATACTGGAGAGGCTTGGGCTGCAGAAAATATTAATGTTGGATATTTACCTCAAGAACCAATTTTAGATACTGATCTGAGTGTAAGAGAAAACGTATTAAATGCAGTTGCAGACAAAAAAGCACTAGTAGACGAGTTTAACGAAGTAGCAGAAAAATTAGCTGAAAATTATTCTGAAGAAATAATGGATGAGATGACAAAACTTCAAGATAAAATTGATTCTCAAAATCTTTGGGAATTAGATAATCAAATAGATGTGGCTATGGATGCATTGAGATGCCCAAATGATGATTTAAGCGTTAAAGAGCTTTCTGGAGGTGAAAAAAGAAGAGTTGCCCTATGCCAGCTTTTACTTAAATCACCCGAGTTGCTCTTGTTAGATGAGCCAACAAACCATTTGGATGCAGAAACAGTAGACTGGTTGCAAAGATATTTAATCAATTACAAAGGTACATGTTTAATAGTAACACATGATAGATATTTTCTTGATAAAATTACAGGTTGGATACTTGAGTTAGACAAGGGAAAAGGACTTCCATATGAAGGTAATTATACATCTTGGCTAGAACAAAAAGCTCAGAGATTAGAAATTGAAGGAAAAGAAGACAAAAAGAAACAAAGAGTATTAGAAAAAGAATTGGAGTGGATAAGACAAGGTGCTAAAGCACGTCAAGCTAAACAAAAAGCGAGGATTAAATCTTATGAAGAACTCGCAGGATCTTCAGAAAAGATTAAGCAAACAAATGCACAGATCATTATTCCTAATGGTGAAAGATTGGGGTCAAAAGTAATTGAAGTTAAAAATTTAAGTATGCATTATAAAGATAAAATTTTATTTGATGGCTTATCTTTTATTTTACCAGCTGGTGGAATTGTTGGAATCATTGGTCCAAATGGAGCAGGTAAAACTACGCTTTTTAAGTTAATTACTGGGATAGAAGAACCCTCAGATGGAGAAGTTATTTTGGGTGATACTGTTAAGTTATCTTATGTTGATCAAAGTAGAGATGATCTGAACAGTATTAATACAGTATGGGAAGAGATTTCTGGAGGTCAAGAAATTGTTCAACTTGGTGAATTAGAAGTTAATTCAAGAGCATATTGTAGTTCTTTTAATTTTAGAGGAGTAGATCAACAAAAGCCCATAAGTAAATTGTCAGGAGGAGAAAGAAACAGGGTTCATATAGCAAAAATGTTAAAATCTGGAGGAAATGTTTTAATGTTGGACGAACCAACAAATGATCTAGATGTAGAAACTCTAAGTGCTCTAGAATATGCTATTTCTGAATTTTCCGGGAGTGCTATGGTAATTAGTCATGATAGGTTTTTTTTAAATAGGATTTGTACTCACATTCTAGCATTTGAAGGCAACAGTCATGTGGAATGGTTTGAAGGAGATTATGATAGTTACATTCAAGATAAAAAAAGGAGATTAGGAGAGGAAGCAGTAAATCCAAAAAGAACAAAATACAGAAAATTCTCAGTATAAAAAAATCTCGTCTTATTGATTACTATATTTTGGGAATCTTGCCTAAAAAAGGTAATAATTTTCCCATATCCGGTCCTACACTGCTGCCTGTTAAAGCTTTTCTCAAGGGCAAAAAAAGATTTTTTCCTTTTCTACCAGTTTTGTCAGAAACCTTGGTAGTCCATATTTTCCATGTATCTTTATTTAATGGCGTCTCAGGCAATGCTGCTAGTGCTGTTCTTACAAACTCTAAATCTTCCTTATCTATAACAGGGGAAATGCCATTAGTACATAAATACCATAATTTTGATATTTCAGAACGTGAATTTAAATTTTCCTTGATAGCCTCCCAAAA
>CACMNE010000018.1:0-26617 GCA_902614945.1 uncultured Alphaproteobacteria bacterium
TCCCATTAGATTTTACTGAGGCATTACTTTACAAAGGTTTTAATACGATACCTTTAGGCCCAATGCCCTGGGTTATGATCTTAGGTTTAGTAATTATTTTAGGTTTATACCTTAGAGGAGTTAACTTAGCAATTTTAGGAGGGGCTTGTGTATTATATTTAGCGATATTTAGTTTAAGGGGAATTTGGACATTATCTATGAAAACATTAGCTGCAATTGCAGTATCTGTACCCTTGGCAGTTATAATAGGAATTTTGTTAGGTATACTTGGTGCAAAATTTAAAGTTGTAGAAAAAATATTAAATCCTATCCTCAACATTTTACAGTCTTTACCACATTTCTCTTATCTAATTTTAGTTGCTATATTTTGTGGAGTAGGGGCAAAAGCTGGTGTTATAGCTACAATTATTTTTGCCTTTCCACCAATGACAAGATTAACCATTTTAGGTTTAAAAGAACTTTCTTCTGAAATAATTGAGGCAGGAAGAATGAACGGGTGTAATTACTGGCAAATGCTATTTAAAGTAGAATTACCAAGTGCGCGATCTTCTCTAATGCTAGGTATTAATCAAGTAATTATGCAATGTTTAGCAATGGTAGTAATTGCCTCTTTTATAGGTCAGCCAGGTTTAGGGCATGACCTTCTTGCTCGCCTTCAAAATTTGAGATTAGGTCAAGCATTTGAAATAGGAGTTGCGGTTGTATTTATTGCAATTACCTTAGATCGTTATAGTCAAGCATTAGTTCTTAAAGAGCCTGAAAGAACTAAAGAGGGTGCCTTTTGGATAAGAAATCCCTACCTTTTTAGTGCTTTAATTATTGTAATTTTATCAATTCTTTTAACTTTTCTATCTTCAGCTGCAATTCAATTACCAAAAGAATATACTATTTCAATTTCAGGGTATTTAGACTGGGGAATAAAGTTTATAACTACTTCTCTTTTTGTACCTTTAGGAATTTTTAGAGACTTTTTGCTAGTTTACTTTTTCATGCCTACTAAAGCAATGTTCCAGTCTATGCCTTGGATTTCTGTAATAGTATTAGTAGGTTGTGCTGGCTGGAGGTTAGGTAAATTTAAATTAGCATTGACTGTTATGTTTTTTGTATTTCTCATTGCTGCATCGGGATATTGGGTAAGAGCTATGATCACTTTATACATGGTGTCGGTAGCTATGGTTATAAGTATTGGATTTGGAGTTCCTATAGCGATTTGGGCTTCTAGAAAATTGAGTACAACAAAACTTATCCTCAATATATGTGATACTTTTCAAACTTTTCCATCCTTTATTTACTTATTACCAGCAGTTATGCTATTCCAAATTAGTGATGTTTCAGCTATTTTTGCAATAGTTGTTTATGCAAGTATTCCAATTACTAGATATACAATCTTTGGTTTGAGGAATGTACCAGCCCAAATTATAGAAGCTGCAAAAATGTCTGGATGTAGTGAGGGTCAGATTTTATGGAAAGTTAGAATGCCTTTAGCTTTCCCTGAAATATTATTAGGAATAAATCAAACTTTAATGTTTGCACTCTTTATGGTAATGATTGCTGGGTTTATTGGTACAGTTGATTTATCACAGGAAATTTTTAGAGCGCTATCTTTTAATGATGGTGGTAAAGGTTTGGTCATTGGTTTATGTGTTTCTTTAATTGGATTAACAGCTGATAGATTATTAGTAGAATGGTCTAACATTAAAAAAAGAGAATTTGGATTAATAAAGTAGTTTCATTTTCTCAAGGAAAACTTGAATTATGAATAAATTGAACAACCTAAGAAAAGTAGCAAATATTAAAAACTTAAATTGGGAAGTTCTTGATCAACCAGGATTACCAGGAGAAGATGTTTGGTGGTTCAATTTAAGCTATGATCCTAAAACAGGCCAAGGTTCATATCTTTATAAAATGGGTCCTAAAGCTCGATCTAACCCCCACGAACACGAGGGTCCTGAAGAATTTTTTATACTAGAAGGGGATTTAGTTGACCATGATGGATATATTTACAAAGAGGGAGATTTTGTATCCTTAAATGCTGGGTCTAGACATTATAGTCATTCACCATCAGGATGTACAATTGTAGTAACCCATCGAGGAAAAGTAATAGATCTTGATAAGGATGAAATATAATGGGTTTGTTAGACATAATTGAAAAACCTACTATTTCTGGTTCAAATAAATTCCCAGGTCTTCCATTATTACCACATGGTGTAGAAAGGTATATAATACCTGGTGCTGGTAGCCGGGGAATCGCTATAAGTAAGGGCGATGAAATAACGATAGTCGATAGAGAAGGTTTGCAAATTGGAGAATTAGTTTTTTTTGATCCTAAAGGAAGGTCAGATGCATCTATGTTAGGTGCACAGGGATCAGGAAAACCAGATTTCTTAATTAGGCTTCTATCTAAAGGTGATAAATCAGGTCTAAAAGTTCTTGACGCGCTTTCTAAATCAAATTTCGATATAAATAACGCTGATGCAATTCATGTATTTAAAGATGGCTCAAAACAAGGGGATTCAGAGGAATTTATTGCTTGTTCTGATGGTTTAATAATTATAGCGGCTCCAGGTGAACATATGTTACCTGAGGCTCAGAATGTTCCTACTGAGTTAGTAGTTTACATTAAAAGACTAAATCCTGGATTAGCTAAGGGAGGTTTGCTACCACCTGATCCACTTGCAGATCCATTAATTGATAAAAATATTTTACCTGGTGAGGCAAAATCATATATTGTCAAAGAAGGTCAGTATATTCAAATATTAGACGTTCAAGGAAGAGAATGCTCTGATTTTCAAGCTTTTAGCCTTCGTCAATTAGATAAAGGTATCGAACGTGATATTGATCCCACTACTACTAGGAGTCTTATGGGCTCTCTTTATCCGACTCCAGGTATTTTCTCTAAGTATTGGACTTTGGATCATGAACCCCTAGTAGAAATTATTCAAGATACTTGCGGAAGGCATGATACATTTGGTCTTGCTTGTACCGCCAGATATTATGAAGACCTAGGATATCCTGGGCACGTAAATTGTTCAGATAATATGAATTTAGATTTATCAAAATATAGTATCAAGCCTAGAGGTGGTTGGCCAGCAATCAACTTTTTCTTTAATACTATGCTTGATGAAATAAATAATCTTGGTATGGATGAACCATGGTCAAGGCCAGGTGATTTTGTACTTCTAAAGGCATTGAGTGATCTTGTTTGTATTTCAACTGCTTGTCCTTGTGATGTTGATCCGGCAAACGGATGGAATCCTACTGATATTCAAATAAGAACATATTCCAAAGATTTACATTTTAAAAAATCTATTGGTTGGAGAAAAACAACGGAGGCAGATATGGAACAAACAAAACAGACTGGTTTCCATTCTTCTTTTTCAAATCATACAAGAAACTTTGTTGAGTATAGTGGTTATTGGCTACCAAATAATATGACAAATCATGGAGTCATAAGTGAATATTGGGCCTGTAGAGAAAAAGCAGCTATTATGGACCTATCACCTCTCAGGAAATATGAAGTTACAGGACCTGGCGCAAAAGATTTAATGCAAAAATGTGTTACAAGGGATATGGATAAACTTTCAGTTGGTCAAGTTGTTTACACAGCCATGTGTTACGAGCATGGTGGAATGATTGATGATGGTACAGTATTTCGTCTAGGCGAAAATAATTTTAGATGGGTAGGTGGCAACGACTTAAGTGGATTATGGTTGCAAGAACAAGCAAACAAAATGAAAATTGATGCATGGGTTAGGAACTCAACAGATCATTTATGTAATATTGCAATTCAAGGACCAAGGAGCAGGGAAATTCTTGAGCAAGTTATTTGGACTGCTCCAACACAACCGAATATAAATGAATTACAGTGGTTTCGCTTTTCAGTAGCCCGTCTTACTGACTTTCATGGTCCCTCTTGTGTAGTAAGTAGAACTGGATATTCTGGAGAGCTTGGATATGAAGTTTTTTGTCACCCTAAAGATGCCAATTTAATTTTTGACAAGATCTATGAAGCTGGAAAACAATTTGGATTAACACCTTTAGGTCTTGAGGCATTAAATATCTTAAGAATTGAAGCTGGTTTGATTTTTGCTGGTTATGAATTTAATGATCAAATTGATCCTTTTGAAGCAGGTATCGGATTTACAGTTCCACTGAAATCCCAAATGGCAGATTTTATTGGGAGAGGTGCTTTAGAAAAAAGAAAAACTAATCCTCAAAAAAAATTAGTTGGCCTAGATATCGAAGGTGGTTTAGTCCCAAACAGCGGAGATTGTATCAGAATTGGAAGAGCACAAGTAGGAGAGATTACTTCAGCTACAAAATCACCTTACTTAAACAAAACTATTGCTCTTGCAAGAATAGTAGCTGAACATTCTGAATTAGGAACAGATTTAGAAGTTGGACAGTTGGATGGCCATCAGAAAAGAATACCTGCTAAAATAGTTAGGTTTCCTCACTTTGATCCAGAAAAATTGAGAGTTCGAGGTATCTACAAATAAAAAAGCGAGGCTACATTCGTAAGCCTCGCTTTCTAAGAAAGAAACTTCTTCTTACTTATTATACTTATCACTTTCTATCATTTGTCCGTAAATTAAAAATACAATACAAATAATAATTGCAATAATAGTATAAAAGAATGGCATTGAAGAACCTGCTCCCATGAACATCGCTCCATCAACAACACTCCAGTCTGCTTTATCGTAAGGAAATCCCATTTTAATATCCTTTCTTTTATAATTAAAATTATTCAGCTGGTTGAGCTGATGCA
The DNA here is from genome assembly GCA_902614945.1 of uncultured Alphaproteobacteria bacterium. Lineage (GTDB taxonomy): Bacteria > Pseudomonadota > Alphaproteobacteria > Rhodobacterales > Rhodobacteraceae > CACIIZ01. The sequence goes on from CACMNE010000018.1 coordinate 4,769, forward strand.
GGTATACCTTCTGGAAAGGCTTGTGCAGGTACTTTTGTAGTATCTAAACCAGCAATTTCTGCAGCTTCAGGAGTTCTTAACATTCCAAGGCCACTTAAGCCTAGTGAAAGAAGATATCCAGGTATAAATCCACATAGTGAAGTCACAATTGCTCCAACCAGTTGCCCTAAAATTGATACTGTAGGTGCATTTTCAATAAATAATGCCGGATATCCTTGAGCAAAAATTCCAAACACTACCATTCCATAAACGCCTATTGTTCCGTGAACAGTAACTGCACCTACCGCATCATCTATACCAAAAGATTCTAACATCTTTGCTGCAGGTCTTAATAAAAGGCCAGCTACGATAGCTACAATAAATGCTAATGCAGGGAAATAAATATCTAATCCCGAGGCTACTGAAATAATACCAGCGAGAGCTCCTGACATCATCCAAAAAGGATCTCTATTCAAAAGCCAAGCCCCTATAATTCCACCAGCAATACCCATTAAAATATTGAAGGATAAAGCAGACAAATTCATTGGTGTACCGTAAATCGTAGTACCAGTATTTGCAGTCCAGCTCCAACCTTCTCCTGGTAATATCATACAAGCCATTAAAAAGCCCCAAAAGCCTACAATAATCAGCATTAAACCAGTTGCTGTAAAAGGCATATTATGACCTGAAATATCATTAGCTGTACCATCTGCATTGAATTTACCAATTCTTGGGCCAAGATTGATAAGCACACCTAATGCAAAGAAACCAGCAACAGCATGTACTACACCAGCAGCACCGAAGTCATGAAAACCAAATCCAGTTACTAACCAACCATCTGCGTGCCATCCCCAAGCAGCTGCTACTACCCAAGCAAAGGCTCCTAGTACAACAGCTAGAATTACAAATCCAACAGTTTGAATTCTTTCTATTACAGATCCAGACATGATGGATGCTGTAGTTGCCGCAAACAGAGCAAAAGCACCCCAAAATACTCCAGATGCATTGTCTGCAACATTAGGTCCCATAAATTGAGCAGATTCTCCCCAACCCCAAGCTATCGCGTCAGCGTACTCTTTTCCTGAAATTTCCATAGGACCCGTGGATAGACTTATTCCTGTTGGAAAGGCCCAATAAACCCACCAACCAAAGAAATAAAAGGCAGGTATAACAAAAGCAAAAGCTAGAATATTTTTTACTCCAGATGATAGAACATTTTTTACCCTTGTAGCGCCCATTTCATAAGCAAGAAATCCTGCATGAATAAGTACCATAAGTGGTATAGTTAAATAATAATATGTTTCTGCAAACATAGTATTGGTGACTTGTGAGCTTGCCTCGAGCTCAGCGATTTTAGCTGTTAATTCAGCAATTTTTTCTTCCATTCTATTCCCCCCTTCAATTTGTTGTCTGTATGAAATATGAATGTATGTGGATTAAATCATTTTTTTTAAAAAAAGGTACATAAAAATGATAATATTATACCAAAGTAATACCAATATTTCCTTTTAATTAACCTATATCTAAATAATTATATTAAAACCATCCTTTTTACAAAAATTATACAAAATTGTTAGTAAGTTAAGAACTATAGGATATTATACTCAAAATTTTATTTAAACTTTTTTGTTCAGAACTGTTACCAAATGATAGAAATTGGAATTGGATTTATAGCAGCAATATTTTGGGGTATTCACGACTTTTTAGTTCGGTTTATAGTAAAGAAAGTAAATATTATTACAGCACTTGTATGTACAAATATTTTTGGAGCATTATTTCTTTTATTTTTTTTCTTTTTTTCTACCCAAGGTATATCTTTTGAAAAAAAAATTATTGTTTTTTCTATAATTTATGGTCTTCTGTTCTTATCTGCAACATACTGTTTATATAGAGCCTTTGACCTAGGTCCTGTTTTCGTTGCTGCTCCAATAATTTGTTCATATCCTATTTTATCTCTGTTCTATGCATCAATTTTAAGTAATTCACCTGCATTATATCAGTGGATATTAAGTACTACTGTGATTTTGGGTATTTTCTTAACAATTTACTCAAGATCCGAAAATTACAAAACATTCAAATTTAAAATATCAAAAACTATTTTTTGGTCTATTGGTTCAGCAATATTTTTTTCTTTATCCTTTCAATTGGGTCAACATCCAATTATTAATTCTTTTGAAGTTTTATCAAATCTATTTGCAAGAGTTTCCTCTGTGATAGTTTTAGTTGCGTTATTTTTTAATAAAATTAATGTTAAATTAATCAATCTAAATTATATCTCTATACTTATACTTATGGGTGTTGCAGATACTTTAGCACTACTCATTATGGTTTATGCCGGTAATTTTGAAGAACCTGAATTTTCATCAGTTTCTGCTTCTACTTTTGGTTTAATTACAATTCTTTTAGTTTGCTTTTTCTATAAAGAAAAACTTAGTAGAATTCAATTTCTTGGAATCTTTTTAGTTTTTAGCTCTGTTGCAATTCTGTCTTTTGGATAGAATTAAATTTTTATTGATGGAAATCTATTTTATGAATAGGTTGAAAAAAAGGAATAAAAATTGATAAGTAATAATATTCGCATATTAAATAAAATTTACCGGCATCCGATAAAAAGTATTGGGTCGGAGCTTTTAAAAAGGATTTCTCTTTTTTCCGGCAAAACTATGCCTGGTGATAGAGTTTGGGCCTTAGCACATGATAAAACAAGGATTCCAGATACTAAAAAAGACTGGATACCTTGTAGTTCTTTTTTACGAGGTTCGATTGCACCATCATTTATGGCAATTTCATCTATTTATAATGAAGAAAGTGAAACCATTACATTAATACATCCTGATCAAGATAAAATAACTTTTAGTCCAGATAATAAGAATGATTTAAATTTATTTTTAGAGTGGATAAAGCCTTTATGCCCATTAAATGGACCTAGTCCTTGTGAACTTTACAAAATAGGTGATAGGGGATTAACTGATACCGAGTATCCATCCGTTTCGTTACTATCACTTGAATCCTTGAATGAGTTATCAACCAAGATTGGTTTTGATTTAGATCCTAGAAGATTTAGAGGTAATTTATGGTTGAGTGGAGGTAAACCATTTGAAGAATTTGACTGGCTGGGTAAAGAGATAATTTTAGGTAGTTCAAAATTAAAAGTTATTGAGCCAATCGAGAGGTGTAATGCCACAAAAGTCAATCCAATCAGTGGTGAAAAGGATATAGATACCTTAAATGCTCTCAATACTTATTATGGACACCAGGATTTTGGTGTTTATTGCGAAATTTTGACAGACGGAACAGTTGAAAAAGGTAATCAGCTTATATTTTGCTAGCATTAGGTTTTTTTAAATATCCATAGTGTTATTAATTTCCCATGAAGATAAATGATTGTTGAATTTATCCCACTCTTCGTTTTTTAATTTAATAAATGCTTTTGAAAATTCTGAACCTAGTTTATTTCTTAATTCGGAATTTTTTGAAAATTCCCTAATTGCATCAAGCAAATTTAAAGGTAATTTCTCAACTTTATTCTCTGTTATTTTATCAGTATAAATATCGTTGTCATATCTTTTCCCAGGATTTAATTTTTTTTCAATGCCAATAATTCCTGCACCAATTATGACTGCTTGAAGTAGATATGGATTTGTAGCTCCATCAGGTAATCTCAATTCAAATCTTCCTGGACCAGGGATTCTTACCATATGAGTTCTATTATTACCACTCCAGGTGATTGTGTTTGGGGCCCAAGTTGCGCCAGATTGCGTAATTGGAGCATTAATTCTTTTATATGAATTTACTGTTGGATTAGTAATGGCAACTAATGATTTTGCATTTGTCATCAGTCCTCCAAGGAAATGAATTCCGTTACCTGATAAACCAAGATCAGCTTTTTTGTCCTCAAATATATTCTTCTTCCCTGATAAGTCCCAAACCGAGATGTGTGCATGACAACCATTTCCTGTAAGATTGGAAAAAGGTTTAGGCATAAAAGTTGCTCTTAATCCGTGTTTTTCTGCTATTGATTTCACCATAAATTTAAAAAATGAATGTTTATCAGCAGTTGCAAGGGCATCGTCATATTCAAAATTCATTTCGAATTGACCATTAGCATCTTCATGGTCATTTTGGTATGGTCCCCATCCTAATTTAAGCATTGAGTCACAAATTTCTCTAATTACATCGTATTTTCTCATAACTGCTTGTTGATCATAACAAGGTTTCTCAGCATTATCATATTCATCTGAAATTGCTGAACCGTCTCTTTTAATAAGAAAAAATTCTGCCTCTATTCCAGTTTTGACTCTAAATTTCTTTATTTTTGCTTCACTTATTAAGTTTCTCAACACATTTCTTGGAGCTTGGGAAACCTCTTTGTCTTCCATGACTAAATCTGATGCTAACCAAGCTACGTCAGGTTGCCACGGAAGTTGAATTACACTTTTGGGGTCAGGTATAGCTAACATATCTGGGTGGGCAGGTGTCATGTCTAGCCAAGTTGCAAAACCCGCAAAACCTGCACCTTCTTTTTCCATATCAGAAATAACTTGAGCAGGTACTAATTTTGCTCTTTGTGCACCAAAAATGTCTGTGAATGAAATCATAAAATACTTTATTTTATTTTTTTTAGCATATTCTTTTAATGATTTTCCCATTTTCTTATCTCCATACACTATTGAATTTTTACTTTATTTGACTATTTCTAATTATTTTAGAATCAACTAACCTATATTAATAATCCATAAAGAACTAAGGTTTTCAATGGCTGAAAAAAATTTAGTATTAATCGGTGGTGGGCACTCACATATTTTATTACTAAAAAAAATGGGAATGAAGCCTATAAAAGGTTTAAATATTACCTTAGTTACGCCTGACCCTGAATTAGTATATACTGGTATGTTACCAGCTGCAATTTTAGGTGCTTACAGTTTTGATCAAATCAAAATTGATTTAATCAAACTATCAAAATTTGCGAAATGTAGAATTGTATTTTCATACGTAAATAAGATTAATTTAGACCGCAAAGAAATACATTTAGGACAGAGAAATCCCATAGAGTTTGATATGTTATCGCTAGACATTGGTATTAATTATCAATTAAACAATATTCCTGGTTCAGAAAAATTTTCAATTCCAGTAAAACCTTTTGATAACTTTATATACAAATGGAACAAATTTGTTTTAAACTTAAAAGCATCAGTAAATATTCCTAAACTATCTATTATCGGTGCAGGAGCAGCAGGATGTGAACTAGCACTCTGTATAAATTATAAGATCAAATCATTAGGATTGAAGCCAATAATTAATTTAATTGACAAAAATGATATTGCAGGAAATTTACCAAATAAGGCAAAAAATAAAATATTAAAACTACTTAACGAAAATAATATCAGATTGCTAGATAATATAAATATTTCCCATATCAACAAAGGTAGAATACATTGTGAGGATGGTGAAATCATTTCAAGTGATTTGATATTGAGTGCTGCTGGTGGAAAACCTCAAAATTGGTTGTCAGAAACAGGTTTATATCTTGAAGAAGGCTTCATAAGTATCAATCAATGCTTACAAAGTACATCACATGACTTTGTATTTGCCGCTGGAGATTGTGCATCCATAGTTAGCAATCCAAACCAAAAAGCAGGTGTATTTGCAGTAAGAGCGGCACCTTTTCTTTATCAAAATATTAGGAATTATATTTCTTCAAAAAAATTAATAAAATACAATCCACAAAAATTTTTTTTACAAGCCTTAACCACTGATAATAAAAAAGCTCTTTTGTTTTGGGGTAATTTTTTTCTTTATGGAACTCTTCCTTGGATATTTAAAGATTTTATTGATAGATCTTTTGTAAATAAATTTTATATTAAGTATTCAATGAATTCTTTATCTGAAGAAAAAACTACAGAGCAAAAGCAGGATTTATGTGGTGCATGTGGTGCAAAAATTGGAAATGAAGTATTAAAAAATGCTTTATTAAAGTTGCCAGAAGAACCAAACGGAATGCTGAATAAAATTGGTGATGATGCAGCTATTATTTGCTTGAAGCAGGGAAATCATGTATTGACTACTGATCATTTGAGAGAATTCTGTTCAGATCCTTGGACGATGTCTAGAATTACAGCAATTCATTCTTTAGGTGATATATGGGCAATGGGATCGGTTCCTTCAATAGTACTTAGTCATATTACAATTCCAGATTTACCTCTTATTGACCAACAAAAATATCTTAACGATATTATAGATGCTGCTAATTCTGTTTTCAAAAAAGAGGGCGCCAGCATAATAGGAGGTCACACATCAAAAGGTAAAGAGTTAACAATTGGTTTTACAATTTTGGGACAGACTAACAAACATCCAATTACTATTGATGGAGCTAATCAAGGTGATTTAATTATCTTAACAAAACCTATAGGAACAGGTACTATTTTAGCTGGGGAAATGCAGGGCTTAGCAAAAGGTTTGTGGATTAAAAATGCACAAGACTGGATGATGAAATCTCAAGGTTCAATTATAAAATTCTTAGCTAACAAAGTTACTTCCATGACTGATGTGACTGGATTTGGTTTATATGGTCATTTAAAAAATATCTGTAAATCTTCGAATGTTTCAGCAATTCTCAGTTTAGATGAAATTCCTATTCTAGAAGGTGCTTTGGAGTTATCTTTGAAAGGAGTTAGATCTACAATATTCGAAGACAACCTTCATCAAGCCAATTTTGATCATTTAAATTTGGATAATAAAAAATGGCCATTATTATTTGATCCCCAGACTTCTGGAGGGTTACTAGCTTCAGTTCCTAAAAAACATATTCTGGAAGTTCAAAAAAAATTAAAAATCTTAGGTCTTACTCACTCTGTAATAGGAAAATTTGTAAATGGTAAAGCTACTATATCTTATTAGATTTTGCTAAAATTAAATTAGCTACTTCATTAACACTATTCTTTATATTTGGATCTAGGTCTATTTTTTGGATTTTTGATTTTTCATTATAATTATTTGAATTTTTATATTTTGGGTCATAATGAATTTCGATTAGTTCTTTGGAGAGTGTAAAAAAATCTTTTTTTTCAATTAAATTTTTCCAACCAATAATAGTTTCATTTTTATGAAACTCCTTTAATAATTCAATTTTTTCTAAAAGCTTTCTAGTATCTTTATATAATTCTGGATATTGAGTAGATAAAAATTTTGCTCTTGAAACTATGCTAGAAGAAAGTTCAAAATGAGGCGAGGACTTCATTTTCTTCCATAATGCTGGTGGAATTTTTAAATAACCGATTTTGCTAGACTCAGATTCTATAAAAATGGGTATTTGGGATTTGAAACTTTTCAATAAGTTATGAATATCACCTTCAAATCTTTTTTGAGAAGGTTGTCCGTTTGGTTGTGAACCAAATATTGACCCTTTATGATTTGCTAGTTTTTCTAAATCAATGACTTGTGCACCTATATTGCTTAGTTCTTGAAGCATTAATGTTTTGCCTGTACCAGTATATCCAGAAATGATAAAAATATTGTGGAATAATTCGTCTTCATAAAGGTTTTTGACAACATTTTTTCTGTAGGATTTATAACCACCTTCTAGAATATTAATATCCCAGCCAATTTCATGCAATACAATTCCCAATGACTTTGATCTTTGACCTCCTCTCCAACAATAAATTAGTGCTTTCCAATTATCATTTTTATTTGAAAGCAATCCTTCTAAATGCTTAGATATATTTTCTGAAATATATTTTGCTCCAATTTTTTTTGCTTCAAATTGGCTGTTTTGTATATATATCTTTCCTACGACTTCTCTTTCAAAATCGGACAATACTGGAAGGTTTATTGAATTAGGTATATGGTCTTCAGTGAATTCTTTAGGTGATCTAACATCAATTATAGTGTCAAAATTGACTTTGCTAATGCTTTCAAATTTACAAGTTTTTAATTCCATTTTCCAAAAATGATACTGAATAAGTTTTACATACAAAGCTTTACACTATGATATATAAAAATTAAAACCTATTTTATGAATATATTGAATGATAAGATTGTTTTCATATCAGGATCTAGGTCGGGTATCGGTAGATCTACAGCTATACTTATGGCAAAAAAAGGTACTCGACTAATTTTACACTGTAGAAAAAAAGGTGATTGTAAGGACTTAATAGAAGAAATTAATCATATTGGAGGAAACGCAAAAGAAATATCAAGTGATCTGTCTAGATTATCAAATATTCCAAAATTAGCAAAATCAATTAACGAAGTTTGGGGTGGATTGGATATCATGATTAATAATGCTGCCACAATTTTACCAATGGCCATGCTGGGAAATTTGGACATTGTTGAATTAGAAAAATCTATTAATACAAATTTAACTGCGCAATTAGCATTAATTTCAGAGTTATGGACAGTACTGGCTCGCTCTAAAGGGAGGGTTATTAACATCCTTTCAGGAGCTTCTAATAATCCAAGAAAAGGATGGTCTAGTTATTGTTCTAGTAAAGCTGCGTTTCATATGCTTACAAAACAGGTTAATTTAGAAGGTAAAGAAAGTGGAATTAAATGTTTTGGTTTTTCTCCAGGTCTCGTAAAAACAAATATGCAGACTAATATAAGGAAATCCAAAATCAATGAAATTTCTTTTATACCTGAAAATAATATGATTAATCCTATTGAGCCTGCAAAATGTATTGTGTCAATTGCTTCTGGTAAATTTGATGACTTTGATGGAAATTTTATGGATATAAGAGACGAAATATTTAATAAAATTATTTCTAATAATCTTTTTAACTAAATAGTGGAAAAAAGTAATGCAAATTGAAAAAGTAATTTTAGCTAAAAGACCTATTGGTGAGCCTACATTTGACAATTTCAAACTTGAAAATTTTAATTGTCCAGGAATAAAAAGTGGAGAAATTTTGGTGAAAGTCAAATGGCTTTCATTAGATCCCTATATGAGGGGTAGAATGGATAATGTTAAATCATACGCTGCCCCTGTTGAAATTGGTGCAGCTATGGAGGGTGAATGTATTGGAGAAATAATTGATTCCAAAAATAAAAAATTTGAAGTTGGTGAATTAGTAATAGGAAAATTTGGTTGGGTTTCACATGCCGTTTCAAATGGTTATGGATTAAGAAAGTTAGAGAGAACAAATATTCCTGAACAATATTTTTTAGGTGTTTTGGGAATGCCAGGGCATACCGCATGGACTGGGTTAAATAAAATAGCAAATGCAAAAAAAGAGGAAACTTTGGTAATCTCTGCAGCTTCTGGTGCGGTGGGTAGTTTGGCAGGACAGCTTGCCAAAAAAAAGGGATTGAAAGTCCTTGGTATTGCTGGAAGTGATGAGAAATGTTCGTATGTAACTGATGAATTGGGATTTGATGCTTGTATTAACCATAATAAAATTAAAGATAATACGGAATTTAGAAATTTAATTAAATCATACTGCCCTAATGGAGTTGATATTTATTTTGAAAATGTAGCTGGAAAAACATTAGAGGCGATAATTCCTAATATGAATGATTTTGGTCGGATTGCTGTTTGTGGTATGATTTCTTGGTATTCTGGAAAAGGCATTAATGAAGCAATGGCTCTTCCAAAATTATGGCGAACAATTTTAGTAAAAAGATTAAAAGTTAGTGGATTTATTATTTTTGATCACAAAGAAACATATCCTCAATTTATTGAAGAAGTAACACCTTTTATTCAAAAACAGCAAATAATTTATAAGGAAGACATAAGGATTGGCTTGTGTAATGCACCTTTAGCTTTCATTGATTTATTGAGTGGCCGTAATTTTGGGAAAATGCTAGTAAAAGTAGGAGACTAATTTTTAAGCAAACTCTGGCATTACTTCTTCGATAAATAATTTTAAGGATTTTTTTTGTTCTTTATGTCCTAAACCCATGCTTGCATAATAAATAAATTCATCGACACCTAAATTTTGATATAATTTAAGCTTTTCAATAATTTCTTCTGGTGTGCCAAATAATAGGTTTTTTGTAAGCATATCAGGGTCATATTGTTCTCTACCTTCTAATTCATTTAATGGAATTTGTTTTGTAAACCCATTTTCAACTTCACCAAGATTTTTGAATAAATTTTCGAATTGTCCTAATACAGTTCTAATTGAATTCAGAGCTTTCTGCTTGTCTGAATCATTAGTATATACTGCTGCATGCCGCATCATTGCAAATATAGGTTTAAAACTCGATTTATGATTTGCAATGGCATCATCTAATTGTTTTTTATAGAGTTCTGCTTCTGAAAATGGTCTAGTTAAAGGCCATGACATAACATTACATTTGTTTTTTATGGCATAATCATAAGTAATTGGTGAACGTGCTGCCACCCAAACTGGTGGATGAGGTTTTTGTACTGGTTTAGGGCAAGAAGTTGAAGAGGGAAATTCCCAGAACTCCCCTTTATGCTCTACATCTCCAGACCATAATTGTTTCAATAACGGTAGCATTTCTTGCATATAACGCCACCCATCCTGTTGCTTTACATTTGGTTTCATTCTATCAAATTCTCTTTGATATGCTCCTGATCCAATGCCAAATTCTAATCGACCACCACTAATCAAATCTGTAAATGCGGCTTCACCTGCAAGATTTATTGGGTGCCAATAAGCTGCATTTACAACTGCTGTTCCTAATCTTATCCTATCTGTATGATTTGCCCACCAAGTTAATATTTGAAAAGGATTTGGTGCTATAGTCATTTCTATAGCATGATGTTCAGCTGCCCAAACAATATTGAACCCACCTTGATCTGCCATTTGAACCATATCAAGGGTATGGTTTTTAACATCTTCCATCTCAATGCTATTATCCATACGCTCCAAGTTTACAGCTAGTTGGAATTTCATAAATATAGCCCCCAAAAAATTTGAAATTCAATCTTATGGTATAATATTAAACTAATTGTGCAATCAGTTTTTTTTTTATACTCCTGCTGGATTATCCTCTGTTCTTCCTAAAGAATTTAAATCAGAATAGCGATCTCCAATTCTATGGTGAGGCCTTCCACTGGTTGCGGCTCCAAGAGCTGCTATTAGTTCGTTTCCAGCTGGGGCATCATTTATTGAAAATTGCACCGTTAGGTAATGTGATCGTCTTCCTGTATCATTTTTATCCATTAAGGGAATATAAACTGGAGTATTTGCAGGTCCTCTGACGTTTGTGAAACCAAGATAAGATTTAGCTCTAGCAGCTTCTCTAAGATAGTTTCCGAATTTTAATGTATGTATTAAAGCTGAAGCATGTTCGATTTCAGAATCTATTCCTGCAACTGCCGCTTTGCCATATGCTTCTATTTTGTCTCCTGATCCAATAATTGTAACTAATTTTTCAGTAAGTAATTTTCCAATTATTGGTGAAATTCTATTTATTTCAGGTGTTAAATCTTCAGTAAAGTTTTGACCACACCAAGGATTTTTTAAAACGGCAGCAACTCCAATCAACTTAAGATCGTTTGACGCTCTTTTTCCACCTTCAACATTAATTGTTTCTTCATAAGTGACTATTTTTCTAATATCTTCAATCATTTACTCCCCCAAATAAAAATAATATTAATAAACTTTTTTCACTTTCCCTTTTTTTTCGTTTCCTTGATAAATACCAAATTGTCCATGATGATACTCATCATGGTATCTTTTCATCATAGTTTTTTCAGCATTATTAATAATTTTCTCATATGGAATTTCATTAATATCAAAAGTTATAGTAGAATTATTTCCATTTCCAGAAAATTTTCCATGATAAAAAATCATATGAGAATTTATTTCCTTATCTTCATAAACGGAATATAAGAAATCAAGTTTAAATTTTAAGTTCAGACTTTTTAAGTAATCTTCCAATCCTTTTAAATTTTTTTGACTATTTAAAGACTTTGGTAGGGTAAGATTTCCGTCTTTATCAACAATAAAAAGTATTCTTTTTTTATTCTCTAAAATAGCTCCAAAATGAGTATTTCTATCATTATTTACCATATCTATCAGGGATTTTTCAAAACCTATTGAAAAATAATCACCATCAAAATATCCTAACGGTTTACCATCCCTTAATCCAAAATCTTTGATACTTCCTATAATAATTGCATGATCACCAGCTTCCTGAAAACTTGTCTTTTCACATGAGAAATATGATAAAGCTGAGTCAATTATTGGTAATTCTTTAAAACCTTTTTTCCATTTAGTAATTTTAAATTTCTCAGAGCTCTGTGACGAAAATAATCCTGCAGTAGATCTCTGGCTTTCGCTTAACACATTCACTGCAAAATATTTACTATCCCTAAAAGTTGAATAACTTTGTGCATTTTTTGATATGCAAACTAATAGTAATGGTGGGTCTAGGGATACCGAAGTGAAAGAATTGGCCGTGAAACCTCTTGGTGTACCATTTTCTTGTCTGGTTGTAACCAAAGTTACTCCAGTTGCAAAAGAACCAAAAGCTTTACGCAACTTTGAACTTTTGGATTTCTTAAATACCTCTGACTTATGTTCGAATATATTATCTTTATTATTTTCACCTAAAGAAGGGGCAGATTTAAAATCAGGTTGAGGGAATTCACTAAAATTTAGAGGATTACCAGCTACTCTCCATGGCTTAATTTTGTCGTTAAAAGGAATTTCAACTTTTCTTATCATAGAACGTTTTTTAACATGAGAATCTTTAAATATTTCCACAGCAGTATTTAGAGGACCAAAGGGAACATATCCACCAAGTAAACATCCCAATTCTTTATTGGTTTTGGTTCTTGTCCAACTTTCTATAATTGAATTAAGCGATTTAGCATTATGTTGTCTAGATTCTATTGTTTTATATTTCTGATTCTCTGTTAATTCTTTGTTCCCAATAATATTAGTTAAAACTTTCCAGAAAGAATTATCAACTATACCTAATGCAATATGTCCATCTTTACTTTTATATATCCCGAATGGAACTAGTAAGGGGTGTCCGTTGCCTTCAGGCTTAGGTATAGTTTTATCAAAGTCATATTGATAAATTATTCTTTCACAAAGACTTAAAACCGCATCATACATAGACAGATCAATGAATTGTCCCTTCGATGTTTTTTCAGCTATACGTATGGCAGAGATAATCCCAAATGACATCATTAGCCCAGAAAAAATGTCTCCAATACCTGGACCAACTTTTGTTGGAGTATTTTTATCTGGGCCAGTAATGCCAATAACTCCCCCCATAGCTTGAGCAACAACATCATAGGAAGGCCAATAAGTGTATGGACTTTTTCCAAATTGGGGATTTCCAAAACCACTTATTGCGGCATAAACAAGTCTACTGTTTATTTCCTTAAGTTTATTAAAACCAAGTCCCAATTTATCCATCACACCTGGTCTGAAATTTTCAACTACAACATCAGCTTTTTCTACAAGACTAAGAAATTTTTTTTTCCCATCTTCAGATTTTAAATCTATGACAATGCTTTTTTTATTTCTATTGAGGCTTACAAAATATCCAGACCATTTTTTTTCATAATCTTCAATTTTGAAGGGACCAGTTTTTCTACTTGTATCGCCTGTAGGACTTTCAATTTTGATGACTTCAGCTCCATGGTCTGCAAGCATCATTGTACAATATGGGCCAGAAAGCATTCTACTTAAATCTAATACTTTTAAACCTGAAAGAATACCTTTTTTCATATTATTATTTTTTTCTATCTAAGAATTGGTTTAAAAAATTCTCTAAAATTTTTCCAAATTGTTTTGGATCTTCAACTAGTCCCATATGCCTTAGATTTCTCATAATTACTAATTTACTATTTAGGCTTTCCTTACAAATTCTTTTACTCATATCTGGATTGTTACCAAAATCTTGATCTCCTGTAACTACTAAAGTTGGGCATGAAATTTTTTTTACAGGATTTATAATTTCATGGACATCATAAGCTAAAATTTTATATATCTTTGAGTAAATAGAAGGATTATTGTTTAATATCCAATTTTTTATAAGCTTTATCTTTTTTGGTTTTGATAAAATATATTCATCAGAAAACCATCTTTTTATTGCATCATTTACAGTAGATTGCGGTCCTTTATTTTCAGCTTGCTTAACTCTTTTATCAATAGAATTTTGTTGTATAAGTGTTCTTTTATGAGGTGAATTTAAAATAATAAGACCCTCCAAATCTTTTTCAAACATATGTGCAAATTTACGTACTATCATTCCACCAAGAGAAAATCCTATTAGAATAGCTTTTTTATATCCAAGTTTTCTAATTAGAGCTTTTATCTGATTTGCGAACATTTCTAATGATGGGGTAGAAGGAGGATTTATACTTTTCCCATGTCCATACAAGTCAAATTTAAGGATATCAAATTTATTGTAAACATTACTTGGTAACCATTGCCACATTTGACAATTCAGACCAAAACCATGAACAAATATTACTAATGTCCTATTTAAATTTCCATCAAATTCAAAATAAGTTCCTTTGGCTTTGTATTTCTTTTCTAACAATGGTATAAACTTCTCATTCAGGCTTGTAAGCTATTACTTCAATTTCAACTTTTACATCTACTAGAAGTTCATTAACGACTGCTGATCTGGCGGGAGGATCACTTTTGAAATAACGACTATAAACTTCGTTAAACCCAGGAAAATCATTTTTATTGCTTAACCATACCATTGATTTTACAACATCATTAAGTGTGCAGTCAGCTAAACTAAGTGTTTTCTGAATGTCTTGGATAACAGCAATTGTTTGTTCTTCAATTGTCCCAGATGTCATAACTTTACCATCTTTCATAGGAACTTGTCCCGTACAAAAGATATAATCTCCAGCTTTCACTGCCCTCGAAAGTGAAAGTTTTCTACCATTTATAATGATTGGATCTCCAAGTACTATTTTTTTTGTCATTTTTTTATCCGACAATATTTAATTTATTTAACTCAAATCCATTTCTGAATTATAGTCAGTTTATTGATAAATCCAAATAAGAATCAATTTAAATTTTATATTAGAGGTTTTATAATGACTGAAATAAAAAAATATAAAATGCTTATCAATGGTAATTGGACGTCAGGTTCTGAAAATAAATTTTTTGAGAGTTTAAATCCTTATACTGGAGAAATCTGGTCAAGCATACCATCTGCTAGTGTAAGTGATGTAAATTCTGCAGTTGAGGCTGCACATTATGCATTTTCTGAAGGGCCTTGGTCAAAAATGACACCTACTCAGCGAGGTAATTGTTTGAGGAAATTAGCTGAGCTTTTAAGCGAAAAGTCCGAACCATTAGGAAAAACAGAAACCATTGATACAGGTAAAATGCTTAAGGAAACACGTTGGCAAGCTAAATATATTTCTGAATTCTTTCAATTTTTTGCAGGTTGTGCTGATAAAATAAGTGGTGAAACTTTACCAATTGATAAACCTGATTTATTGGTTTTAACCGAAAGGGAACCTCTTGGTGTAATAGCAGCGATTGTCCCATGGAATTCCCAATTGTTCTTAGTAGCAGTCAAGCTTGGTCCAGCTCTTGCTGCTGGAAATACAGTTGTTTTAAAAGCTTCAGAGCATGCCTCTGCAGCTATGTTAGAGTTTGGTGAGTTAATTGAAATGGCAGGTTTTCCTCCTGGCGTTGTAAATATTATTACAGGTCATGGTGATCCTTGTGGAAAAGAATTAACTTCTCATCCACTCGTAGCTCGTGTTTCTTTTACAGGTGGTCCAAAATCAGCTCAAAATATAATTAATAATAGTGCTAATAATTTTGCTGAAGTATCATTAGAATTAGGTGGTAAATCTCCATTCATTGTCTTTGATGATGCAAATATTGAAAGTGCTGTAAATGGGTCTATAGCAGGAATATTTGGAGCATCTGGCCAGAGTTGTGTTGCAGGTTCTAGACTATATCTTCATGAAAAAATTGCAGATGAATTTCTGCATAAGATGATGAATGTAGTTAATTCAATAAAACTTGGTGATCCATTAGAAGAAGATACTCAAATGGGCCCTTTATGTACTTTAAATCAAATTGAGAATATTGAAAGAGAAATTGCTTTTGCAAGATCTGAAGGTGCTGAAATTTTGTGTGGTGGAAAAAGACCATCAAATCTTCAAGGCTTTTTCTTTAATCCAACAATTATTTCGTGTCCAAAACAAGCATTGAGAATTGTAGATACAGAGCTTTTTGGGCCGGTTCTTAGTGTTCTTACCTTTAGAGATGAACAAGAAGTAATAAAACTTGCAAATGACACTAAGCATGGCTTGGCGGCTGGAATCTTTAGTGAAAATAGTGCTCGCTCTCTAAGAGTAGCAAGGTCCGTAAGAGCTGGAATAGTATGGGTAAATACTTATAGAGTTGTATCGCCCATAGCTGAATTTGGAGGATTTAAAGGATCAGGTTATGGTAGGGAAAGTGGATTTCAAGCAATGTATGATTACACGCGTCCAAAAACTATTTGGCTTAATACTTCTAATGAATCCATGAGTAACCCATTTGTAATGAGATAAATTGAAAAAAAATTAAGTAGGAGTGTATTGTGTCTAGTGGAGTGGAAGTCAAAAAAATTGGTAGAATTTTAGAAGTTTGTTTAAATAGACCAAAGGTAAATGCAATAAATGTAGAAATGAGTCAGGAATTAGGTAAAGCATTTGCAGAATTGAGAGATAACAAAGATCTTTGGGTGGGAATATTAACTGCAAAAGGTGAAAAAATATTTTCTGCTGGGTGGGATTTGAAAGCAGTTAATTCTGGGGAAATGTCTTTAGAAAACTGGTGGGAAAATGCAGATTATGGTGATGGAGGTTTTGCAGGATTAACTGAAAATTGGAATTTGAATAAGCCTGTCATTGGAGCCTTAAATGGATTAGTCATTGGTGGAGGATTTGAATTAGCATTAGGGTGTGACTTATTAATTGCTTCTGAACATGTTGAGTTTGGATTACCTGAAATGCCACTAGGAATAGTACCTGATGCTGGAGCTTTACAAAGACTTCCAAGATGTATCCCCTACAATGTAGCAATGGAAATGTTTCTTTTGGGGAGGAGAATGTCTGCAGTTGAAGCAAAAAATTATGGATTGGTAAATAAAATTGTAAAACATGAAAATTTGCTTGATCAAGCTTACGAATGGGCAGAAAAAATTGCTACTTCAGCCCCATTGGCTATGCAAAGTGTTAAAGAAGTTCTGAGATCAATAGAATGTGTGCCTTTAGAAAAAGCATTTTCTAAAATGAGAAATGATGATTTAAAAATATATAAGAAGATGCTTAGTTCCAATGATGCCAAAGAAGGTATTACCGCATTCGTTGAAAGAAGAGAACCAAATTTTAAAGGTGAATAATGAATCTTATCAACAAAAATGATGTAAAGATCGTTGGAAGTATTGGAGCTGGACCAATTGGAGCTGGATGGGTTGCCTATTTTTTATCACAAGGATTATCTGTAAAGGCATATCTTCATAATGAATCCGAAGAAAATAATTTTTATTCAATGTTAAGAACTGCATGGGTTTCACTTAAGAAACTTTACAATGTAAAAGAATTAGAAGAAACCAATCTTGAGATTTTTTTTGATTTATCTGAATGCATTAAAAAAGTTGATTTTATTCAAGAAAGTGCACCTGAAATCCTTTCATTAAAACAAAATTTATATAAAAAATTAGGTGAAATTGTTCCAAAAAATGTAATTATTTGTTCTTCTACATCTGGGATGAAAATGACGGATATCCAGACTTTATGCAAAACACCTGAGAGAACAGTAGTAGCTCATCCATTTAATCCACCATATTTATTACCTTTAGTGGAAATTGTAGGAGGAAAAAAAACTAAGGATGAAGCTGTTAATTGGGTTCATGATTTTTTTATTAAAATAGGAAAATCTCCATTAGTTTTAAAAAAAGAAATTCCAGGTTTCGTTGCTACAAGACTTCAGGAAGCTTTATGGCGTGAAGCCTTACATATGGTTAATAATGATGAAGCAACGCCTGAACAAATTGATATTGCCTTAATAAACGGTCCGGCCCCAAGGATGGCGATACAGGGGCAATGCTTAGCTTTTCATGTAGCCTGTGGAGAAGGAGGTATGGCTACGAATTTAGATCAATTTGGACCAGCATTGGAATTACCCTGGACTAGACTAAAGGCTCCTGAACTGACAAAAAAACTAAGAAACAAAATGGTAGATGGTTGTGAAAAAATTGTAAAACACCAAAAATTTCAAGATCTTGCTTCAGAAAGAGATAAAAAAATTGTCGAAATTATCAAAATTCAAAGAAAATAAATACAAAACTGATTTTAAATCGGAGGGGAAAAAATGAACTTTGAAGTTGTTCTTACTTGTGCTGTTACGGGGGCAGGAGACACAGTAGGTAAAAGTGATAAGGTGCCCGTTTCAGCTAAAGAAATAGCTGATGATGCAATAGAATCTGCAAAAGCAGGTGCTACTTCTGTACATATACATGTAAGAGATTCAATAAGCGGGAAAGGTTCAAGAGATCCAAAATTATTTAAAGAGGTGGTAGAAAGGATAAGAAATTCTTCACAGGATGTAGTCATTAATTTAACTGCAGGTATGGGAGGAGATTGGGTGGTTAATGACGATGATTTAAATAAACCTGGATTAGGTACAGACATGATTAGTGCGGAAGAAAGGTTAGCTCACGTAAAGGAATGTTTGCCAGAAATTTGTTCATTAGATTGTGGAACTATGAATTTTGGCAATGGTAATGAGATATATATTTCAACACCACCTTTTTTAAGAGAAATGGCAGCTCTGACAAAGAAATGGGAAGTGAAACCTGAATTAGAAGTTTTTGATCTTGGGCATATAAGGTTTGCAAAGGAAATGATAAAAGAGGGTTTAATAGATAATCCACCATTATTTCAAATTTGTCTAGGTATTCCATGGGGGGCAGAACAAACTGTAGATACCATGAAAGTTATGAAAGATCATTTGCCATTAAATTGTTATTGGGCAAGTTTTGGAATTTCTCGTATGCAAATGCCAATGGTAGCTGCTTCTGTTGCCATGGGCGGTAATGTTAGGGTAGGTCTAGAAGATAATTTATATTTAAAAAAAGGTGTGTTAGCTACAAATGCAGATCTAGTATCAAGAGCAAAAGAAATCATTGAGCTAATGGGAGCACGTATACTAAGCCCAAATGAGGCAAGAACCAAATATAATCTTAAAAAGAAATAAACTTAAGCTATTAATAAAGGAAGTAAAATTGGATCAAATAACAACTCAAGAAAGTTCTCTTATTTTAGATACTGCTAGAAAGTTTTTAGAAGAGGAAATTTATCCATATGAAGAAACAGTAGACAAAATTGGCGAAGTACCAATCGAATTAGGTAAACAAATAGAGGAAAAAGCAAAAGAAGCAGGACTTTTTGCAGCAAATCTTCCTATAGAAGTAGGTGGGGGTGGTCTTGATTATAGATCTATGAGTATTCTTGAAAGAGAGTATGGTAAAACAACACACGCTTTGCATTCTTGGATAGCAAGACCGACAGAAATTCTATTGGCATGTAATGATGAGCAAATAGAGGAATATTTGTATCCATGCGTTAAAGGAGATAAAAGAGAATTATTTGCCTTAACAGAACCAGAAGCTGGTTCGGATGTAATGGGAATGAAATCTAATGCAGTGAAAAAAGGTAATGATTGGATTTTAAATGGATCAAAGCATTTTATTTCTGGACCCTGTTTGCCTGATTTTGCAATAGTTTTTGCTGCAACAGGTGAGGATAAAACATCTAGAGGGACAAGAAAAAGAATAACAGCTTTTTTAGTAAACCGAGGTCTAAAGGGATTTGATATTAGAGAGGGAACTAAATGTGTTAGTTACAGGGGATATAAGACATTTGCTTTGAATTTTAATGATGTAAAACTTTCATCCAAAATGATTTTAGGTGAGGAAGGAAAAGGCCTAGAATTATCTGGAAAATGGCTAGGTATGGGAAGAATATGGGTTGGTGCCTCTTGCTGTGGAAAAGCAGAAAGAATGATGCAACTTTCAAGTGAATGGGCAGCTCAAAGAAAACAATTTGGGCAACCAATAGGAAAATTCCAGGCGGTGAGTTTCAAGCTTGCAGATATGGCTCTTGGATTAAGAGCAGCAGATTTGTTGGTAAAAGATGCAGTAGAAAAAGCAGAGAGAAGTAACATGAAGGATGAAGATGCAGCAATGGTAAAACTTTTCTGTTCTGAAATGGTTAATAAAGTTGCTGATGACATGGTGCAAATTTATGGAGGGATGGGGCTAATGGAAGAAATGCCCATTCAGCGCTTGTGGAGAGATAGTCGATTAGAGAGGATATGGGACGGAACATCTGAAATTCAAAGGCATATAATTTCTAGATCAATTCTCAGACCCCTTGGGGCATGAAAGAAATAAGATATAAAAATATTGATCGTCTGATAAACCCTTCCCAAATTGCATTCATAGGAGGGGATGATGCTGAAGTTGCCATAAATGAAGCTAAACGTAGGGGTTTTAGAGGTTCAATTTGGCCTGTGAATCCAAAAAGAGATTATATTGCTGGATATAAATGTTTTAGGTCAGTTCTTGATCTTCCAAAGGGACCAGATGCTGTATTTTTAGCTATCCCTTCTACTCAAATTATAAGAACTGTTAATGAGTTAAATCATATAAATGCTGGAGGTATAGTTTGTTATTCAGCAGGTTTTAAAGAAACTGGAAAGAAGGGTATTTCCCTTGAAAGGCAATTAGTTGAATCTTTAAAAAACATGGTTTTGGTAGGGCCAAATTGTTATGGAATAATTAATTATTTAGGAAATAGTGCTCTATGGCCATTTGCTCATGGTGGATTTTGTCCTGGTTTCGGAGCAGCAATTATAACACAAAGTGGAATGCTGTCATCAGACATAACTATGAACCAACGTTCTTTACCACTTACACACATGATTTCTCTCGGTAATCAAGCATCTTTAAAAAATACTGATTTTATTAATTATTTGATCAATAAAAAAGAAGTTAGGGCATTTGGTCTTCATATTGAAGGTATTGAAAATATTTCAGATTTTGAAGTAGCTGCAAAAAAGGCAATAGAAGCACAAAAACCTATAGTAGTTTTAAAAACAGGAAAATCCAAAATTGGCGCTACCTTAACAAAAAGCCATACTGGATCAATCGCTGGTTCTCAAAAAATTTACAATTCATTTTTTAAAAAACTTGGTATCATCACTGTTGATACGCCTTCAGAAATGATAGAAACCTTAAAATTTATATGCATTTCTGGTATTCCTAAAGGTAAAGAGTGTGCTGCATTTACTTGTTCTGGTGGTGGTGCAACCATGGTTGCGGATATTGGTGAAATGCTAAACTTAAAATTTTCAAAAATACCCAAGAAAAACATTAAAGCTATATCCTCCTTTTTACCTAATATTGCAACTATTTCAAATCCTTTAGATTATACAACTCCAATTTGGGGACAGCCAAAAATTACAAAACCATTATTTCATGAAGTAATAAAATCTCTTAATCCTGATTTTTCTATTTTAATTCAGGATTATCCCTTATTGGGTTTAGATGAAACCAAGATTTATTATTTAAACGATGCAATTGGTTTTTCAGAAGTAATTAATGAACAAAAAATACCAGGAGCAATAATATCCACTATTTCTGAAAATATAGATAGAGAAACAAGAGAACAACTAATAGCTCGTGGAGTAGCACCGTTACAAGGAATTGGGGATGGTTTAGCAGCCATAAAGAATGTTGTTGAATGGTTTAAAAATAAAAAGAATATAAATAAGAAACTTATATTTAATTCAAAAAAAACTATAGAAATTCGTAATACTAATTATTTAAACGAATTTGATGCAAAAAAAATCTTATCTTCAAAAAACTTGCCAATTCCTATTTCAATTATTTGTTCTGTTGAAAATA
>CACMNE010000019.1:0-25313 GCA_902614945.1 uncultured Alphaproteobacteria bacterium
AAGTTTCTGGTTTAACTAATTCTACTCAAGAAATAACATTGAAAGCCAAGGGGAACAATGAAATATATCATATTTTTTTAAGAACATCAGGAACTATTTTACCATGGCAGTATTATAAGGCTGAATTTAAAGTGACTAATAATTGGAAAAAAATTAATATCCCAATTACACAATTTGAAAGATCGAGTAGTTTTCTATCAAAAACTATTAAACCTAGTACTATTAAGAGTATTGGTTTGGTTGCTTTTGGAAGGAATTTCAAGGCTGATCTATATGTTTCTGAGATAACTTTCCAATGAATCTTGGCGAATTTAAAACTTAATGAGAAGTCAAATTTTAATAAATACAATTGGATGTCATGCTGCTGGAGAAGTTGGTGAGGTCATTTTATCAGGTGTTCAGAATCCAATAGGAAAAACTATTGCAGAAAAATCAAAATTCTTGATGGACCACCCTGATTTAAGAAATCTATTGCTATTGGAACCTAGAGGTGGGGTTTATAAACATTTCAATTTAATTCTTCCTCCAATAAATAAGAACGCTGACTTTGGGTGGATAATAATGGAGCCTATGTTCAATCCACCAATGTCAGGCTCTAATGCAATTTGTGCAACTACTGTTATTTTTGAAACTGGAATGAAGTCTATGGAAGAGCCATTTAGTGATCTTATTTTAGAGTCACCAGGCGGGCTAATTAAAACTAGAGCATATTGTTGTGATGGTAAGGTAAAAAAAGTAGAAATAGAAAATTTACCAAGTTTTGTTTATAAGAAAGATTGTGATTTAGAGATACCAGATTTGGGTACTTTTAAAGTTGATATAGCTTTTGGTGGAGATAGTTTTGTAATAATCGATGCAAAAAAACTAGGTTTTTCATTAATTAAAAATGAGGCAGCAGATCTTGTGAAATTAGGAGAAAAAATTACTACTCTAGCCAATGAACAAATAGGTTTTAAACATCCAAAAATAAAAGATTGGAACCATATATCCTTTTGTCAATTCACACTTCCAATTTACAAAAACGAAAAAGGATATACTGAAGGGAAAAATACGGTTGTTATAAAGCCAGGAAAATTAGATCGTTCTCCATGTGGAACAGGATGTTCTGCAAGAATGGCATTGCTTGTTGAAAATGGTATTTTAAAGAAGTCAGATATATTCATTGGAAAATCTATTTTGGATACGCAATTTGAGTGTAAAGTTGATGATATTCAAACAAAAGCTAATAAAAACTACATAATCCCTAAAATTTCAGGAAGCGCTTGGATAACTGGTCATCATTCATATTTTGTAGATCATTCGGATCCATTTAAACAAGGCTACAAGCTTTCAGATACTTGGCCATCATTTTAAAATATATTTTTAAAATATGAAAACTATTTTTTATTTAAATCAAAATCACCTTTGAAATTAAGCATACCAAATCCAAATAATTGTCCACTCATGAGCATGCTTAGGTTATGACGCTGTGAGTAAATGTTTTTAATAAGTAATGTTTTTGAAGTTAAATTTTTAATTCGATCTG
This sequence comes from uncultured Alphaproteobacteria bacterium, assembly GCA_902614945.1. Taxonomy (GTDB): domain Bacteria; phylum Pseudomonadota; class Alphaproteobacteria; order Rhodobacterales; family Rhodobacteraceae; genus CACIIZ01. The sequence continues at coordinate 1,526 of CACMNE010000019.1, forward strand.
CAGTTTTTAACCCCATTTCTATAAACTCTTCTTTTGTAAAACCTGATTGAGCCTTCTTTGTTGTTAAATCCTCTCCAGCACTATTAACCTGTGTTTCTTTTAATAGGGCAGCATCTATTGTAGTGATTGCATCTGTAATATCAGTTAATGCATGAGCATACCGTTGTGTGAACTCTTGTCCAGCTACAGTTTGTGAAAGACTGAAATCATAAAGATTAACTTCATTTTGGTTATTGTCTAAAGAAAAAAAAGTACTTCCATCTTTTCTTAAGACAGCTTGATCAAAAGAACTTCCATTTACAATTGCATCTTCAGCACTTTTTCTTACTCCGTTTATTGCTAGATCGCTTGAAACAGCTACATTAAGACTTTGGGAAGTAGCTATTGAGTCATCGTCTATTGATGTACCTACCTTTATATTTCCACCAGGATCCCCAGCAGCTGTTATTTGATATACAATTGCATATTTATTTGAGCTTGAGACACTGTTTCCAGCTGAACTGGTGATACTTTCTTCAATCAAATTACCTGAATCATCTCTTCCTTTAATGGTAAATGCAACATTATTATTTCCAGCATCAGCAAAGATTTTTACTGTTTTATTTTCGTCAGCGGAATCCTGTTGTGTGATTGTAAATGGTTTGTTTGAGTGAACAAAAATTTCTCCGGTAGTGATAACTTCATGGTTGCTATTTGTAGTTATTTTTAAGCCAGGAGAAGTCAAATTAGGTATGGGAGTTGTAATAGTTACTCTATCTAAGTCTTCAGATTTGTTGTTTAAATTATAAAAATTATTAGTAGCTGTTGAAGATAATTTTTGTCGGGAACTTCCTTCTATGGATCCAATTGTAAGCACAGAATCATTGGTGCTAATGGAGCTAGCACTTCCTTCAAGAGTTAGATTTCCACCTGGACTTGGCGCTTGTGTGGTGGCAACATTATTAGTACTTGTATTTGTTCCTATTCTTATATTGCCTGCTGCTGTAGTAGTAGGTGAACCAGAAACTGAGATTTGAGAAACTGTGGCATATTGATTAGAAGTTTTAACACTTTGGGAACTGGCCGATCCTGATATTGATTCACTGATATTGGTTCCTTCAGAATTTGTTCCAGTAATATTAAAAGTTAAATTGGAATCATTTAAAATTGCAGTACCTCCCGAAGTAGCAGAACCATTAATATTTAAATTTCCTGCTGCTTGATAACCATTTGCTGTAGTAATTGCATCATCATCAAAAATTGTATTGGCAGTACCACTATCACCATTATCTCTGGCAACTCCTACTTTGATATCAGATGGATCTAAACTATTCACGTAAACATTAGAAATCCTTAAAAAACCTGTTGAGCCATTGATTGCGGAACCATGAGAATTAGCATTAATTACTTCTTCTTGATTATTTCTCCCATATTTATCCATTCCCTTAACACGATAACTACCTTTTATCCCCTCAGTAGGGACATTAATAGATACTAATTTTCCTTCCGTCAGAGCAAAAGCGCCACCAGCTTTAGAGATCGTTCCATTATTAGTAAGGTTGATTACATTATTACTATCATGGCTAGGTTTTTGGCTTTGGGCTAAACCATTATTATTTCCTACAACTCCAACTTGAATATTACCTTCTGCAAGTGTTGCTGCCCCTGACGATACATCAGCTCCATCAAGAGTTAATGAAAAGTTTGTTCCTAAAACTGCAACACCAGAAGTTACGTATGCACCATTTAAAGAAATAGAACCTGAACTACCTGGAGTTACAGTATCAATTATACCATCTGGATCTGAAGAAGTTCCAATAGTTATCGCACCATCTGGGTTAACATTTGCAGAAATACTTGTAATAGTTTTAAAATTAGTTGTTCCACTTTGTGTCGCACCTGCTGAAACAGATATTGTTTCAGTATCAGATGATCCATTTTCTAATGTCCCATTAACTGTAAAAATAGTATTTTGAGTTCCAGCATTTTGTATACTTACTCTTTCTGATGAGTTTGGGGACTGTGAAGTGAATATTGCATCTTGATCTCTTACCGTACCAATTATAACATTTCCATTAGGATTAAGATTAGCTTTTATATCTGTAACAGTTTTAAAATATTTTTGTCCTGAAGTAGTTCCACCTGCAGAAACTGTTACAACTTCAGTATCTGAATCACCATCATGAAGCGTTCCTGAAATTGTGAACTGAGTTTGTCTGGATCCAGCATTTTGTATATTTATTCTTTCTCCTATCATAGAACCCAAAGTTTGCATGCGATGAACAGTAGCAAACCTATCTGAATCTCCATTTGAATTTATTGTTACTGTTGAACCTGGTACAATTTCGATCTCTCTTTGAAGTGTATCTCCTAAATAATCTCTTCCAGTTATTCTTGCAGTAAGAACTGGTGATCCTGCATCAGCTGTTACTGTCACAAATTGTCCATCTGTTGCACTTAGTAAGTCTGCAGTACCTGACACACTACTTCCATTTAAGGATATTTCACTTTTAGTTGTTCCATCATTTTCTAATGGTCTAGCGGTATTACTTGCATCATCAGCTATAATAGAATTAGCTACCAAATTACTACTACCATCCGTATCTACATGTCCTACGAGTGTTACATCAGAAGTAACATTTGAAGTAGTGATTTGAGAAACTGTAGAAAAGGATTGTTTAGAGTATTGGGTGCCACCACTTGGATTAATTCCAGCAATTGTTTCAGAAATTGTGTTGCCGGAAAAGTTTGTTCCCGTAATAGTATAATCAGCGGTAATTGAACCTGAGCTTGTAGGAGTAATCGCTACAAATCTTTTGTCAGTGATGAAGTCTAAATTTCTCGCTGCATCAAGGGTTCTAGCTGTATTTACTGTACCGAAACCATGAAATTCAGCAGCTTGAACTCGAAGTCCTACACCACTTAGTTCACTTATTACAATATTCTCCCCTGATGAGTGTGTTAATATTAAAGCCTGACTATCTCCATAATCTTGTGCTTGAATTCCAGTAGTTCCCTGTTGAGCATTGATAGCATTTTTTAAATTAGTTAGATTTCTTTCTGCGTTACCGTCATGGTAAGTAAGTCTGGCTATATTTTTATCAGCAGCTGCAGAACCATTGATTTTAAAACTAGTTAAGGTGGGCTCGCTATATCCCACACCTCCAGGTGCACTTATTATTTCATCATTATCTGTTGATGTTCCTATATCAAAAATTCCATCCCCACCTAAAGGTCCATCTGTCACAATACTATGAACAGTTGAAAAATAACTAGAACCAGTAGCTGTAGAATTTGCTGCTACATTAGCTATTGTTTCAGTTAAAGCACTTCCATCAGACCCTGTTCCTGTAATTGTGAAAGATCTAGTATTTCCTAAAGCTCCAAATCTTTGAATACGAATTTGTTGACCAGTTTCTGTAATATTAGCTGAAATATCTGAAGTACCTATTATTCCTGAGGTTTTGTTATGACTTGCTAACTTAAATGAAACAGCTCCTAAGGCTTCAGCACGCGAAATAATAACATTATTTGTGGCAGAAAATGACGTATTTGTTGGAGTTGCAATTGTATTTAACTGTTCTGCTAAAAGTTTTGCGCTTGCATTTTGCTCAATTGTTACAGTTCTTGAAATATCACTAGTATTTCCGACATATTGAAAAGTTCCTGTTATTGTAACGTCATGAGTGCTTGTAAGTCCATAGTTCGCATTTGCTATAGCATTAGAGGTAGAAGTAACAGGACTTTCAGCAATTCCAAAACTATAGATATTAGCGTTAATATCCGCAGTTACTGTTTCTATTCTTGGATCTCTTTCTAAATCATCAGGATCATTTGTTAAATCCATGTTAACACTATTAAATGTTACAAGATTTGACAAATTTTGGAGAATAGTTTCGTTAATAAATTTAGTTTGTGTACTGCTAGGATTTTCATCATAAAATTTAAAACGAAGTCTTTGGCCATTTTGTCCATTCAAAGTTGAGTCAATATATCCTATTTGAGTTGAATTTGATTCTCCTAAACCAACATAAATTTGATCACCAACTATTGAAACTTCATTTAGATCGGTTTTAACTACTGTGCTTGTGTCAATAGAAATACTTTCATTATTTAATTTGTCGTATGTAAAAAATTCAACATAACCTCCTCTCAGCTCACCGTCATCTCCAATATTTGAGTCATCTTTAAAATGTACGGTTATGTTTGCCAAACTGGCATCTCTAGAACTACGATTATACTCAGAAAATATGTTTAAAGTAGGATTACCACTTGTTGTTGTAAAATTAGAAAGATTTATATTATCACCTTGATTATCGACTAATGTTACTACTGATAGATCTGCATTTATTTTAGCTATTACTCCGGTGGAGCCAGCGCTATTATTAACAGCGTCATATAAAGGTGTTAAATTATTTACATCTGAAATAGTTATTCCAGATAGAGAATGACCTGATACTCCAGTTTTTGTATTAGTAATTTTAAAGGAATAAGTTCCTGTTGCGCTTAAATTTGATAATGAAACATTATTTTTTGCTTTTGCAAAAACACCTAGAGTTGATGATCCGTTTATTGAAGAAGCTAGAATATTAGCACTTTGATTACTAGTTTGACTTAGATTTAATGAACTTTCTGTACCTTCAATGTTAATCTGTTTACCACTTATAATCTGATTAGTTGAAACATTCGAGTCTAGTCCACCAACTATATGTGATTTTCCCTGAACTTCGTGAGAACTTAAAGTTTTCCAAATATCATCAATATTTACTTCTGTAAGTTTATCTATATATTTTATAAGTTCTTCAGAGAAATTATTACCACCATCATTTGATACTGCTAGTCTTATTGATGAGATATAACCATCTAGTTTATTTTTTAAATTAGTCTGACTAAGTCCACTTATAGCTTCATGATTTAAGTTTTTTAAATAATTGTGAGCCTCATCAACAATTTTAAATATTTCATTAAATGTGCTTTTTGCTTTATTTAAAAATTGAATTTCATCCTTAATGGTACCCACTACTTCAGTGAGATCATCTAAAGTGGATGTATCACCACTTTGCTGCTTATTTTGATTGGATAATTCTTTTTTTAACTCCTCTTCCATTTCAGATGGTGTCTGAGTTAATTTATAATAAGTTTCCATAATCATGGAAACTGATGAAATTCTAGTCATTTATGTACCCCTATGCTAATGGTATGGTTCCAACCATATAGCAAATTTTAAATTTTATATTCTTTAACGACTTATTTTTAAAAAAGTTTAGAAAAAAAATAAAAAAAGATTATTTTTTTTTAAGTGATTGAAATATAGTAATTATTTTACTCAAGATTTAACAAATTAATCTTTAGTTTTAAAATTTTTGCTACTACATCTAATACTTTGGTAGAAGAATTAGTTAATTTTCCCAATTCTTGAACTGAAGTAACAATAGCATCAAATTCCATTTGTTTATTTGCCTCAAAATCTTGTAACATTGAAGTCTTATGATCTCCAACTGCCTCTGCACCTTTAATTCTTTTTTCTATAGAAATAGGAAAATTAGCTCCCAATTTCTCACCTATTGATCTTGTTTCAATCATTATTTCCTCAACAATTGATCTAGTTTCTGGATTTTTACACATTTCTTCTAGAGTCCCTCCAGTTAGAACTGATAATGGATTGAAAGCTACATTTCCAAGTAATTTTATCCAAATTTCGTCTCTTATATTTTTCTTTATAGGAGCTCTAAATCCAGATTTATTAAGCGCATTAGATAAGATATTAATAGGTTCAGTATTCATACTGCTTGGATCGCCAAGAGTGATTTTATTACCACTTATATGTTTAATTACGCCCGGTTCAATTAGTTTAGCTGCTGGATAAATTACAGAACCAATTATTTTTTTTGGAGGTAAACAATTAGAAACTAATCCTTTTGGATCAACAGCTTCTATTCTGAGCGGTTTAAATTTAGAATTTAATCCGCTGAAATACCAGTGTGGAATTCCATTCATACCTGTTACAATATTAGTATTTTTGGTTATATGTTGTATTAAATCTGTGGCAACTGCAGGAAGAGTATTCGCCTTCACAGTAATAAATAAAAAATCGATAGGAGGAATTTCTTCATCTATTTTATAGACTGTAGGAAAAAACTGACTTCTTTCAGAATTTGATATAACAGTAATGCCATTTTTTGAAATTTTATCATATGTATTCCCACGTGCTATGCAAGAAACGTTATAACCGTTTTTTTTTAAATTAGCAGTGATTAAACCACCTATTGCTCCTACTCCAAAAATACAAAAATGTTTGTTTATTTCACTTATACTCATTTTCTAAACCTAATATTTTAGACAAACCAATTCTTTGGAGTTTCCCAGTAGGACCTTTTGGAATTTCATCAAGAAAAATAAATTTACTTGGTATTTTAAATTTGGCTATATGCTTAGAAGCATACTCAGTTATTTCTTTTTCTGAAATATTTATATTTTCTTTTAAAACTATAGCACAACCAATTTCTTCACCATACCTATCGCTAGAAAAAGGAAAGCAGACAACTTGTTCTATTTCACTCATTTCTTGCAATATATCATCTATTTCTTTGGGTGAAATCTTTTCACCACCTTTGTTAATAATCTCTTTAATTCTTCCTGTAACTTTTATATATCCGTCTTCATCAATGAAACCTAAGTCTCCAGTTTTAAACCAACCATTTTTAAATGAAGAAAGAGTAGCTTTTTCATTGTTTGCATATTGTTTAATTACAGTTTCTCCCTGGATTACAATTTCACCTACTTTATTTTTTTCTAAAATATTACCTTCCTTGTCCATTATCTCAACTAAAGGGCCAGTTCCTATACCAACAGTTCCATTTTTTCTTACTCTTGGAGGAAGTGGATTAGATGCAATTTGATGAGAAGCTTCAGTCATTCCATAGGCTTCAATTACAGGACAATTAAATGTTTTTTCCATCTCAAGTAATACAGGTTTAGGCATTGCTGCTGATGAAGATCGAATAAATCTTAGGGAGTTATTTTCTATAATTTTCTTATTATTTTTTGCTCTTTGAAGTATAGCTTGGTGCATTGTCGGCACTCCACTATACCATGTAGGTTTAAATTGGTGTAAAAGTTTGAAAAAGACTAGGGCATTAAAACCAGTTGTGAAAACAAGTTTTACATTAAATAGAATACAAGAAAGTAATACCGCAACAAGACCATGTATGTGGAATAATGGCATAATATTTAGGCAGCAATCTCTCTCGTTTAAGTCTAAAGTTCTTCCTATATTTAGTGCAGAATTAATTAAATTATCTGAAGTCAGTTGGACAAGTTTTGGTTTAGATGTTGTACCTGAAGTATGAAGTAAAAGAGAAGTATTATTAATAAAATTTTGTTTAACAACCGTACTATGTGAACTTTTCTTATCAATTTTTAAATTAAATTTCCCAGCTTTCTGTTCATGTGAAAGATGAATAATAGTGATTCCCAGTTCTGTAGCAGCTTTTGAAGCTTCAGTTTTTAGTTTTGGATCCACTATAAGAAATTTTGCTTTTAAATCAGATAAATAGAATATGAACTCATTTTTACTATAATTGGGATTAAGTGGAGCTGAAATTGCAAAACATGAACAAGCAATAAATAATAGGCCTAAATCCGGACCATTAGGTAGTACAATTGCGACTGTATCTTCAGGATTTATTGATAAATTCAAAAATTCAAATTTTATTTGATCTAAGCTTTTGTGGAATTCACTGTAACTTAATGGCTCTCTATTTGGGGATTCAAAGGCAATTCTATCTGAGTTTTCAATGTTTTTTTTTATATTATTATACATTCTTAGCTTTTTCTCTTAAAATATTAAGTAGTTATATTAAAAAAAATTGTTTAGTTTGAGAATATAGAATCTTTTTTAAAGTTTTATAAAATTAATGAACCGTTTTTTCTACATCATATTATTAATTTTTTTTACAAGTAAAGTTTTTGCTAATAACTATATTTGTGATGCTTGGACTAATACGTTAACTCTTGAGAAAGATAAAGTTACATTTACTGCAAGTATAGAAAGTGGAACTTTAAACTTAAGAAGCAGTAATAATTTACCTGAAGAAATTCCAAAATTTTCACAGCTTTCGTTAAGCTTGCCTAACTATGATTTATTTTTGTCTCCAAATGGTACAATAGTTACTGCTACTCCAGTATCAGATACATCATTTCTGATTTATGTTTTTTTCCCTAATATTGAAAGAAGATGGTTTTGGTTTAGTAAGTGTAGATTAATTAAATAGAAATTTTTGTTTCTCCATTATAAATTTGTTATGTCATGCTTTATTTTATTCTAATATTATACATTTTAAAAATAAGAAAATTCTTAATTTCTCTTACTATAATTTTTATATATCTAAATTTAAATGCTTTCGCAGGTGATGTAGATATTGATTCTCAATTATTAAAAAGAAAACAGATAACCAAATTTGATTTAAAAAATAAAATTTTAAAAAACAAAAGTATTAATTTTAAGGAATTAATAACTTTAAAAGTTGATTACAATAATTCAGAAATAAATTGTTTTTTTGGTTACCAAGATAACCTTAAAATAGTTTTGTGCTATTAAATCTATTATTTTATAAATTTGACAATAATTTGAAACACCAAATATAGTTGAAATTATGTTCATAATTAATATATATTGTGTGGTAGGAGTGTATAATGGAAACTAAGCCTATTCAAATTTCTTTCATGGAGTTTCTAATAAATGATAATACTGAATTGGATGATAATCTTGGTCAGGTTATATTTCCTAAAGGTTTTGAAGTAAGAAATTTAGAAAATTTAAGATATGAATTTGAAAAACTCGCAAATCGTTATGGTTTAACACTACCTGCAAAACTTAAGAAGGGTAACCTTGTATTAGAGTGGAAACCATTGCCTGGTGAATTAAATAATGAAAAGAAAAAGAATTCTGAAAGATCGAAATTAGGGTCTAGGTTTTCAAATTTAACAACAGAAGAACTTAATGCGTTTTCTAATAGTTTTTCTAACAATCAAAAAAATTAGACTAAAATTTTCTTCCAATATTATTATTATACTTGACCGATCAAGCCCTTTTAAATAATTAATATCGTAATTTAAAAATCCTAATATACTTCTAATACTAAATAGATAAAATAATCGAAAGGTTGTAAAATGTTTGTTACTCCTGCTTTTGCACAAGCCACTGGATCAGGGGGGTTTGGTTCCACAATAGGTTCATTAGTCCCACTTCTTCTTATATTTCTTATTATGTATTTTATTATAATCAGACCCCAACAAAAAAAAGCGAAAGAGCATAATTTGATGGTTAATGCCTTAAAAAGAGGAGATCAGATTTTAACACAGGGTGGTATTATTGGTAAAGTCTCTAAAATAAAAGATGAAAGTGAAATTGAAGTTGAGATAGCAGCAAATACTAAAGTTCGTGTCATGAGGTCGACTGTTGTAAATGTAATCAACAAGAAATAGTCTTAAACTTTAAAAATTTTAAGTTTACTAAAAATGTTAAAATTCCCACTATGGAAAATATTGCTTATACTTATACCTTGTCTCTGGGGTATTTATAGTTTCTCACCACATTTTTTCTATTCTCAAGTGGAGAAATATAATGATTTGAAAAAATCAGGATTAGTGGAAACTCAAAAACCATTTTTAGAACCACAATTATGGTATGATTGGGCACCCTCAGATTTAGTTAATCTAGGTCTTGATTTAAGAGGAGGTGCACACGTGCTAGTAGAAGTAAGTTTAGAAGACGTCTACTCTGAAAGAATACAAAATTTTTGGCCTGAAATCAGAAAAAATTTAAGAGCTATAAGAAATGATGTTGGTTCATTTTCCCAAGAAATTTCTGACCTAAATGACAGTTTAATAATTGCTATTAATAAAAAAGAGGGAATCGAAAAAGCTATTTCATTTTTAAATAAAGAATTATCTTCTAAAAACAATATTTTAGAAATTTTAAGATTTGAAGATAATAAAATTAAAGTTTCTTTTGATGAACAGGAAAAAAGAAAAATAGATAATCAAACAATGGATCAATCATTAGAAATTATTAGAAGAAGAGTGGATGAAGCTGGTACTAGAGAACCTACAATACAAAAACAAGGAAGTAGAAGAATTTTAATTCAAGTCCCTGGCTTAGGTTCTGCAGAGGAATTATTACAGCTTATTGGCAGAACAGCCAAACTTACTTTTCATCCTGTAATTAAAAATAGTGTTTCTTGTGAAAAAAAGCCTGTGATTAATTCTATTATTGTAGAAAATTTTGATGACAAAAATAATTGTCTGGAATTAGAGAAAAAATTTGTTGTTTCAGGTTCTCAACTAACAAATGCGCAGCCTTCTTTTGATCAAAACAATAGGCCGGCTGTATCTTTCCAATTTAATCCTGTTGGTGGTAGGAAATTTGGTGAATATACTAAAAACAATATTGGAAATCCATTTGCAATAGTTCTCGACAAACAAGTTATTTCAGCTCCAATTATTCAGAGCTACATCCCGGGAGGAGCAGGAATTATTACTGGTAATTTCTCAGTTGATGAGAGTAATCGATTATCTATTCTTCTAAGAGCAGGAGCTTTACCTGCTGATATTCAAGTTTTAGAACAAAGAACAGTTGGACCTGAATTAGGTGCAGATAGTATCAAATCAGGAAAAATTGCAGCAATAATTGCTGGTATTTTAGTCCTTTTATTTATGATTGCTTCGTATGGTTTATTTGGACTATTTGCTAATGTTGGTTTAATTTTTAATATCGCATTAATTTTTTCAATTATGGCATATTTTTCAGCTACACTTACTCTACCTGGAATTGCAGGTATTGTGCTTACTATTGGAATGGCAGTTGATGCTAATGTTTTGATTTTTGAACGAATTAAGGAAGAAATTAAAACCAATAAAAGCTTGTACAGAGCAATTGAATTAGGTTACGAAAAAGCTTTAACTTCAATAATTGACGCAAATGTTACAACATTTATTGCAGCAGTAATTTTATTTTCACTAGGTTCAGGTCCAATTAAAGGTTTTTCAGTTACATTGGGAATTGGCATTATGACATCTGTATTTACAGCTGTTTATTTAACCAGGCTACTAATCTCGATTTACTTTGGATTTAAAAAGCCTAAAATTCTAAATTTATAGTTACAATTATGAGACTGAGATTATTACCTGAAAACACTTCAATCAATTTTTTTGGCAAATCTAAATATGCTATATGGTTATCGATTTTAGCAGTATTGATTTCTTTTGTATTTTACTTAATTAACGGTTTAAATTATGGGATAGATTTTCGTGGTGGAACAATGTTGATGATAAAAACTTCGAATAGTTCTTCGGTATCAGAAATTAGAAAATCTTTAAATAACCTTGAGTTAGGAGATACTGTAGTAACAAAAATTTCAGATCCAACCGATACATTCATTGGAAATCCAAAACAAATGTTTTTGATCAAAATTGAACAACAAGAAGGAAATGCTGAAGTTCAAAATAATATGATCATCGATGTTAAGAAAACTTTAAGTAATAATCTCAATGAGGTTTCTTTTTTACAAACTGAAAGTGTAGGATCAAAAATATCGGGTGAACTTGTTCAAAAAGCTATTTTGGCAGTCTGTTTAGCAGTGTTTGCTGTACTTTTTTATATTTGGGTTCGTTTTGAATGGCAGTTTTCCTTAGGTGCAGTTATTGCCTTAGTTCACGATGTTTTTATAACAATTGGCATTTTTTCAATAATTGGTTTAGAGTTTAATTTATCAATAATTGCAGCTCTTTTAACAATAGTAGGTTATTCATTAAATGATACTGTAATAGTTTTTGATCGGATAAGAGAAAACTTAAAAAAATACCAATCAATAGAATTATTAGAAGTTTTAAATAAATCAATTAATGAAACTCTAAGCAGAACAATAATTACCTCTTTGACTACACTACTTGCACTTTTAGCGTTATTTATTTTTGGTGGTGAAGTGATTAGAGGGTTTACATTTGCAATGATTTGGGGAGTGCTAATAGGAACTTATTCATCTATTTTTATTGCATCCTCTATATTACTCAAACTGGGTGTCAAAAGAGACTGGAGTAGTAAAAATTCTGGAAATCCAGGAACAAATTTTGATGAATAGGATTAATCACGATGTTACTTAATGAAATTCCTTTCCAGGATGTTATTCCTATACAAGGTTATGGTGAAAATAATTTTAATATTAATAATAAGTATTATGAGGGTGGCATATTTATTTTTACCAATATTATATGTAAGTGGAATGGTTTTAATGATTTTTCATTTTCAAAATTTGATATAAGTGATATGGATATAATGTTTATTGGAATGGGTGTTAAAAATAAAAAACCTATTAATAAATTTAAAGATTTTTTTATTAAAAAAAATATTATTTTAGAATGTTTTTCCACTCCAACAGCGTGTAGAGCTTATAACGTTACAATCTCACGTCATCGTAAAGCTGGGGCATTGTTGATGCCTATAAAAAATTTAAATAGTTGAATTTTATATTTAGATTTGTAATATATGATCATAATTAAAGTTAATTTTTCAAAATTATTTAGAGGTTACAATGAGTTTTACTTTACCAGATTTACCATACAGTCATGATGCCCTCGAAAATCTTGGCATGAGTAAGGAAACACTAGAATTTCATCATGATTTACACCATAAAGCGTATGTTGATAATGGGAATAAACTTATTGCAGGAACAGAATGGGAAAGTAAATCGGTTGAAGACATAATAAAGGGGACTTATAATGATGATGCAGTAGCCCAAAATGGAATATTCAACAACACTTCACAGCATTGGAATCATACTCAATTTTGGCAAATGATTGGTCCTAATGGAAAAACAATGCCAGCAGTATTAGAAAATGAAATTTCAAATAATTTTGGATCTTTTGAGAAATTCAAAGAAGAGTTCACAGCAGCAGGGGCTAGCCAATTTGGTTCTGGTTGGTGTTGGTTAGTTCAAGATCAAGATGGATCTTTAAAAGTGACAAAAACTGAAAATGGTGTTAACCCAATTTGTTTTAACCAGAATACATTATTAGGGTGTGATGTGTGGGAGCATTCTTACTACATTGATTTTAGAAATAAAAGACCAGCTTATTTGTCAAACTTTATTGATAAACTTGTAGATTGGGAAAACGTTGCCTCTCGATTGAAATAGTTCCGTTATTTCAAACTTATATCCATTTTTATCAGTTGTTTTTTCTTGTATAATTTGGGGGCTATCACCAATTCTCTATAGAGAATTGGATGACGTTGATGCTGAGTTAATAATGGCTTTCCGAATAGTATTTTCGTTAGTCTTTCTCTTTTTTATTCTTCTATATAAAAAAATGCTTGGTAGTTTTTTAAGAAAAATTTTTGTTTCAAGAAATTTCATTTTAATATTAATGGCAAGTTTATTGATTGGCATCAATCAATTTGGATTTATATACTCAATAAGTGTAAATCAGGTATTACAGTCTTCATTTGCTTATTACATATTTCCATTAATTGCGATTGCACTTGCATTTGTCTTTTTGAAAGAAAGATTTAGTAATTTTCAAACTATAGCTATATTTTTAGCAATTATTGCCATTATATTTTTATCATTAGGGATTGAATCTTTTCCATTTATTTCTATGGTAATGGGTGGAACTTTTGCTATTTATGGTTTGATAAAGAAAAAAATTGAATTAGATGCTCTATATTCAGTAACCCTAGAAATTCTTTTATTATGTCCAATTGCTTTGGGATTTATAATTTTTATTAGCTTTCAATTTCAAGAAAAAATGAGCTCTTTAACAAATTATAATTTCTTAATACTATTTCTTTCAGGTATAATTACAGCATTACCACTTTACTTATTTTCATTGGCAGCTCAAAAATTAAGATATTCTACGGTAAGTATAATTAACTATTTAAATCCTACACTTCAATTTTTAGTGGCAATAATTATTTTTTTTGAACCGTTTAATAGTCTTCAATTCATAAGTTTTGTCCTTATTTGGATAGGTCTTACACTTTACTCTTATGATTCAATTAGACCTTTATCTTTTAGATCTAAAAAAATTTCATCAACAGTTTCACAAACTTTAAAATAGTTTATGGCCTCCTTTTCTAAAAAACCTATTTTTATCATGTGATACAAGTTATTAATGAACAAATTCCAATATTCCAATACATTTAATAAATAAATTGGTTTACAATGAAAACCGAGTTGTTTCCAAGTTATCATTTCAAAAAGCTCTTCAAGGGTACCAATTCCTCCAGGTAAAGCAATAATTATATCAGAGTTCATATACATTACTTTTTTTCTTTCGTGCATATCTTCAGTAATGATATAATTAAAAATATTTTGCTTTCCTTGCTCCTTTTCTGAAAGTTTATGAGGTATTACACCTAAAATTTCTCCACCATTTTGATGACAAGATTCTGCTAAGATTCCCATTAGACCAATATTTCCTCCACCATAAACAAGTCTAAAATTATTATTTGCAATTTTCTGACCTAAAAGTTTTGCGTTATAGGAGTATTCGTTTGATATACCCATACGTGATCCACAATAAACACATATTGCTTTATTTCTTTTTTTTGACATTTTTAATTCCTTTTTTTATTTACTGTAGCAGTATTCTTATGGTTTACTCCAGTAGGATATATTTATTTTAAGGTGTATTGATAATACATGAAAAAGCTTATTTTAAAATTAGGTTGGCCTGGGGCTTTATTATTGTTAATTGGTGCTCTTTTTCTTGGAGTTTATACCATAATCAATCAGTCCATTTTAGATGAAGAAAAACAAGAAATAACAGAAGATATTGTAGAAATTGTTCCCAAAAACATTACAGAGGAACTTGGTCAGACATTAAAACCAGTCCAAGATAAACCGAAAGAAGAAAATATTATATCTGATAACTTAAATAATATTGATGAGAAGATAGATAATGCTGATTTAGAAAATACTAAAGAAAGTGGTGAATTAACTGATGAAATAGGTTCCAGTTCTTTAGAAAAAAAACCACAAACTGTTGTGCAATCAAATAAAGATAGTGGGACGGAAGTGAAAGATGATAATCTCTCAAAGATTCAAAATGAAGTAAATTTAGAAAACAAAACTTCTTCGGATTTAGAAAAAAACAAAGACAATTTAGTTGAAAAGAGTGAAACTAAAGTTGATATTGTTAGAGTAGATGAAAGTGGCATTGCCGTAATAGCTGGTACTGCTGAGCCATCAACTACTATAGAAGCAAAAATTGGAAATCAAACAGTAGGTACAACTGAGGTAAATAAAGACGGAGGATTTTTTATTAGTGGAGAGATTTCTTCTTCCACTGAGCCGCAAGAGCTTAAGGTTATTACAAAAGCTGACGAGGTAGTTAAACAAGATGAAGAAGATACAATAATAGATAACAGGGACTGGGTATATGAGACTAAGAGTTTTGTAATTTTGCCAGGTTTAATCAATGAAAAAAATAGTCAAAACGTGCAAAATGAAAAATTAGATGACATAATTATTGTTGAGGTCAAAAAGCAAGATCTTGTCATAAAAGAAGAAACCAAAAATATAACTGTTGAGAAGTTAACTTTAGATAGAATAAAATACTCCGAAAATGGAACAGCAATTTTATTTGGTAGGGCTAGAAATGAAATGAATGTTTTAGTTTATCTAGATAACAATTTTCAAACAAAAACTACACCTGGTTTAGATGGTGGTTGGACAGTTGACTTAGGTATTGTTGAGCCAGGTATATATAAACTAAGAATAGATGAAACTACAAACAATGGTGATGTAAAATTTAGAATTGAAACGCCTTTTAAACAAGAGGCAAAAGATTTATTAGACAAAATATTTGCAAAAGCGATTACTGTGCAGCCTGGAAATAGTTTATGGCGTATTGCAAGGAGAATATATGGTAGAGGAATTATGTATATAGATATCTACAAAAAAAATGATCACCTTATTAAAGATCCAAATCTTATTTATCCAGGACAAGTTTTTTCATTATTGGATTAAAAATTTTAAATTTTTTTGAAATTAGAATTTGATAAATTAATTTATTTTTAGCCTTTCAAAAATTGTAATATGAATTTAGAAATTATAAAGAATATTATTCCTTTTTTGTGGCCTAAAAACCATTTTGGATTTCGAATAAGAGTTATAATAGCATTTCTATCACTAATTTGTGCAAAAGTTTTTACGGTTTTGATCCCGATTAGCTTAATATGGGTTGTTGATTCATTTGAAATAAAATCACTTCAAACCAATGACTGGTTTTTATTTATTTTTGGTTCTTTGAGTCTAATTGTAATTTATAACATTTTCAGAATATTAAGTGTTGGTTTTACTCAATTAAGAGATGCAGTTTTTGCTTTAGTTGGGCAAAATGCATTAAGAAAAATTGCCGTAAAGGCCTTTAGTCATATACACTCATTATCTCTCAGTTTTCATTTGACTAGAAAGACAGGTGCAATAAGTAGAATTGTAGAGAGAGGTGTAATAGGAACAGAGTTTATATTACGTTTTTTGTTTTTTAATATTATACCGTTAATTTTTGAATTTATTTTAGTAATAATAATTTTGGTTTATAAATTTGAAATAGTTTACACATTGATAGTTTCTATATGCCTAATTCTTTATTCATTTTTTACATTTAAGATAACTGAGTTGAGGGTTTCAATTAGAAAAAAAAATGAACCAATTTGATTCAGATTCTAATCAAAAGGCAATTGATGGCTTATTAAATTATGAAACGGTAAAGTATTTCAATGCGGAAAAGTATGAAATGGACCGATATAATTTTTCTAGGAAACAATATCAAAAAGCAGCAGTTAAAACTAGCATAACATTAGCTTTCTTAAATTTAGGTCAAACTATTATTATTACAACAGGATTAATGACGATAATGATTTTAGCAATGAAGGAGGTAAATAACGGTAATCTTACATTAGGATCATTTGTAGGATTAAATGCAATAATTATACAGCTAAGTGTTCCTTTGAATTTCCTTGGTACCGTCTATAGAGAAATCCGACAAGCTTTAGTTGATTTAGAAGCAATGTTTGAAATTTTTAGTCAGAAAATTGAAATAAAAGACAAAAATAATGCAAAAAAATTGAATATAACTAATAGTGATATTGAATTTAATGATGTGCACTTTTCGTATAATCCAAATAGACTTATTTTGAGTAATTTTTCACTACAGATTAGTAAAGGTACTCAAATTGCAATTGTTGGAAAAACTGGTAGTGGAAAATCTACAATTGCTAGATTATTATTCAGATTCTATGATCCGCAGCAAGGTGATATATATATTGATAAACAAAAAATTAGTGATGTTACTTTAAATTCGTTACATCAAAATATAGGAGTAGTACCTCAAGATACAGTGTTATTTAATGATACGATACTCTATAATCTAAAGTATGGAAATCAGAATGCTAATTTTGATCAAATTCAATCTGCTGCAAAATCTGCTTGTATTGATGATTTTATAAATTCATTACCTGATGGATATAATACTGTGGTTGGTGAAAGAGGATTAAAACTTTCAGGTGGTGAAAAACAAAGAATTGGAATAGCTCGTACTATTTTAAAAGATGCTTCAATTATGCTATTAGATGAAAGCACTTCTTCTTTAGATTACACAACAGAAAAAAAGATACTTGCAAATCTAAAAAAAGACAAAAAAAATTCCACAATGATTGTTATATCGCATCGGTTGTCTGCAATTACAGACGTTGATAAAATTATAGTATTAAATTTTGGAAAAATTATTGAGCAGGGTACTCACTTGGAACTTATTCCTTTAAAATTACTAATACAAAAACTGGAGTATCAGGTCATTCTCTATCTGGAATAACTATTTCAGATGTAAATAATTTAACACCTTTATATGACGCTGTTAATAATAGCGCTGGCTCCACCGGAGTAATAGCTAAAATAAATGCAGATCTATCAGTAGTAACATTAGTCGATAATCAAGGTGATAATATAAATCTTTCTAATTTTACAACAACAAGTGGTAATCCTACTTTAAACATATTTTCTGAGTATAATCGTAGTTCTAGAGATGCCAGTTTGGCAAACATAACCGTACATTTTAAAGATGACTCAAATATTGGAGATGACGGTGAGCTGAGAGGAGGTTATGTTGAATTTTTTACATACGACAAATTAAATAATGAAAGTATTTCTATTGACACAAGCACAGTAGTTAAAACCGATCTAAATGAAGTTTCAATAGTTGGTGATCAAATTTATGTTGGTTTAGGAGAATCAAATTCAACTCAAATAGGATATATTGACTCAACTTTGAATGGACAAAATGGCCAAAGACTTCGTTTTAAATTTTATGATGAAAATCCTAGCAGTACACAAACTAAATTTATTAACGAAACTATTCTCCAAAATTTGTCAAATCTTGTAACATTTAATAGTGTTAACATGGATTTAACAAATGATCCTGATGATTTAGAAAGAGATCCAAGAATAGAAACAGTAACTGCGGATATTAACGCTAATATCTATAGTTTTGGAATTGCTGAAAGTCCTGTTACTTCTACCTCTAATGCTATAGCAAATGCGAACTATGGACTTACAAGCACTCATGACGTTACAATAACAGGAACTTTTCAATATGTCGGAAATACTAGTGATATTTCAAGAACTGTAACAATTGAGCAAAATGCAAGCGCAAAACTTTTAGCAGAACAGTTAAATACAATTGCAACTCCAACAAATACGTCATTTTCTGCCACAAATAATGTTATTATTTCGCGTGCTGAAGCCTTAGGAGCTGTTTCATTTAAGTTAGCAAGTCATAACAAAACCTCAGGAATAATAGGTACTTCAGATATTTCAGCTAATATTACAGAAACTGGTCAACAAATTCGTATTCAAAGATTTGGAGCTTTAGGAAATACTAGATCTTTCACAATTACAGGAACAGGGTCTGATGGAAGTGCTTTAACTGAAACAATAGCTAATGTAGCAGCAAATTCTACAGCTACTGGTTCTAGTTATTTTTCAACTGTTCATAGTATTGTGACAGATGGACCTTTAGGTGGGGATGGAATTTTTGATATAGGAACATCAACAGATAATGATGAAATAATAAGTGCACCTGGAGGTGTGGGATATAGCGAGCCCACCTTAACTAGTTTTAAAATCAATGGTTCTGCAGCTGCTGATAAAAATATAGCCAGACTTACTTACCATGACGGTAACGCAGAAAGAAATCTAACTAATTTAAAAAATGCTATCAATGCTCAACAGGGAACTACTGGAATTCAAGCACAAGATTATGGAGATAGTCAGGCTTTAATATTAACACACTCATCAGGGGAGAATATTGTAATAAGTGAACTAAGTGGTGTAGGACTTCGAGTTCAAGCTGCTGAATTTCATGGTTTCGGTACAGTAAATACAGCTAGAACCCTTGATGCAGCGAGAAATTTAGACTTCATCACTGACAAAAGATTTGTAGCGATTACTCCTACAAGCTCAGGTTCAATTACCGCTGATTATACTATTACGGGAACAAACTTTTCCGGCAACACAATTTCTGAAACAATTGCTGGAATTAATCCAAGTGGTGGCACCCAATACTCTAAACAATCCTTTTCTACAGTTTCTCAAATCACTACTTCAAATGTTACTTCTGATGTAACACTCGTAGGACATGTAGATACGGATGGTAGTAGTAATTTGGTAGCTAATTCTATTATAGCTGATGATGCAAGTAATACCGCTAGACCATTAGAAAATGATGGAACAACTAAAAGTGAAATATCCTTAAATGGAAGTAGTGTGTCAGGTACTGCAGACTTACTAAGTGCAACAGATGGACAATTTGTGACAGTAACAGCTGATGCAGGATCACCAGTTCTTACTGCAAGAATAACTGGAAGAGATTATTTAGGAGATACACTTCAAAGAGAGATCGAAATTGTACCAGGTTCAACAGTAACAATAAATTCAAATGGAGATTCAGATAGGTTTGCTACTGTTCATCGCATGCAAACTTTGGGTTCTATGATAGGAGAAAGAATAAATATACAAAATGCTGGATCCAGACAAACTCAGTTCACAATTTCAGGAACGCTTCATGATGGTGATTCAGATACTGAAGTTGTAACAGTTTCTGCAGGTGGAACTACTTCAGGACAAAAATATTTTAAAACTGTTACAGATATAAAAGCTAATCTTAATCCTAATGGAAATGTTATAATTGGTACGGTAAGAGATCAAGATGCAATATTCACTTCACAGTCCCCAAACTCATCAGAAAGAGTAAGTATACAAAATGCTGGAACTCAAAATACTATTTTTACAGTTAATGGGACATTAGAAAATGGATCATCTGATACTGAAACAATATCTGTTTCAGCAGGTGCGACACAAAGTGGAACAACTAATTTTAAAACTATTACAAGTATTTCTGCAAATGTTAACCCAGATGGTGCGATAACTATTGGAACTTCTTCAGATCCAGATGGTATAATTGATACTGTAACTCCAGGTAGTTCAGGTTCTATTTCTTTAAATGGTGCATACGTAACTTCTGGTGTTGCAGTTTTAGGAACAAACTTTTCATTAACTCTTGATGGAGCTGATGTATCGTCAGGGGCAGCAACACTTGCAGAAGGTAATATTCAAGTTGGAGTTGTAGGAAATAATAATGGTTTAGCCCAAAGCCAAAAACCTAGCCATGATAGTAATAATGTAATCAACCTTACTAATAATGGAACGATCTCTAAAGCTGGTGGCGCTTTTGCTCTGACGGAAGGAAAATTAGTATCTATTAATGTCCCTACTGAGGGGATAAAAGGTAGTTATCGTGTTAAGGGAATGGATAAATATGGGAGAAATAATCAAGAAGAAGTAATTAATGCTAATTCTCATGGTTCCGCAATCAATGGCTCAACAGGTTTTTTAAGGATTTCTAATGTTTACGTGAATAGTTTAGATCCATCTGATATCAAAGTAGGAGTTGCCAGAGATAATGGTGATAGTGGTACTGCCAATACAATTTTTGATGATGATGCAATTACTACAGCAAATGGTTATCAAGCAGCAGGAAATTTAAATATTAATGGTTCTGCTACTTCGGGAGGTACTGCAATTTTAAATGATTCCAATTTAACTTTTAATATTACTGGAACAAATTCTGAAGGAACCAATATCAGTGAATCAATATCAGGATCGGCCAGTTCCCAAAGTGTTAAAACTTCTAATCAATATGCCACAGTTTCTCAAATCTCAGTTTCTGGTTCACCTACTACTACAGCAGCAGGCAATATAAGAATAGGAACAAATACAAGTACTAATAATGTTGCCACCACACAAGCGCCAAGTCCAGGTGGAAATCTAACTCTTGAAGGAAGTGCTAGCTCCATTAGCACCAATGATTCTGTGCTTACAATTGGATCCATAGAAGGAAGTTCCCGACAAAAATTATCTTCAACAGCTACTAATAATTTTTATAATTTAAACAACAAATCTGAAGACTTAGATAGAGTAACTATTACAACTCCCATACCTAATTTGACTTCTCCTGGCTTAAAAATAACTACAAATAGCAACCATGAAGTTATCACTACCGGAGAAATTTTTGTTCACTCAAACAAACCATTTACAATCACACAACAGGATTCCGCTGACGAAAATAAAACAGTAAAAATCTTTGCTGATGCTGGAAATAATAATGTTGCATTTACCATTAAAGGAAGAGATGATTCAGGTAATTTGATTGAAGAAAGTATCACCAGTTCAGCTGGAAACAGTGTCTCAAGCTCAAATAAATATGCAATTGTATATCAAATAACAGCTGCTGGGGATCCTGGTGGAAATATAAAGGTAGGTACATCAATAGACGATGACTCAATAGCTACTTCCCAAAGTCTTAATGTAGCTGTTTCAAGCGATCTAGCAATAAACGGAGTAAGAAAAAGTGCTGAAGATGCAATTGTAAATGGAAGTTCTTTTGATCAAGCTGTCTTAAGAAAAGATGGAAGTACTTTTTTTTCTTTAGACAATAACCAAAATGAAGTTAATCTTTATGATTTCAGTCTTTCACAAACTGTAGCTGGACAAGAGTTCACACAACGGTATGCTCATGCATTAACTGATATTACAGATGCAATCACTACAATAGATGCTGCCCTATTAAAAGAAACACAGGTTAATAGTGCTGGAGAGGATTTAACAACAAAGAAGGCTCAATCAGGTTTTACAAAAGAAGAGTTTATAGAAATGGGGTTAAAAACTGCAGATCGAATTAAAAATTTAACTTCAAAAACATTACTTATTAAAAACATTTACTCACAGCGTCATAACCTAAGCATGCTCATGAGTGGACAATTATTTGGATTTGGTATGCTTAATTTCAAAGGTGATTTTGATTTAAATAAAAAATAGTTTTCATATTTTAAAAATATATTTTAAAATGATGGCCAAGTATCTGAAAGCTTGTAGCCTTGTTTAAATGGATCCGAATGATCTACAAAATATGAATGATGACCAGTTATCCAAGCGCTTCCTGAAATTTTAGGGATTATGTAGTTTTTATTAGCTTTTGTTTGAATATCATCAACTTTACACTCAAATTGCGTATCCAAAATAGATTTTCCAATGAATATATCTGACTTCTTTAAAATACCATTTTCAACAAGCAATGCCATTCTTGCAGAACATCCTGTTCCACATGGAGAACGATCTAATTTTCCTGGCTTTATAACAACCGTATTTTTCCCTTCAGTATATCCTTTTTCGTTTTTGTAAATTGGAAGTGTGAATTGACAAAAGGATATATGGTTCCAATCTTTTATTTTTGGATGTTTAAAACCTATTTGTTCATTGGCTAGAGTAGTAATTTTTTCTCCTAATTTCACAAGATCTGCTGCCTCATTTTTAATTAATGAAAAACCTAGTTTTTTTGCATCGATTATTACAAAACTATCTCCACCAAAAGCTATATCAACTTTAAAAGTACCCAAATCTGGTATCTCTAAATCACAATCTTTCTTATAAACAAAACTTGGTAAATTTTCTATTTCTACTTTTTTTACCTTACCATCACAACAATATGCTCTAGTTTTAATTAGCCCGCCTGGTGACTCTAAAATAAGATCACTAAATGGCTCTTCCATAGACTTCATTCCAGTTTCAAAAATAACAGTAGTTGCACAAATTGCATTAGAGCCTGACATTGGTGGATTGAACATAGGCTCCATTATTATCCACCCAAAGTCAGCGTTCTTATTTATTGGAGGAAGAATTAAATTGAAATGTTTATAAACCCCACCTCTAGGTTCCAATAGCAATAGATTTCTTAAATCAGGGTGGTCCATCAAGAATTTTGATTTTTCTGCAATAGTTTTTCCTATTGGATTCTGAACACCTGATAAAATGACCTCACCAACTTCTCCAGCAGCATGACATCCAATTGTATTTATTAAAATTTGACTTCTCATTAAGTTTTAAATTCGCCAAGATTCATTGGAAAGTTATCTCAGAAACATATAGATCAGCCTTGAAATTCCTTCCAAAAGCAACCAAACCAATACTCTTAATAGTACTAGGTTTAATAGTTTTTGATAGAAAACTACTCGATCTTTCAAATTGTGTAATTGGGATATTAATTTTTTTCCAATTATTAGTCACTTTAAATTCAGCCTTATAATACTGCCATGGTAAAATAGTTCCTGATGTTCTTAAAAAAATATGATATATTTCATTGTTCCCCTTGGCTTTCAATGTTATTTCTTGAGTAGAATTAGTTAAACCAGAAACTT